>NZ_JBEOPS010000010.1:0-217591 GCF_040310305.1 Pseudomonas sp. HY13-MNA-CIBAN-0226
TGTTAACGGGCGTGGTGTTTTTAAACCACAAAAAAACCGAAAACCAACCACCATTCCCGGTTGGAGCGGCCGCAGGCTGCGATCTTTTGACAGCAAAATCAAAAGATCGCAGCCTGCGGCAGCTCCTACGCAGATTTTCACGATTAAGCGCTTGACCATGACAGTAGATGATAAGCATTATCATTAGCTCGAAATGGATCAGGTCCTCCCGTGAGTCAATCGCGCTTCAATCATGTCTTCATCGCCCAGCGGATTTCCCTGCTGCGCACGCTGGAGCGGATGGTCAACAATCACAGCACCGCCGAAGACCTCTTGCAGGAAACCTACCTGCGAGTGACGCGTGCGCTCAGTGAACGGGCCATCGATCACCTTGAACCCTTCGTGTTCCAGACTGCCCGCAACCTCGCGCTTGACCACCTGCGCGCGCGGCGCGTCCAGTCGCGCACCCTGGTCGATGACGTGCCACCGGAGGTGGTCGAAAGTGTCGCAGCGCCGGTCAGCAGCGCCGAGGATGCCGCCCATGCCGAACAATTGCTGGAGCGCCTGAACGTGAGTCTCAATCAACTCAGCTCACGCCAACAGCAGATCTTCATCCTCAGTCGCCTGCATGGCCACAGTTACCTGGAAATTGCCGAGCAACTGGACGTCTCGATGAGCACCGTGCAAAAGGAACTGAAGCTGATCATGGCGATCTGCATCGGGGTCGCCGAACGCCTGAACGGCGACTGAGTTCGCGAGGCTTTGCTACCCTTGCGTCTTTTCACGCTCCACTAAAAAAACAGCAGTGCACAGACACTGCCGAGGAAAACCCGTGACGCACACCCGCCGCTCGCCTCCGCCCTCCCCGGCGCAGGACCGCGCCAACGCGATGGACCAGGCCCTGGACTGGCTCATCGTGCTGGGCAGTCCGAGCGAGGACCAGTCTCAGGCATTTCAGGCCTGGCTCGCCGCCGACCCGTTGAATGCCCAGGCGTTTGCCGAGGCGCAGGCGATATGGGATGGCCCGCAAGTGATGCTGAGCGCGCAGACACTGGCGGCCCGGCCGCCAAAGGTAACGGTGCTGTCGCGCCTGCGTCCGCACTGGAAACCCCTGGCAACCGCCGCCGTGCTGATCCTCGGCCTGTTCAGCTTCAGCAATCTGCCCATACGCCTGCAGGCCGATCACCTGACCGTCGTCGGGGAACGCCAGCGCCTGCAACTGGAGGACGGTTCAAAAGTCCTGCTCAATACCAACTCGGCGTTTTCCAGCACCATCAATGATCAGCAGCGCATTGCCCGCCTGTATCAGGGTGAAGCGTTTTTTGAAGTGGCGGGCAATCGTGGCCAGGCGCTGGAAATCGATGCCGGCCCGGTGAAGGCCAGCGTGCGCGATACCGCCTTTGCCGTGCGTTATCTGGACGGCGTGGCGCAGGTTCAGGTGCAGCGCGGGGATGTCGACCTGCGCGCCACGCGCGACGATGCAAGGGTGCGCCTGTCGGCCGGGGAAAGTATTCGCATCGGCCCCAACGGTTTTGACCGCCCGACCAAACTCGACGCCGCCACCGAACTGGCATGGGTCCAGGGCCGCCTGGTGTTCGAGAATTGCCCGATGAGCCAGGTGCTGGCGGAACTGCGTCGCTATTACCCTGGCTGGATCATCAACAACAACGAGCAATTGGCGGACATCAACGTGACCGGCAATTATCGCCTCGACCAGCCGCTGGACGTGGTGCGCTCGCTGGCCCACATCACCTCGGCGCAACTCAGGGAATTCCCGGCGCTGGTGATTTTGAACTAAATAAGAATTATTTTTACTCGATAGCTGCAGCTCGTTCGTCTCGTTATAGCCAATGCAATTGATTCGCATCCACAAATGCCAATCAGCACCTATAAAGATTCGTGCGACACGGAGCGCTATCGATGTCCTCTCGCCTTACCCGCCAGTCCTCTACCCCTTCGCGCGTGCTGTCGCTGCTGACCGCCGCCATTCTGATGGCCGGCAGCGCGCAATTGCTGGCCGCCACCGCAGACGGCCAACAGACCCGCAACATCGGTGACTACGCTTTCGCCATTCCCCAGCAATCCCTGGTGTCGGCGCTGAATGCGTTTACCGCTGTGACGGGCTGGCAGGTCGGGTTTTCCGCCGAGCTGGCGCAGGGGGTGGCCTCGCCCGGCGTGCGCGGCTCCCTGCGGCCGGAAACCGCCCTCGATCGCCTGTTGGTGGGGACCAACCTGAGCTATCGCAAACTGGGCAACAACAACATCGTCCTGGCGTTGCGCAACAACACCGGCGCGCTGAACCTGCAGCAGGTGACCATCAGCGCGACCCGCCAGGAACAGGACGTGAGCAGCGTACCGAGCACGGTCACGGTGCACACCCGTGAAGAACTCGACCGCAACAACATCAACTCCATCAAGGACCTGGTGCGCTACGAGCCAGGCGTATCCGTAGGTGGCACAGGACAGCGCTCCGGCATCACCGGCTACAACATCCGCGGCATCGATGGCGACCGGGTGCTGACCCAGGTCGACGGTGTACAAGTGCCCGACGGTTTCTTTAACGGCCCCTACGCCCAGACCAATCGCAACTACGTCGACCCGGAAATCGTCAAGCGCGTGGAGATCCTCCGCGGCCCGGCCTCGGTGCTGTATGGCAGCAACGCCATCGGTGGCGCAGTCAGCTACTACACCCTCGACCCGGACGACATCATCAAACCCGGCCAGGATGTCGGCGCTCGCCTGAAGACCGGCTACAGCTCGGCCGACGAGAGCTGGCTGACCTCCGGCACCGTCGCCGGGCGCGCTGGCGACTTTGATGGCTTGCTGCACCTGAGCCAGCGCAACGGGCATGAAACCGAGTCCTATGGCGAGACCGGCGGCACCGGGCTCAATCGCACCGAAGCCAACCCGGAAGACGTGCGTACTACCAACATCCTCGCCAAGCTGGGCTGGGACTATGCCGAGGACGGGCGATTCGGCCTGACTTACGAGCACTATAAGGACGACCGTGACACCAACCAGCTGAGTGCGGTGGGCGGACCGTTCAACGCGGGGCGCGGTTTTGGTTTTTATAAAGCGCGCAGTGGCAACGAAACCATTACTCGCGAGCGCTTTGGCCTTGAGCACCGCTTCGGCCTCGACAGCGCGCTGGCGGACAACATCAAGTGGACCCTGAACTACCAGATCGCCAAGACCGATCAGAGCACCCAGGAAATCTACGCGCCGTCGCGCACCGTGCTGCGTAATCGCAACACCACCTACAAGGATCGCCAGTGGGTGTTCGATGCCCAGGCCGACAAGGCATTTGCCGTCGCCGCAACCGATCACCTCGTCACCTACGGCACCACCCTCAAGCAGGACAAGGTCACCGGCCTGCGCACCGGTGACGGCACCTGTCTGAGCGTGGCCGGCGCCTGCCGGGTGATCGGAGCGCCGAGCGCCGCCGACACCCTGACACCGGCCAGCGATTTCCCGGACCCGACCATCAACACCTACAGCCTGTTTGCCCAGGATCAGATCAGCTGGAACAACTGGACCTTCGTACCCGGCCTGCGCTACGACCACACCCAGCTCAAGCCGCAGCTGACCGAGCGATTCCTGGCCACCGCCGATCAGAGCGGCAATGGCGAGGTGAATGACAGCACCAAGACCTGGCATCGCCTGTCGCCGAAGTTTGGCACCACTTACCAGTTCAACGACCACTACACCTGGTACGGCCAGTACGCCGAAGGCTTCCGCACACCAAGTGCCAAGGCCCTGTACGGCCGCTTCGAAAATACCTCCGGCGGTTATCAGGTCGCGCCCAACCCCAACCTCGAACCGGAAAAGAGCAAGAGCTACGAAACCGGCCTGCGTGGCCAGTTTGAAGCCGGCAACTTCGACGTCGCGGTGTTCCATAACAAGTACCGCGACTTCATCAACGAGAACGCCATTACCCCGGGTTACGACGAACTCACCTTCCAGAGCAACAACATCAAGCATGCCACCATCAAGGGTGTGGAGCTCAAGGGTCGCCTGAACCTGGACACATTCGGCGCGCCCGATGGCCTCTACACCCAGGGTTCGTTGTCTTACCTGTACGGTCGCAACGATGACAGCGGCGAACCGCTGAACAGCATCAACCCGCTGACCGGCGTATTCGGCCTCGGTTATGACCAGGACAAATACGGCGCACTGCTCAGCTGGACCCTGGTCAAACGCAAGGACCGGGTCGACAGCACCAACTTCAATACGCCTGATGGCACCAGCACCCAGTTCAAGACCCCGGGTTATGGCGTGCTCGACCTCGCCGGTTTCTACAAGGTGACCGACGATGTGACCGTCAACGCCGGCCTGTACAACCTGACCAACAAGAAGTACTGGCAGTGGGATGACGTCCGCGGCTACGACAGCGTGGGCGAAGCCTCCGTGACCCAGCCTGCCAACCTCGACCGCCTGACCCAGCCGGGGCGCAACTTCTCGGTCAATCTGGTGTGGGATATCTGATCCTGCGTGCCTCATTGCGCGGCGGCCTCTCCCCCCGCGCAACGAGGTTTTTTTACTGTCCGGCGCCTGTTCGTTCGTCTCGTTACCAAGCACCATTTTCTCTCAAGGATTTGTCATGACCACCCAGGACACTGCTCAACGCCGCGCTCTGCGTTCACAACGCTTGAACCAGATCACCCACGAACCACACACCAAACTCGATGCACTGGTCAAAGCCCACGCGCCTTTCGAAACCCAGGCCAACTTCGCCCGCTTCGTCGTCGCGCAGTACCTGTTCCAGTCGGAACTGGTGGCGCTGTACAACGACGCCGAACTGACCGCCATCGTCCCCGACCTGCCGGCGCGCTGCCGGGCGGAAGCGGCCAGGGCTGACCTGGCAGACCTCGACACCGAGGTACCGGCACCCGTGGCAGGCGCGGTGAACGCTCCAACCCAGGCCGAGGCCCTGGGCTGGCTGTTTGTGTCCGAAGGCTCGAAGCTGGGCGCGGCATTCCTGATCAAGCGCGCGGTGGGCCTGGGGCTGAGCGAGACTTTTGGCGCGCGCCACCTCGCTGAACCCGCCGGTGGTCGTGCTGAGGGCTGGAAGCGCTTCGTGAAGACCCTGGATGGACTGCAGTTGAGTGCACAGCAAGAAGCTGAACTGGATAAAGGTGCGATCGATGCCTTTAACCGCTTCACCGTGCTGCTGGAACAGGCCTATACCCCGGAATTTGCCTGACAGGTTAGAGCTGGCTTGCTGGTCTGTGGGAGCAAGGCTTGCCCGCGATTGAGGCGCCGCGATTGACAGGTTGGACCGCGGCATCGCTAACGCGGGCAAGCCTTGCTCCCACAGGACCGCGCCCCGGCTCCTCCCAAAAGGACCGCACCCTGGCTCCTCCGATCAAGCCCCACATGCGTTACCTTGAGCCCATGCCCTCATCTTCCAGACTCATACGTTTTCTTTTCGGCCTGCTGGCCTACGTCAGCCTGGGCATAGGCCTGGTCGCTATTGTGGTGCCTGGCCTGCCAACCACCGAGTTCATCCTGCTCGCCGCCTGGGCCGCTACCCGCAGCTCCCCACGCCTTAGCGCCTGGCTGGAGAACCACCGCCTGTTCGGCCCGATGCTCCACAACTGGCGCAACGGCAAGATCATCACCCGTCGCGCCAAAGTCAGCGCCACGGCCAGCATGTTGCTGTGCGCCGGGCTGATGCTGGTGATGCTCGATCATGGCTGGCCGATCTACCTGGCCATCGCCGGGATGAGCCTGGGCAACCTGTGGATCTGGTCGAGGCCCGAGTCCCTGGCGCACTCTTCCTGAAAGACCGAGTCGTGCCCATCGCCAGCCGGCTGGCTCCCACAGGTATTTGCCACAGTGACCCGGTTCAATGTGGGAGCGAGCTTCCCGACACCCAATGAACCCTCGCAAACGCTTGCGCTGACCGTTCATCGGCTTTTACTCATGCAAACCTTCCCGACGCCGATGCCTCTCCCATGGCGCTGAATGGACTTGGCGAACCGGGTCGGTCTCGACCCACAGCCAACACCTCATCCATTCGCGAGTTCGCCTTATGTTCGACTCTCTCTCCATCCGCCTGAAAATCGTGCTGCTGTCCGGCCTTTGCCTGCTGGGCGTGCTTGCCCTGATCGTGGGCATGAATATCTACCAGACCAACCAGAACGACGAACTGGTAAGCGCCTCCAGCAGCAAAATGCTCACCGACAGCGTGCAGAATCTGCTGCAAGCCAAAGCCGCAGAGCAAGCCGTGCGGGTGCAGAAGACCTTCGGCGAGAGCCTGACGGTGGTCACGGCTTTGGCGGATCAGATCCAGGACCTGCGCAGCATGGCGGCCAAGCGGTCGCTGGAAGCGGGGACTGTGCGTGAGGAATTGAACCAGAGCCTGCGAACCGCCTTCGAGCGCAACAGCAAAGTGCTGGGGATCTGGCTGGCATTCGAACCCAACGGCCTGGACGGCAAGGACAGCGAATTCGCCAACGACGCGGCGCGCCAGTCCAACGAGGCCGGGCGATTTGCCAGTTACTGGAGCCGTGCCGGTGGTGCCGGGGTCAACACGATCATGGTCGAAGACGACATGACCAAGACCACCCTCAACATCAACGGCACGCCCTATAACAGCTGGTACACCTGCCCTCGCGACAGCAAGCGCACCTGCCTGCTGGACCCGTATGCCGATACCGTCAACGGCAAGGAAATGCTGATGACCACCATTTCCGTGCCGCTGCTGGTGGATGGCAAAACCATCGGCGTGGTCGGTGTGGATATCGCCCTCGATGCCCTGCAAGCGGCCGCTGTCGAATCCCAGCGTGACCTGTTCAACAGCGCCGGGCACATGCTGATCGTCTCCGGCAGTGGCGTGCTCGCAGGTTACAGCGTTGACGCCAGCAAGGTCGGCAAAAGCATCGCCGACACCTTGGGCAGCGATGGCAAGGAAGTGCTGCAGCTGCTCAGCGCTGGCACGCCGAAAATCCTCGAGCAGGGCGAGCTGATTCGCGCCGTGTATCCGGTCAGCCCGATTACTGATTCCAAGGCCTGGGGCGTGGTGATCGACCTGCCGAAAAACGTCTTGCTGGCCGATTCGGTGAAGCTGCAAGCGGTACTCGATGAGGCCCAGCAAAGCGGCACCATCAAAGCCGTGCTGGTGGCGGTGGCGGCTGGCCTGGTCGGCCTGTTGCTGATGTGGCTCACCGCCTCGGGCGTGACCCGGCCGATCAACAGCGTTGCCCAGATGCTCAAGGCGATTGCCAGCGGCGACGGCGACCTCACCCAGCGTCTGCAGTACAGCAAGAAAGACGAGCTGGGCGAGTTGGTCAGCTGGTTCAACCGCTTCCTCGACAAGCTGCAGCCGACCATCGCGCAGATCAAACAGAGCATTACCGATGCGCGCGGCACGGCCGACCAGTCCTCGGAAATTGCCCGCCAGACCAGCGAAGGCATGCAGGTGCAGTTCCGCGAGATCGATCAGGTTGCCACTGCGTCCAATGAAATGAGCGCCACCGCCCATGACGTCGCCAACAGTGCCTCCAATGCGGCCAACGCTGCCAAAGGCGCCGACCAATCGGCCCGCGATGGCATGCAGATCATTGAGCGCAGCACCCGCGACATCAATCAACTGGCCGATGAAGTCAGCAAGGCGGTCACCGAAGTCGAAGCGTTGGCGGTCAACAGCGAGCAGATCGGTTCAGTGCTGGAAGTGATCCGCAGCATCGCCGAACAAACCAACCTGCTGGCCCTCAACGCCGCCATCGAAGCCGCACGCGCCGGCGAGAGTGGCCGTGGTTTTGCGGTGGTGGCGGATGAAGTGCGCAACCTGGCCAAACGTACCCAGGACTCGGTGGAAGAAATTCGCAGCGTGATCGAACGTATTCAGACCGGCACCCGCGGCGTGGTTGCCACCATGCACTCGAGCCAGACCCAGGCCCACAGCAACGCTGGCCAGATTCAGCAAGCGGTCCAGGCCTTGAGCAAGATCAGCGATGCGGTCACCGTGATCAGCGACATGAACCTGCAAATCGCCAGCGCCGCCGAGCAGCAAAGCGCCGTGGCCGAAGAGGTCAACCGCAACGTCTCGGCCATCCGCACCGTCACCGAGACCCTGACCGGGCAAGCGACCGAATCGGCACAGATCAGCAGCCACCTCAATTCGCTGACGACCCATCAGATGAAGCTGATGGATCAGTTCCGCGTCTGACAGGCCCCTGTGGGCGTGAGCCTGGAAATACTCGAACGAGGTCGCTTTACTGGAAATATCGCGCTGTTCGGTCCACTCTCGGACAGCGAAACGATTATCCAGGCCCCTGCCGGCGCTCCCGTCTGCGCGGCGACACCTGGCATTACCAACTGATACGGAGAGATGCCAATGGCTACGTTCGAGCCCGGTCACCTGCATATCGAGCGCACGGCGCTGAACAAGGATGACTACAGCTACGCGCTGAGCATCGACTATGAAGTGACCCAGGACCCCAAGGAAGGCGAAGGCATGCTGTTCAAGATGCATGGCTCGGTGCAGGGCAAGGAACTGCAGGAGGAGTTTTTCCTGCCCAAGGACCAGGCATTCGATTTCGCCCGCCATGCCACTCGCCTGGCGCAGAAGCATGGCCTGCCCAAGGACGCCGGCATCGGCACGGTGCACAAGGCGTACGACCTGATGTTTGAAGACGTCCGGGCACAGCTCGACGTCAAATCCGGCGACCCGGTCAAACCCGAACACCTCGAGTAACCGGCACAGCCCTGTAGGTGTAAAGCTGTAAGGGAGTCCTGCGGGAGCAAGCTTTGCTCCCACAGACCATGGCACACCAGGCAACCTTTGCTTCTGAAGGGCCGCGATATCAGTCCAGGATTTCACCTGCAGCCCTGCCCAAGGCATACTTGCCACCCTCCGCACGCCAGAACCCCATCGCCCCATGCGCATTCACGTCAGCTTCATCGACCGAGTCGGCATCACCCAGGAAGTTCTGGCGTTGCTCGGTGGGCGCAATCTCAACCTGGATGCGGTGGAAATGGTGCCGCCCAACGTCTACATCGACGCTCCGACCTTGAGCCCGGAAGTACTCGAAGAGCTGCGCGATGCGCTGTTCAGCGTGCGCGGCGTGCAGGCCGTGACGGTGGTGGACATCCTGCCTGGCCAGCGCCGGCACCTGCAGCTCGATGCCTTGCTGGCAGCCATGACCGACCCGGTGCTGGCGCTCGACAGTGCGGGCAATGTATTGCTGGCCAACCCGGCACTGATTGCCCTGTATGGTCGCGAACCGGCCGGGGAAAGCGTGGCGGAGCTGTTTGCCGACCCGGCGCTGCTCGACGCGTTGCTGGAGCACGGCTTTCGCCTGCCGCTGCGCGAGATCACCGTCAACGGCCAGACCCTGCTGCTCGACGCCACCCCCATTACCGACGCCGGTGCGTTGCTGACCCTGTATCAACCCAACCGCATCGGCGAGCGCCTGTCAGCGCTGCACCACGACCATGCCGAAGGCTTTGATGCGCTGCTTGGCGAATCTCCCGCCATCCGCACCCTCAAGGCCCGTGCCCAGCGCGTGGCGGCCCTGGATGCGCCCCTGCTGATCCAGGGCGAAACGGGCACCGGCAAGGAACTGGTAGCGCGCGCCTGCCACGCCATCAGCGCCCGGTACAGTTCACCTTTCCTGGCGCTGAACTGCGCGGCATTGCCGGAGAACCTCGCCGAAAGCGAACTGTTCGGCTACGCCCCCGGGGCATTCACCGGAGCGCAACGAGGCGGTAAACCGGGACTGATGGAACTGGCCAACCAGGGTACGGTGTTTCTCGACGAGATCGGCGAGATGTCTCCCTACCTGCAGGCGAAACTGTTGCGCTTTTTGAATGACGGCAGCTTTCGGCGAGTCGGTGGTGACCGCGAAGTGAAGGTCAACGTGCGAATCCTCAGCGCAACCCACCGCGACCTGGAAAAAATGGTCAGCGAAGGCTCGTTCCGCGAAGACCTCTTCTACCGCCTGAATGTCCTGAATGTCGAAGTCCCGCCGCTGCGTGAGCGGGGCCAGGACATCCTCCTGCTGGCCCGTTACTTCATGCAGCAGGCCTGTGCACAGATCCAGCGCCCGGTGTGTCGCCTGGCGCCCGGGACTTATCCGGCGCTGCTGGGCAACCGCTGGCCAGGCAACGTACGGCAGTTGCAGAACGTGATTTTCCGCGCCGCTGCCATTTGCGAAAGCAGCCTGGTGGACATCGGCGACCTCGACATCGCCGGCACCTCGGTGGCGCGCCAGAGCGACACCGAAGTCGACAGCCTGGAGCAGGCCATGGACGAGTTCGAGAAAACCCTGCTGGAAAAACTCTACGTCAGTTACCCCTCGACCCGGCAGCTCGCCAGCCGCCTGCAGACCTCCCACACGGCGATCGCGCATCGGCTGCGCAAGTACGGCATCCCCACCAGGCAGTAGCCGTCACAGAATGCTCACGCCTGGCCCCATCCTGTAGGAGCTGCCGAAGGCTGCGCAAGTACGGCGTTCCCACGGGCACTAGCCGTCACAGAATGCCCACGCCTGGCCCCATCCCGTAGGAGCTGCCGAAGGCTGCGATCTCTTGACGTTGATACTGTGTTGCCTGCGACAAGATCGCAGCCTTCGGCAGCTCCTGCGGGACGAATTCCAATCGGAAGGCTTCTAACCTGCTTGGAAACGACCTCCAGCCGTACTGAAAGCGCTACAGCGGAACGATATCGCTACACCCCTCCCCAGCGACCAGTGTGCAAGGCTTTGATCCAGATAGGCTTTTTTCCACGCCCCAAGCTGTAGCGATTTCGCTACACAAAAATCATCCCCCTCTGTCCTAAAATCACACAACTCATTGTTTTATATGGCTTTTAAAACATTGGCCGCGATTTTGCTTATTACCCCTGCATAAATCAGGGCTAACGCCCCAAGCATTCAATCGCGTCCACCAGACGAGTCTGGCCCCCTTAGGAGTTTCCATGAGCGAGTTGCGTTTTACTGAAGATCACGAATGGCTGCGCACCGAAGCTGACGGCAGCGTCACAGTCGGCATCACCGCCTTCGCGCAGAACGCCCTGGGCGACGTGGTTTTCGTACAACTGCCAGAGCTGCAGTCCTACGAAAAGGGCGCGGAAGCGTCCACCGTGGAGTCGGTAAAAGCGGCCAGCGGCGTGTACATGCCCCTGGACGGTGAAGTGCTGCAAGTCAACCCGGCGCTCGACAGCAGCCCGGAACTGGTCAACGAAGATCCAATGGGTGAAGGCTGGTTCTTCCGCTTTCAGCCAACCGACGCCTCTGCCGTCGCCAAACTGCTGGATCAGGACGCTTACGACCGTCTGATCAAAGCCAACGCCGAAGCCTGAGGAGCGCCGACATGACTCAAGTAAACCCTGCCGTTGTAACCACAAGCACCGCCAACGAATTCATCGCGCGCCACATCGGTCCGCGCGCCGGCGATGAGCAAGCCATGCTCAATAGCCTCGGTTTCGACTCCCTGGAAGCCTTGAGCGCCAGCGTGATCCCGGAAAGCATCAAGGGCACCAGCGTGCTCGGCATGGACGACGGCCTGAGTGAAGCCGACGCCCTGGCCATGATCAAAAGCATCGCCGGCAAGAACCAGCTGTTCAAGACCTTCATCGGCCAGGGCTACTACGGCACCCACACGCCGTCGCCTATCCTGCGCAACCTGCTGGAAAACCCGGCCTGGTACACCGCCTACACCCCGTATCAGCCAGAGATCTCCCAGGGTCGCCTCGAAGCATTGCTCAACTTCCAGACGCTGATCAGCGACCTGACCGGCCTGCCGATCGCCAACGCTTCGCTGCTCGATGAAGCCACCGCTGCAGCCGAAGCCATGACTTTCTGCAAGCGCCTGAGCAAGAACAAAGGCAGCCACGCGTTCTTTGCATCGGTTCACTGCCACCCGCAGACCCTCGACGTGCTGCGCACCCGTGCCGAGCCTCTGGGCATCGACGTGGTCGTCGGCGACGAGCTTGAGCTGACTGACGTGACGCCGTTCTTCGGCGCACTGCTGCAATACCCGGCAAGCAACGGTGATGTCTTTGACTACCGCGCACTGACCGAACGCTTCCACGCCGCCAACGCTCTGGTGGCGGTTGCCGCTGACCTGCTGGCCCTGACGGTGCTGACCCCGCCAGGCGAATTCGGCGCCGACGTGGCCATCGGCAGCGCCCAGCGTTTCGGCGTGCCGCTGGGCTTCGGTGGCCCGCACGCAGCGTACTTCTCTACCAAAGATGCATTCAAGCGTGACATGCCGGGCCGCCTGGTGGGCGTTTCCGTCGACCGTTTCGGCAAGCCGGCCCTGCGCCTGGCGATGCAGACTCGCGAGCAACACATCCGCCGCGAGAAGGCCACCTCGAACATCTGCACCGCGCAGGTTCTGTTGGCCAACATTGCCAGCATGTACGCCGTGTATCACGGTCCAAAAGGCCTGACGCAGATCGCCAAGCGCATTCATCACCTGACGGCGATCCTCGCCAAAGGCTTGAGCGCACTGGGGCTGAACGTCGAGCAAGAAAACTTCTTCGACACCCTGACCCTCAACACTGGCGCCCACACCGCCAAGCTGCACGACCAGGCGCATGCGCAGCAGATCAACCTGCGCGTCGTCGATGGCGAACGTCTAGGCCTGTCCCTTGACGAAACCACGTCGCAAGCTGATGTCGAAACACTGTGGGCCCTGTTCGCCGACGGCCAGGCGCTGCCGGACTTCTCCGCCCTCGCTGCTGCAGTGGTCAGCACCATCCCGGCTGCGCTGGTTCGTCAATCGCCGATCCTCAGCCACCCGGTATTCAACCGTTATCACTCGGAAACCGAGCTGATGCGCTATCTGCGCAAGCTCGCCGACAAGGACCTGGCCCTGGATCGCACCATGATCCCGCTGGGTTCGTGCACCATGAAACTCAACGCTGCCAGCGAAATGATCCCGGTGACCTGGGCTGAATTCGGCGCCCTCCACCCGTTCGCCCCGGCCGAGCAAAGTGCCGGCTACCAGCAACTGACCGACGAACTTGAAGCGATGCTCTGCGCCGCGACCGGCTACGACTCCATCTCCTTGCAGCCGAACGCCGGTTCGCAAGGTGAATATGCCGGGCTGCTGGCTATTCGCGCTTACCACCAGAGCCGTGGCGAAGACCGTCGCGACATCTGCCTGATCCCGTCGTCTGCCCACGGCACCAACCCGGCGACGGCCAACATGGCCGGCATGCGCGTGGTCGTGACCGCCTGCGATGCCCGCGGCAACGTCGACATCGAAGACCTGCGCGCCAAGGCCATCGAGCATCGCGAACACCTTGCGGCGCTGATGATCACCTACCCGTCGACCCACGGCGTTTTCGAAGAAGGCATCCGCGAAATCTGCGGGATCATTCATGACAACGGCGGCCAGGTGTACATCGACGGCGCCAACATGAACGCAATGGTCGGCCTCTGCGCACCGGGCAAGTTCGGCGGCGACGTCTCGCACCTGAACCTGCACAAGACGTTCTGCATCCCTCACGGTGGTGGCGGCCCGGGCGTTGGCCCGATCGGCGTCAAATCGCACCTGACTCCGTTCCTGCCGGGTCACGGCACCATGGAGCGTAAAGAAGGCGCGGTCTGCGCAGCACCGTTCGGCAGCGCGAGCATTTTGCCGATCACCTGGATGTACATTCGGATGATGGGCGGCGCGGGCCTCAAGCGTGCTTCGCAGCTGGCGATCCTGAACGCGAACTACATTTCCCGTCGCCTCGAAGAGCACTATCCAGTGCTCTACACCGGCAGCAATGGCCTGGTAGCCCACGAGTGCATCCTGGACCTGCGTCCACTCAAAGACAGCAGCGGCATCAGCGTCGATGACGTGGCCAAGCGCCTGATCGATTTCGGTTTCCACGCACCGACCATGTCGTTCCCGGTCGCTGGCACCCTGATGATCGAGCCGACCGAAAGCGAATCCAGGGAAGAACTGGACCGCTTCTGCGACGCCATGATCCTCATCCGCGAAGAAATCCGCGCAGTGGAAAACGGCACGCTGGACAAGGACGACAACCCGCTGAAGAACGCTCCGCACACTGCGGCGGAACTGGTCGGCGAGTGGACTCACCCGTACAGCCGTGAGCAGGCGGTCTACCCTGTAGCATCGCTGATCGAAGGCAAGTACTGGCCACCGGTCGGTCGCGTCGACAACGTGTTCGGTGATCGCAACCTGGTGTGCGCCTGCCCGTCGATCGAAAGCTACGCTTAAACCAATGAGGGGCGGGTGCGCCTGCCCCTCTTTCTCAAGAACACCACAAAACCTGTGGGAGCTGGCTTGCCTGCGATGGCGGCCTGTCAGGCAGCGTCGATGGCGACTGAACCAACGCCATCGCAGGCAAGCCAGCTCCCACAGGACCGTGTCCAGTTAAAAATTCCGCCAATTCCCATAACAAGAAACCGGAGAACAACCATGGCTTTAAGCGTGTTCGACCTGTTCAAGATTGGCATCGGCCCCTCCAGTTCCCACACCGTCGGCCCAATGCGCGCTGCCGCGCGTTTCGCCGAAGGCTTGCGCCGTGAAGGGCTGCTGGCTGCAACCGCCTGCGTCAAGGTCGAGCTCTACGGCTCACTCGGCGCCACCGGCAAAGGCCACGGCAGCGACAAGGCCGTGTTGCTCGGGCTGGAAGGCGAACACCCGGACACCGTGAACACCGAAACCGTCGCTGCTCGCCTGCAAGAGATTCGCGGCAACGGTCGCTTGAACCTGCTGGGTGAGCACAGCATCGCGTTCAACGAGAAAGAACACCTGGCGATGATTCGCAAACCGCTGCCTTATCACCCCAACGGCATGATTTTTCGTGCGTTCGATGCTGCCGGTTTGCAAACCCGCAGCCGCGAGTACTACTCGGTAGGCGGCGGGTTTGTGGTCGATGAGGATGCAGCCGGTGCCGACCGCATTGTCGAAGATGCCACCAAACTGACGTTCCCGTTCAAGAGCGCCAAGGACCTGCTGGGGCATTGCGCGACCTACGGCCTGTCGATCAGCCAGGTAATGCTCACCAATGAAAGTGCCTGGCGACCTGAAGCCGAAACCCGCGCCGGCCTGCTGAATATCTGGCAAGTGATGCAGGATTGCGTGGCCGCCGGTTGTCACAACGAAGGCATCCTGCCCGGTGGTTTGAAGGTCAAGCGTCGCGCTGCGGCGCTGCATCGGCAATTGTGCAAGAACCCCGAATCGTCCTTGCGCGATCCGCTCTCGGTACTGGACTGGGTCAATCTGTACGCCCTGGCGGTCAACGAAGAAAACGCCAACGGCGGACGAGTCGTGACGGCGCCCACCAACGGCGCGGCGGGTATTATCCCGGCGGTGCTGCATTACTACATGCGCTTCATTCCCGGCGCGAACGATGACGGCGTGGTGCGCTTCCTGCTCACCGCAGCGGCCATTGGCATTCTGTACAAGGAAAACGCCTCGATCTCCGGTGCCGAAGTCGGCTGCCAGGGCGAAGTAGGAGTGGCCTGTTCCATGGCGGCGGGTGCCTTGTGCGAAGTCCTCGGCGGCAGCGTGCAGCAAGTGGAAAACGCCGCGGAAATCGGCATGGAACACAACCTCGGCCTGACCTGCGACCCCATTGGCGGCCTGGTGCAAGTGCCTTGCATCGAGCGCAATGCGATGGGCTCGGTCAAGGCCATCAATGCGGTCCGCATGGCCCTGCGCGGTGACGGGCAGCACTTCGTCTCCCTCGACAAAGTCATCCGCACCATGCGCCAGACCGGCGCCGACATGAAAAGCAAATACAAGGAGACCGCCCGCGGCGGTCTGGCGGTCAACATTATCGAATGCTGATGCGCGCGCATTGGCCTCTGCACATTTTTTCAGGAGCACAACATGTCCACCGAACAATTGCTGACTACCCCGCTGCACGCCCTGCACATCGAACTCGGCGCGCGCATGGTGCCGTTCGCCGGCTACGACATGCCGGTGCAATACCCGCTGGGCGTGATGAAAGAACACCAGCACACCCGCGACCAGGCCGGGTTGTTCGATGTCTCGCACATGGGCCAGATTCGCCTGACCGGCGCCAAGGCTGCCGAGGCCCTGGAAACCCTGGTACCGGTAGACATCATCGACTTGCCGGTGGGCATGCAGCGCTACGCGATGTTCACCAACGAGGCCGGTGGCATTCTCGACGACCTGATGGTCGCCAACCTGGGCAACGACGAACTGTTCCTGGTGGTCAACGCCGCCTGCAAGGACCAGGACCTGGCGCACCTGCGCAAGCACATCGGCGAGCAGTGCACCATCGAGCCGCTGTTCGAAGAGCGTGCGCTGCTGGCCTTGCAAGGCCCGGCCGCCGTGACCGTGCTCGCGCGCCTGGCTCCTGAAGTGGCGAAGATGACCTTCATGCAGTTCACGCGCGTCCAGCTGCTGGGCGTGGAATGTTTCGTCAGCCGCTCGGGCTACACCGGCGAAGACGGTTTCGAGATCTCCGTGCCGGCCGCGAATGCCGAAGCCTTGGCCCGCGCCCTGTTGGCCGAGCCGGAAGTGGCCGCGATCGGTCTGGGCGCTCGCGACTCCCTGCGCCTGGAAGCCGGCCTGTGCCTCTATGGCCACGACATGAACACCGAGACCACCCCAATCGAGGCGAGCCTGCTGTGGGCCATCTCCAAGCCGCGTCGTGCCGATGGCGCAAGGGCCGGCGGTTTCCCGGGCGCCGAAAACATCTTCGCGCAACAACAGGGCGGCGTCAGCCGCAAACGCGTAGGCCTGCTGCCGCAAGAGCGCACGCCGGTGCGCGAAGGCGCGGAAATCGTCAACGAAGCGGGCGAGATCATCGGCAGCGTCTGCAGCGGTGGTTTCGGCCCCACCCTGGGCGGCCCTCTGGCCATGGGTTACCTCGACTCGGCGTACGTTTCGCTCGACACCCCCGTCTGGGCGATCGTCCGTGGGAAAAAGGTGCCTTTGCTTGTAAGCAAAATGCCATTTGTTCCACAACGCTACTATCGCGGTTGATTGACTGTTTCTATAAGTAACGCGGCTGCGTTAACACTGCACTAATCTGTAACGCAGCCGCCATAAAACAGTGCAACCGTTCGATAATGAACAGTACTTATAACAGTCGAAAACATTTGAACAGCGCTATCGAATAAGCCTGCACCAACGCCTCCACTAACAGCCTCACAGCCAAGCAAACCGGGCCCCTCACAGGGGCTTGTTTTTTATTGGCTAGTTGGCGTAGAGTTTGTTCACTGTGTTTGCATGGTTCGCTTGGAATCGTGACCTGGGCAGTAGCCTACAAGTTAGCTACATCCCGCTCGACGTCTTCTTACTCTCCTGCAACCAGCCCCAGTACTCTTTCATGAGAAAGAGGCTGTCATTAATTTTTGCGTCAAAGGAAATAAGAAATGTCCCAACGTCAGAGCGGTACCGTCAAGTGGTTTAACGACGAGAAAGGTTTTGGTTTTATCACGCCAGAAAGCGGCCCGGATCTGTTCGTGCATTTCCGCGCTATTCAGGGCAACGGCTTCAAGAGCCTGAAAGAAGGCCAGAAAGTGACCTTCGTTGCTGTGCAGGGCCAAAAAGGCATGCAGGCTGACGAAGTTCAGGCCGAAGCTTAATCTTCTGTAACGAAAAAGCCCCTGATGCTGACATCAGGGGCTTTTTTGTGCGCGCAAATCCGTAAAATGAGTTCTTTTTCCCCCCGAGACCCGTGCCATGTCGAAACACCTGCTGAAGCCCCAGGGCGATTTTCCCGCCGCTGGCCTGGGTCGTCGTCTGGCAGCGATGTTCTATGACTTCCTGCTGTGCACCGCTTTGCTAATTGTCACCAGCGGGATCTACAAGATGATCCAGATGGCAATCATCGGCGAGGAGCGGATGCGCACGCTGACTGAAGCGGGAGCACTGGACGGTGATCCGCTGCTTTCTACCCTGCTGCTCTTCGTGCTGTTCGGTTTTTTTGCCAAGTTCTGGACCTGGTCGGGTCAGACCCTGGGCATGCAGGTGTGGGGCATTCGGGTGCAGAACGCCGACGGCTCATCCATCAGCCTGTGGCAGGCGCTGCTGCGCTTTGTGGTCTCCATCGCCTCGCTGCTGTGCGTGGGCCTGGGTTTCATCTGGTCGCTGTTCGACAAGCAGAAACGCAGCTGGCATGACATGTATTCCGAGACGCAGCTGGTGCGCATTCCGAAGAAACAGAGGTAAGCGCATAAAAAAGATCGCAGCCGTCGACAGCTCCTACAAGGTTTGTGAGCACCTGTAGGAGCTGCCGAAGGCTGCGATCTGTTGATCTTGCTTTAAGCGTTACCAGCCAACTTCATCCGCGCAGCCTGGGTAAAGTCGAGCATCCGCTTCAACGGCCGAATCGCCTGCGGAATCAACGCCGGATCCACAAAGATCTCATTCGTCCCTTCTTTAAGGCTCTTGAGCGTGCGCTCAAGCGTATTCATCGCCATCCACGGACAATGCGCGCAACTGCGGCACGCCGCGCCGTTACCCGCCGTAGGGGCTTCGATGAACACCTTGTCCGGGCACAGCTGCTGCATCTTGTAGAAGATGCCGCGGTCGGTGGCCACGATCAGGGTCTTGTTCGGCAGGCTCTGCGCTGCAGCAATCAGCTGGCTGGTGGAGCCTACGGCGTCCGCCAGTTCGATGACCGAAGTCGGCGACTCGGGGTGCACCAGAATAGCGGCATCCGGGTACAGGGCCTTCATGTCCTCGAGCTGCTTGGACTTGAACTCTTCGTGAACGATGCAGGCACCGTCCCACAGCAGCATGTCGGCGCCGGTCTTGCGCTGGATATAGGTACCCAGGTGCTTGTCCGGCCCCCAGATGATGGTTTCGCCGTTGTCCATCAGGCTCTCGACGATTTCCAGCGCGCAGCTTGAAGTCACCACCCAGTCAGCCCGGGCTTTGACTGCCGCCGAGGTATTGGCATACACCACCACCGTGCGTTCAGGGTGCTGGTCACAGAACGCCGAGAACTCGTCCACCGGGCAACCCAGGTCCAGCGAGCAGGTCGCCTCCAGGGTCGGCATCAGGATGCGTTTTTCCGGGTTGAGGATCTTCGCGGTTTCGCCCATGAACTTCACGCCGGCGACCACCACGGTCTTGGCCGAGTGAGCATTGCCAAAGCGCGCCATCTCCAGCGAGTCGGAGACGCAGCCTCCGGTCTCTTCGGCGAGCGCTTGAATGACCGGATCACAATAGAAGTGAGCAACCAGCACTGCGTCCTGAGCCTTGAGCTCGTCAGCGATGGCAGCGCGGTAATAAGCCTCTTCCTCGACCGTCAGCGGCTTGGGCTGCTTGGCGTCGAGATGGGCTTGAACCAGAAGGCGTTCGGAAATCTGCGTCATGTTCGCAAGACCTGCAGGCGCATTTGCGCGAAAGTCGAGTATACACCCGGCTCCGGACCCCTTAGAGGGTACCGCCGGGAAAGTGAGTAGTCATCAGGCACAGCATTGAAGCTGCGCAAGGCTACAGAATATCCCGACGATGCAAAAGATGAATCTGACCTGCGTCACGCGGTGCAGCTCCGAACGTGAGCCCGCTCAAATCGAAGAAAAAAATCCGCAAGTCCTCACGCTCTTGAGCCTTGCGGATTTCTCAACTGTTGAAAACAGTCCAGGGTCACTTCGATCGGGTACCGATCGACTTCCAGGGTGCTCGCTCTGTAATGCTGGAAATGGCGAGGCGCAATGGCATAGACCCGATCTAAGATGAGCGAAAAAGGGTAGGAGCAATCATTCAATTCAACTCAATATATTTGCTGAGGCGTGGCTAAGATGGAAAAAATGAAAGACCCCAGTACAAGTATTCATCCGCTCGACCAGGATCGTGACCCGATCAGCACAGCCCTTGTTTGGAGCTTGGCCGCTAAGGTGGCGGCTCACCATGGTGGCGATCTCGCGCGAATGCAGCGAGCCAATGGGTACTCGAACGCGACGTGGGTCGGTAACGGCATCGCCGTGCGTATCGCGCATACACCCGTCGACATGGCACGCGAGGTTGCGCTCGTTCAGGCTCTTCCGCGAGAGGTCGGGCACCCGGAGATCCTTGGAGAGGGCACTACCGAGGGCCACGGCTGGATCGTGAGCGCGGAGATTCGCGGCCAGAACCTCCAGGAGGCGTGGCCGACGCTGACGCCTGCGGAGCAGGAAGCAGCGGTCCGCCAGCTTTGGGCTCGGGCCCAGATCGTGCACGACGCGAGCCCGTCTCTGAGGACGCTTGTCGCATCTCACGGGGGGTTCGTACCGGCTTCGCTCGAAGCTGCCACCGCGGCGGCTAACCGCGCTAAAGTCAAGCTGGGACTGTCCAGCGCACAGCAGTCGCGGCTCCATGGAATCATCGAGGGTTACTTCCGGGCTGCACCCTTGGTTGCACAGACCGTCAACCATGGCGACCTCGCGCTGATGAATGCTTTATGGGATGGAGAGGTCGTCGCCCTGCTGGACTTTGAGTTCGCCGTGCTCGGTCCGGTCGAGATCGACCTGTGCCGGTTGGTATGCGAGGCCCGCGTATCCGAAGAAGGCCATCGTATTGATTCGGAGGCAGGCAACGCTGCGGTTGAGATCGCCGTTCGACATATGGATCCGATTCATGGTCGCGCGCTTATCCATGGCGCCGCGATTCTCGACCAGCTCCGTGACCTTGACATCTGGACGGCTGCTGGGAGTGTCGAGGACTGGCGACCGTGCCGCCTGCTCGCTGACCTGCTCGACGTCGACGGCGGCTATCTCGCCCCCCTGCTCAGGTAACCGGCGCTATCACGATACGATGAACGTCATCGATTCGATCGTGGTGCGCCAAGTCAAGCACCTCAACAACATCATCGAACAGGACCATCGCGCCATCAAGCTGGTAACAAGCCGATGCTCAACTTCAAAGCGTTCCGGTCGGCCGGCTCCGTGCGGGCCGGCGTTCATGCACATGAAAAAGGGTGCGACCTTATTGGACAAGATGCCTGACGGCATACACACCATCCATCCGCGACAACAACGTGCTGGCTGCCGCCAAGCGCATCGTCGAATCCACCGAACCGCCACCTGCGAATGAGGCTGAGAGAATGCGCAGATGGATTCGATCTCACCTTCGGCAGCTGACAGACGCTGAGGAAGTTGCCCGCCTCGTGCCGTGCCAAGCGGTGCAATGACCAAATTTCAGACAAAAAAAAACCCGGAAATCCTCACTTTCGTGGGCCTTCCGGATTTTCTAAACTGCTATAAAAATGGTGGGTCGTGTGGGATTCGAACCTACGACCAATTGGTTAAAAGCCAACTGCTCTACCAACTGAGCTAACGACCCGCTGTGTGGTGGCGCGTATAATACTGATTTTTAAGGACTATTCAACACCTAATTTGAAATAAATCAAAAATAAGGCGTTGGGTCACTTATTCCGGCCGCCGCGAAGCCTTCTGCACGCAGTCGGCAGCTGTCGCATTTGCCGCACGCCCGACCGTTATCGTCGGCCTGGTAGCAGGAAACCGTCAGGCCGTAATCGACACCCAGCTTGACGCCAGCCTGGACGATCTGCGCCTTGCTCAGGTTCTGCAGGGGCGCCTGAATGCGGAAGCCGTTACCTTCCACCCCTGCCTTGGTGGCGAGGTTGGCCATGCGCTCGAAGGATTCGATGAACTCGGGACGGCAATCCGGGTAACCGGAGTAATCGACGGCATTGACGCCAATGAAGATGTCACGCGCTCCGAGCACTTCGGCCCAGCCCAACGCGAGGGACAGGAATACGGTATTGCGTGCAGGAACGTAGGTGACCGGAATGCCTTCACCGGCCTCCTCCGGAATATCGATACTGCTGTCGGTCAATGCCGAGCCACCCATGCCGTCCAGGTTCAACCCGATGACTTTATGCTCAACCACGCCAAGATCACGGGCGACGCGTGCGGCAGCGTGCAGTTCGGCATGGGAGCGCTGGCCGTAGTCGAAGCTCATGGTGTAGCAGCTGTAGCCATCGGCTCGTGCCATGGCCACGACAGTGGCCGAGTCCAGGCCACCAGACAGGAGGATGACCGCACGTTTTTCTGCAGCGTTCAGTTGTTCAGTCATTTCAGCGCCCCGGCTCGTCATTCCATAGATATTTATGCAGCTGCAGTTGCAGGCGCACTGGCAGGTTGTCCGCCACGACCCAATCCGCCAGGTCCCGAGCATTCAGGTCATGGTGGCTGGGAGAAAACAGAACCTCACCGGCGCGGCGATCCAGACCGTACTGAATCAGCTTGGACACGGCCCAGTCGTAGTCTTCCCGGGAACAGATGACAAACTTCACCTGATCGTTGGGCGTCAGCAGCTCAATGTTTTCGTAGCGATTGCGATGCGCTTCCTTCGAACCCGGAGTTTTCAGGTCGACCACGCGACTTACCCGCGAATCGACTGCCGAGATGTCCAGAGCTCCACTGGTTTCCAGTGACACTTCGTAACCGGCATCACACAGGCGCTTGAGCAATGGGATGGCGTTGGGCTGGGCGAGGGGCTCGCCGCCGGTGACACACACATAACGCGGACGAAAGCCGGCCACTTGTTCGATGATGTCATCCAGCGGGCGAACCGTGCCGCCTGTGAAGGCGTAGGCGCTGTCGCAGTACTGGCAACGCAATGGACAACCGGTCAGGCGCACAAAAACAGTGGGCAGCCCGGCCGTCCGCGTTTCACCCTGCAACGAGTAAAATACTTCGGTGATTCTCAATGTGTCTTGCATAGTCGCCACGGGCGTAACAGCTAAACAGGCTGTCCGCCTCCGTCAGGCACTTTTAGGAACCCCGCCATCGCGCGAATCCCAAAAAGCGGTGTTTCAGAAAAAGGGCGTGAATTCTAACGAAAAAACCCGCAGCAAGTGCGGGTTTCTTCAAAACGGTTCAGGCAAGCTTACATTTTCTGCAAGTCGCGCTGGGCCAACTGCGCGGCGGACGTGCCCGGATATTGGGACACGACCTGCTGCAGAATGCCTTTGACCTTGTCGGGATGACCAAGGCGGCGCTCTACATCAGCCAGCTTGTACAGCGAGTCAGGCACTTTGTTGTGCTTGGGGTACAGCTGGGACACCTTGGCAAACGCCTGACCGGCCCCTTGCAGGTCGCCTTTGGCCAGGTTCACTTCGCCCAGCCAGTATTGGGCATTGCCCGCGTACTGGCTGTTGGGGTACTTGCGCAGGAAAGCGGCAAAAGCCTGGCTGGCCTTGTCGAAATCCTTGGCTTTGATCAGGTCGAAGGCTGCATCGTAATACAGTTTTTCCTTCGCCGGGTCAGCCGGCTCGGTACCCGCGGCCGGTGCCTGAGCGGCAGCCGCTCCAGCACCTGCTGCTGCACCGGGGGCGTTCAAATCGCCACCGTTGGAAGAATTCTCAGGAGTTGCGGCTGGTGCAACGCCGGTTCCAATGCGCCGATCAAGATCCTGGTATCGCTCCAGGCTTTCCTGCTTCATGCGCGCTACATCATTTTGCAGAACTTCGATGATGCCTTGTTGGCGCGAGATCTGCTCCTGCATGGATTGCAGTTGGTTGAACAGCTCGCCCTGTGCCGAGACAGGGGTCGAAACCCCTCCCCCGGCATAGGCGCCGTTCGTACCGTAACCCGCGGGCGGATAACTACTTCCACTATTGCCGGAGTTGTTGTTATCGACCACAGGAACCGCAGCCCACACCGCAAGCGGTGCGAGGCTGAGAGCCAGAATAGTTACAGCACGACGGCACGTTCGCATGACGAATTACTTACGCAGTTCGACGCGACGGTTTTGAGCCCAGGACTGCTCGTCGTTGCCGGTAGCAACTGGACGCTCTTCGCCGTAGGAAACCAGTTCCAGCTGAGCTGGGGAAACGCCTTGCAGTACCAGGTAGCGCTGAACGGCTTTCGCACGACGCTCGCCCAGTGCCATGTTGTACTCACGAGTACCACGTTCGTCGGTGTTACCTTCCAGAACAACGCGAGCGCCGTTAGCTTTCAGGTCCTTGGCGTGAACGTCCAGAGCGCGCATGGCTTCTGGCTTCAGGTCCGAACTGTCGTATTCGAAGTAGAAAGTGGTGATCGCGCGCAGAGCAGCTTCTTCGCTCAGGGAGCCGTCAACTGCACCAGTGTTAGCGCCGTAACCAGCGTTTGGATCAACAGCAGCGCCTTCACCGGCATTGTCGCCGCCTTTGGACGAGCAACCTACAGCTACAGCCATGGCCAGAGCCAGCGCAGCAAATTTACCAAACTTCAGCATTTCCATCGTGAAACTCCTAATGAACCCCAGTGTGTTAAGTAAAACGTAAAGCGCCGCGTCAGTTCAGGTAAGGGGACCAGGAAGGTTCTCTGACTTCGCCTTGTGCGGTAGGAAGCGGGAGCCTTACGCGTCCATTAATGGACACGAGCATCAAGACTCCCCGGCCCTGCTGGCGGGTGGCGTAGATTACCATGGTGCCGTTGGGCGCAACAGTAGGCGACTCGTCCAGAGTGCTATCAGTGAGGATCTTTACACTACCGCGTTGCAAATCCTGGGCCGCCACCTTGAAATTGGTGAAGCCTTCCTGGCGATGAATCATGACCAGGGTCTTTTCGTCAGCCGACAGCTTAGGGTTGGCGTTGTAGTTACCGATGAAGGTCACACGCTCTGCACCACCGCCGCCCGCGCTGGTTTTGTAGATCTGCGGCTTGCCGCCACGGTCGGAGGTGAAGTAGATGGTCGAACCATCTTTACCCCAGAACGGTTCGGTGTTGATGCCGGGGCCATTGGTGACGCGGGTGATCTGGCGCGAGCCCAGGTTCATCACATAGATGTCCGGGTTGCCGTCCTTGGACAGCACGAACGCCAGGCGATTGCCGTCCGGCGACCAGGCTGGTGCACCATTGAGGCCTTCGAAGTTGGTGATTTGCTCACGGCGACCGGTGTCGATGTTCTGCATGAAGATGCGCGGACGCTTCTGCTCGAACGAGACATAAGCGATGCGCTTGCCATCCGGTGCGAAACGCGGCGACAGGATCGGCTCGCGCGATTGCAGCAGGGTAACGGCACGCGCACCGTCGTAGTCCGAACGTTGCAGGGTGTAGCGAGTGTTTTTCTCGGAGAAGCGCTCGGCAGTCACGTAGAGCAGGCGAGTCGAGAAAGCACCTTTGATACCGGTGAGTTTTTCAAACGACTGGTCAGCAATGTAGTGCGACATGTCACGCAACTGGTCAACGCTGCCCGACACGCTGCCGGTCAGCACTTGCTGCTCGGTGGCGACGTTGAACAAGGCGTATTGCACCTGCAGGCGACCGCCCGCCGGAGCGATGCTGCCGACCATGACGTACTGGGCACCCAGCGCCTTGAAGTCACGGTAGATGATTTCGCTGGCCTGGCTTGGCTGGCTGATCATGTTCTGTTTCGGGATCGGCGAGTAGTAACCCGAGTTGCGCAGGTCGTTACCGATGATCTCGGCCATATCGTCCGGCAGCACGCTGCCGCCCTGGTTGGCGAACGGAACGACGGCAATCGGGGTAGCCCGATCGCTGCCGCTGGTTACCAGAATGTTTTTCTCATCGGCTACCGCCATCCCTGCCAGGCAGCAGATGGCGACAAGCATTCCTCGAAGAAGGTTTCTCACAAGGCTAGATCCTCAGGTGTGAATGTCATCTTGAATGAACGATACGGAGCAAAATCGCTCGGCTTCATTCCCTGCATTTCTGTCAAACGTCCAATATTCTTGACCGCCGCCACTGCCGAAGCATCGAACGGACCATCTCCGCTTGATCTGCCGACGGTAACCGAGGTCACTGTTCCATCCGGCAACATGCCGATTTGCAGCACGACCGTCATGCCTTTGCGTGCCGAAGGGGGACGAGCCCAGCCTTCTGCTGCACGTGCACGAATCAGGTCATCGAAACTGCCAGCGACTTCGTCACCCTGCTCGTCCGCCAGGGCCTGCTGACGTTGCGGCGTGTCGGAAAGCAGATCTGCCAAGGCCTGGGCCTTTTTGTCTTCGGCGGATTTACGTGCCGCTTCCTGCGATTTCTTCTTCGCAGCATCGGCAGCAGCTTTCTTCTTCGCGTCTTCGGCGACTTTCTTTTTCGCCTCTTCAGCGTCAGATTTCTTCTTGGCGTCTTCTGCGGCTTTCTTCTTCGCGTCTTCGACGATCTTTTTCTTGGCTTCTTCAGCGGCCGCTTTCTTGGCCTCTTCTTCAGCTGCCTTCTTGGCTTCTTCTTCAGATTTCTTCTTGGCTATATCAGCCAATTGTTTCTCTTCAGCCTTTTTGGCCTCGGCGGTCTTTTTGGCTTCGTCGGCTTTCTTGGCTTCATCAGCCTTTTTCGCCTCTTCCGCTTTCTTGGTCTCGTCGGCCTTCTTGGATTCTTCGGCTTTTTGAGCCGTATCTTCCTTCTTTTGTTCCGCAGCCTTGATGGCTTCCTGCTCGATCTTCTTCTGCTCCATCTGCTCGACTTCGGTCTGGCGCGCGGCGGATTTCTTCGCCTCACCCGCAATCTTCTGATTGGTCTGGGTGGTCGCCTGACTTTTCGATTTCAGCTGGTACAGGGTCGCCTGGACGATCGGCCTGGCCGGCGGCAGCTCCGGGGTCATGGCAAAACTGACAAACAACATGCCGAACACCAGCACGTGCAAGCCAATCGCCCAGACGCTAGGCCAGAAGTAGCTTTCCGAGGCTGTCGGCTCTCGTTGTTGCCGCATCAGGGCGCCTCGGTAATCAAGCCAACATTACCGACCCCGGCTTTCTGGAGACCGCCCATGGCACCCATGACCGATCCATAATCGACGGTCTTGTCGCCTCGAATGAAGACCTGGGTCTGCTTGCCGCCTTCGGTGCCGGCGCGAATGATCTTGGTCACCGCGTCGGTCATCTGCGGCAAGGTCATGGCCTTGTCCTGCTGTTTCTGGGTATCGACTTCGCTGCCAAGGTTCCAGTAGTAGGTCTTGTCAGCCTTGATCGAAATGGTCAGGACCTGAGTATTGTTGTCCTGCGGCAAGGCTTCGCTGGAAACCTTGGGCAGATCAACTTTCACGCCCTGATTGAGCATCGGCGCGGTCACCATGAAGATGACCAGCAGCACCAGCATCACGTCGATGTAGGGCACTACGTTCATCTCGGCGACCGGCTTGCGCTTTTTGCGAGCTCGAGCGATTAAAGCCATTGGAAATTACCTGCTTATTCTTCGCTGGTGTGCACTTTGCGGTGCAGGATCGCCTGGAATTCATCGGCGAAGGTGTAGTAGCGGCTGATCAGCGTTTCGCTGCGGGCAGCAAACCGGTTGTAGGCGATGACAGCTGGAATCGCGGCGAACAGGCCGATCGCGGTGGCGATCAGGGCTTCGGCGATACCCGGAGCCACGGTGGCCAGGGTTGCCTGCTGCGCAGTGGCCAGGCCACGGAAGGAGTTCATGATGCCCCAGACCGTACCGAACAGGCCGATATACGGGCTCACGGAACCTACTGTCGCGAGGAACGGCAGGCTCTGCTCGAGCTTTTCTTCTTCGCGGGAAATAGCGACGCGCATGGCCCGGGCCACACCTTCCATGACCGCTTCAGGATCAACCCCTGGCTGCTGGCGCAGACGGGAGAACTCCTTGAAGCCGGCGCGGAAGATCTGCTCGACGCCCGAATCCGGATCAGGGTTGCTGCCGGCCTGACGATAGAGTTTGGACAGGTCGATACCCGACCAGAAGCGCTCCTCGAAGCTCTCCAGGGCCCGTCGACCGGCGCGCAGCAAATTGCTGCGCTGAAAGATCATGATCCATGAGGTGACCGATGCGGCTACCAGGATCAGCATTACCAGTTGCACCACGATACTGGCATTGCTGACCAGGCTCCACATGGAGGAATGGTCGACGACGTTAGCTTCCACGCTTTATCTCCTGCTTTGAGTGTGTACCCGCGCCGCTCACGTCGGCAAAGGCCGCACGTAGAGCTTCGGGAATGGCCCGGGGTTTTAAACTTTCAGTGCGCACACAGGCCACCAGAAACTGCCCTTCGCAGAGCAGCACATTATCCGTTGCCCGCCTGACCTGCTGCTTGAAACGCAGGCTGGCACGGTTCAATTCGCTTACATCAGCGCTTACCAGCAATTCGTCATCCAGTCGCGCCGGCGCGTGGTAACGCGCTTCGCTGGAATGCACGACGAATAACAGGTCCTCCCCTGCCAGCTGGGATTGGGCAAAGCCCAGCTCCCGGAGCCGCTCGGTTCGAGCCCGTTCCATAAACTTGAGGTAATTAACGTAATACACGATGCCACCCGCATCGGTGTCTTCGTAATAAACGCGACAACGATGTGCGAAAGGCCCAAGCCCGTTTTGCGCGCGCATACTCTAGTGCTTACTCCTCAGGTTGCCAATCCGGCCAGGCAACTGTTTTTCATTGTTCTGCGGCTTTATCGCGAAAGCACGGTCCTCAGACAGCACAAACCCCGAATTGATCAGCCCGCAACGTGATTAATCGTCAACTGCATCGAGGGATTCGTCTACCACGGGCATCTCACCCAATCGTGACGGGATGTTTAAACCGAAGTGCAGGTACGCATGCCGGGTCACCACCCGCCCCCGGGGTGTGCGCATGATGTAGCCCTGCTGGATCAGGTACGGCTCCAGCACATCCTCGATGGTATGCCGCTCTTCGCTGATGGCTGCAGCCAGGCTGTCGACACCCACCGGGCCACCGTCGAACTTCTCGATCATGGTCAGCAGCAGGCGCCGGTCCTGATGGTCGAAGCCGCGCTCGTCGACATCCAGCAGGTTCAAGGCCAGGTCGGCGATCGGCTTGGTGATGTGCCCCTTGGCGCGAACTTCGGCGAAATCCCGCACCCGCCGCAACAGGCGGTTGGCGATCCGCGGTGTACCCCGGGCACGGCGGGCGATTTCGAAGGCGCCTTCCGGGTCGAGCGGCAGGCCGAGGATGTTCGCCGAACGACCGACAATCGTTGCCAGGTCCGCCGTGTTGTAGAACTCCAGGCGCTGCACGATACCAAAGCGGTCCCGCAACGGATTGGTCAGCATGCCGGCTCGCGTCGTGGCGCCCACCAGGGTAAATGGCGGCAGGTCGAGCTTGATCGAGCGCGCGGCCGGGCCTTCGCCAATCATGATGTCCAGCTGGAAATCTTCCATGGCGGGGTACAGCACTTCTTCGACAATCGGCGACAGCCGATGGATTTCGTCGATGAACAGCACATCGTGAGGCTCAAGATTGGTCAACAGTGCGGCCAGGTCGCCCGGACGCTCGAGCACGGGGCCCGACGTGCTCTTGATCGAGACCCCCATTTCCTGGGCGATGATGTTGGCCAGGGTGGTTTTACCCAGACCCGGAGGACCAAAAATCAACGTGTGGTCCAGGGACTCGTTGCGTCCGCGTGCGGCCTGGATGAACAGTTCCATCTGCTCGCGGACGGTCGGCTGGCCGATGTATTCGGCCAGGCTGACCGGACGGATAGCCCGGTCCTGGACCTCTTCACGGTCCCGTGGGCCGGGTGCAGCTGTAATCAGACGATCCGCTTCAATCACTTAGATCATTCCCTTCAGGGCACGACGTATCAGGTCTTCACTGCTCAAACCTTTCTCCTTGATAGCGGAAATCGCCTTGCTGGCCTCCTGGGGCTTATAGCCCAGGGAAATCAGCGCGCTCACCGCGTCAGTTTCGGCACTGGCCACCGCAGCCACATCCGGGCCACCGGGCTGGTTCGGTACCAGGGCAAACATCGCCGGCACCGTTTCCCAAGCCTTGAAGCGATCCTTGAGCTCAACCAGCAGGCGCTCGGCAGTCTTCTTGCCCACGCCCGGCACCTTGGTCAACGCCGAGGTGTCCTGGGACTGTACGCAGCGCACCAGTTCGTCGACTTCCAGGCTCGACATCAAGGCCAGCGCCAGTTTTGGCCCCACACCATTGAGACGGATCAACTCACGAAAAAAGTCTCGCTCGCGCTTGCTGGCAAAGCCATAGAGTAACTGCGCGTCTTCACGTACGACCAAATGGGTGTGCAGCGTCAGCGGTTCGCCGACCGACGGCAGGCGATACAACGTGGTCATGGGTACTTCCAGCTCATACCCCAGTCCATTTACATCCAGAATCAGGTGCGGCGGCTGTTTTTCAGCCAATGTGCCGCGCAAGCGTCCAATCACGTTTCAGATCCTTGAGCGTTGGCCAGTACAGGGCTGGCGACTGACAGGCCAAGGGCTTCACGCCGACAACACAGGCGCAGGACCCCTGGTCCTGGAAAAGATGTGCTGATGCTATCAGAGACGCAGGCGCCCGCCACGACTGCGTGCCGTTCCCAGACCATGGGGCAGCAGGCTGGAGCGGGTGTGAGCATGGCAAATCGCAATGGCCAGGGCATCCGAAGCATCGATTTGCGGCTTGCTGGTCAGTTTGAGCATGTGCATCACCATCATCTGCACCTGTTCCTTGTTTGCCGCGCCGGTACCGGTGACGGCCTGCTTGACCTGAGTCGCGGTGTATTCGGCAATTTCCAGGTTTTCCTCGGCACCGGCAACGATCGCTGCACCGCGGGCCTGACCCAGTTTCAAGGCCGAGTCGGCGTTACGTGCCATGAACACCTTTTCGATGCCCATGGTGATCGGGCCGTACGTCTGGATGACTTCGCGCACGCCGCGATAGACGATTTGCAGGCGCTCGTGCAATTCACCGGAGCCGGTGCGAATGCAGCCCGAGGCCACGTAGACACAGCCGCGCCCGGTATCAGATACCACGCCATACCCGGTAATGCGCGAACCGGGGTCGATACCAAGAATTAGAGTCATAACGCCTGCGCAAGGAGATCGCGGTACCTCAGGATATCCCCGTGGGAGCTGCCGAAGGCTGCGATCTTTTGATTTTGGATCTTTAAAGTCAAAAGATCGCAGCCTTCGGCAGCTCCTACAGGTTTAGCGTAGGGCCTTGCAAAGACAGCGATCTTTTATATGGACATCAACCCAGCTGTGCGGCAACCGATTCCGGGATGTCCGCGTTGGAATAGACGTTCTGCACGTCATCCAGGTCTTCGAGCATGTCGAGCAGCTTGAGCACCTTCTCGGCACCCTCAAGGTCCAGCTCGGCACTGGTGGTTGGCAACATCACGATTTCTGCGTCATCACCTTTGAAACCGGCCGCTTCCAGCGCGTTACGTACGGAGTAGAACCCTGCGAACGAGGTGAATACGTCAATGGAACCGTCTTCGTTGGTGACCACGTCATCAGCGTCGGCTTCCATCGCCGCTTCGATCAACGCGTCTTCATCGACGCCCGGCGCAAAGGAAATCTGGCCCTTGCGCTCGAACAGGTAGGCCACCGAGCCATCGGTGCCCAGGTTGCCCCCGCACTTGCTGAACGCATGGCGAACTGCGGCGGCGGTGCGATTGCGGTTGTCGGTCATGCACTCGACCATCACTGCCACGCCACCTGGGCCATAACCTTCGTAGGTCAGTTCGACCATGTCGTCGGTATCGGCAGCACCCGCGCCGCGCGCTACGGCGCGATCGATGATGTCGCGACTCATGTTCGCACCCAGGGCCTTGTCCAGCGCCAGGCGCAAGCGCGGGTTGGAACCCGGGTCAGCGCCGCCCTGGCGGGCAGCAACCGTCAGCTCGCGGATCCACTTGGTGAAGATCTTGCCTTTCTTGGCATCCTGACGTTCTTTGCGGTGCTTGATGTTCGCCCACTTGGAATGACCCGCCATAACTCGCTCCGAATTCACTTTGAAACGTTGCCCGCCACGCAAACTGCGCCAGCCAGCAACCAAAAATCTCGACCTAAAGAAAAGGCGCACCCCATAAGGATGCGCCTTGACGACCCGCTTTACTCGGCTTTCGGCGTTTCGCGCAGACGAATGTGCAATTCGCGCAATGCCTTGGCATCGACTGCACCCGGAGCCTGAGTCATGACATCAGCCGCGCTCTGGGTTTTCGGGAACGCAATCACTTCACGGATCGACTGGGCGCCGGTCATCAGCATGACCAGGCGGTCCAGGCCGAAGGCCAGGCCACCGTGGGGCGGTGCACCGTACTTCAGGGCGTCAAGCAGGAAGCCGAATTTCTCTTCCTGTTCCGCTTCGTCGATGCCGAGCAGGCGGAACACCGTCTGCTGCATTTCCTTGCGGTGGATACGGATCGAACCGCCACCCAGCTCGGTGCCGTTGAGCACCATATCGTAGGCACGGGACAGAGCGGTCGCCGGGCTGGCTTCGAGCTCTTGTGGCGTGCACTTCGGCGCGGTGAACGGGTGATGCAAGGCACTGAAGCTGCCGTCGTCGTTCTCTTCGAACATCGGGAAGTCGACGACCCACATCGGCGCCCACTCGCAGGTCAGCAGGTTCAGGTCGTTACCGACCTTGATCCGCAGCGCGCCCAGGGCTTCGCTGACGATCTTGGCTTTGTCGGCACCGAAGAACACGATGTCGCCGTCGACCGCGCCAACGCGATCAAGGATCACATTGAGGTTGGCTTCAGGGATGTTCTTGACGATAGGCGACTGCAGGCCTTCGACGCCTTTGGCGCGCTCGTTGACCTTGATGTACGCCAGGCCCTTGGCACCGTAGATGCCGACGAACTTGGTGTAGTCGTCGATCTTGCTGCGCGGCATGCTCGCCCCGCCCGGTACGCGCAAAGCTGCGATACGGCTTTTCGGGTCATTGGCCGGGCCGCTGAACACCTTGAAGTCGACTTCCTTGAGCTGGTCGGCAACGTCAACCAGTTCCAGCGGGTTACGCAGGTCCGGCTTGTCGGAACCGTAACGACGCATGGCCTCTTCGAAGGTCATGTGCGGGAAGTCGCCGAATTCCAGATCCAGCACTTCCTTGAACAGGTTGCGGATCATCTGTTCGGTGATGCCCATGATCTCTGTTTCATCGAGGAAGCTGGTCTCGATGTCGATCTGGGTGAATTCCGGCTGGCGGTCAGCCCGCAGGTCTTCGTCACGGAAGCATTTGGCGATCTGGTAGTAACGGTCGAAGCCGGCAACCATCAGCAATTGCTTGAACAGCTGTGGCGATTGCGGCAAGGCGAAGAACGAACCGGCGTGCGTGCGGCTCGGCACCAGGTAGTCACGCGCGCCTTCAGGCGTGGCGCGGGTCAGGATCGGTGTCTCGACGTCGAGGAAGCCGTTCTCGTCCAGGAAGCGACGGATGCTGGTGGTCATGCGCGAACGCAGACGCAGCTTCTCGAGCATTTCCGGGCGACGCAGGTCGAGGAAGCGATAGCGCAGGCGGGTTTCTTCGCCAACGTCGGAGAACTCGTTCAGCGGGAACGGCGGAGTTTCCGACTCGTTCAGCACTTCAAGTTCGTAGCCCAGCACTTCGATCATGCCCGACGCCATGTTGGCGTTGGTGGCACCGGCCGGACGCAGGCGCACCTTGCCGGTGACCTTGACCACATATTCGCTGCGCACGCGGTCGGCGACGGCGAAGGTTTCAGCGCGGTCCGGGTCGAACACCACCTGGGCCAGACCGTCACGATCACGGATATCGAGGAAAATCACCCCACCGTGGTCACGGCGACGGTGAACCCATCCGCAAAGGGTAATTTCCTGGCCGTCCAGGCTTTCGTTCAGTTGGCCGCAATAATGGCTGCGCATCATGGTAATGGTTTCACTTCTCGTAATTCGAAATTCGGTAGGAGGTCTTGCCCATCTCAGGAGCTGGATGATGCAGGAGCTCGCACGTGTCGTTCAACTCGGACCCTGGAATCTAGTCAGCTTTGTCGCCGCCGGCCAGGTTCTTCTTGGAGCCGGTCTTGAAATCGGTTTCGTACCAGCCGGTGCCGCTGAGGCGGAAGCCCGGCATGGACAGCATCTTCTTCAGCTCTGGTGCCTGGCACGCAGGGCAGTCGACCAGCGCCGGAGCGCTGATCTTTTGAATGGCTTCCAACTGATGACCACAGGAAGCACATTGATAGTCGTACATCGGCATGGGGGTTGTCTCGGCGATCAGATTGCTACCGCAGACTCGGGGTTTTGCGGCAAAGAGCGGGATTATATCCATTAAATGCAGCCAGTGCAGCCGTAAGACTGCACAGACCGACACTCTGCAACTTTCACCCTGCCGCCCCGGTCAATGGGGCGCTCGACGAGCAAGCCCGCGCCTGTGCAAGCGAAGGAAAAATGGGATATCCAGATGACTTTTTAACCACCCTCGCAGGATTTTACTGCAACTGCAGGGAGATCATGGATGACGGTCCTGCTCCGTACAGTTTCCTGCAACACCCGGTGCAAAATCGTTCGAGGTGAAGGGTGTCGGACCACGCACGGGTGACACCCCAAGGATGCCAGCCGTGCGCACGCGCCTTATTGGTCCAGCAAGGAACGCAGCATCCACGCGGTTTTTTCGTGAACCTGCATGCGCTGGGTCAGCAGATCGGCAGTCGGTTCGTCACTGACCTTGTCGAGCAGTGGGAAAATACCCCGCGCGGTGCGGGTGACGGCTTCCTGACCGGCAACCAGCTGCCGAATCATGTCCTCGGCATTCGGCACACCCTCTTCTTCCTTTATGGAAGACAGGCGCGCATAGATGGAATAGGCACCCGGTGCCGGAAACCCGAGGGCGCGAATGCGCTCGGCGATCGAATCCACGGCCAGGGCCAACTCGTTGTATTGCTCTTCGAACATCAGGTGCAGGGTCCGAAACATCGGCCCCGTGACGTTCCAATGGAAGTTGTGGGTTTTCAGATAAAGCACATAAGTGTCCGACAGCAGGCGCGACAGTCCGTCGACGATGGACTTGCGGTCTTCTTCACTGATACCAATATCAATTGCCATGCGGTTCCCCTAAAGGTGATTGATTCCATCCAACAGGTGCAGGGACCACTCTAGCAAGGCTGTCGCCACACCGCAGCACCGGATGGCCAGTCCCCGTGCGACAAATTGCCCGCATGACGCCGCTGGACTGCCTGATTTGAGTAGCCACAAGCTTTGCTGTTAAATAGGCAGTGTGTCGCCAGCGTCTATTTTTCCGGACGCTGCGCATAGGCTGACTTCGGGTACGTGCCCAACGCCTCTTATTGTTCTGAAGCGAACCGTGCTCCGTCAGCTCTTCCTTGTGATCCGTCTTAACGTGAGTTAATCAAAATGTTGAAAATCGTCCACCTGCTAATGGGCGCAGCAGCCTTGCTGCTGTCCTTCATCCCTAGCCTGCGATCCGAAGCTGTTCCTTACCTGCAACAACCCGATGCACTGTACCTGGCCTTTTTCGGCCTGCTCAACCTTACCCTCGCGCCTGTCATTCCCTACTGGAACAAAGGCCCGCGTCATCAACTGCAGAACCTGGTCAGCGCCTTGCTGGTCCTGGCTGTCGTATTGCAGACACTGACGCTTCTTGCGGAGATTGCGTTTGTCTCCGGTCAACCCAACGTGCTGTTCAGCCTGGCTGCTGCCGTCATTGCCGTCCTCCTGCACCTGGCGATCAGCTTCTACAAATCTTCACCGGCCGCCGCTTCGCCCAGCTACGACATGACCAACCGCGATACCGGCACCGTCAAGTGGTTCAACACTTCCAAGGGTTTTGGCTTTATTTCCCGTGACTCCGGCGATGATATCTTTGTGCATTTCCGGGCCATTCGTGGCGAAGGTCACCGCGTCCTGGTCGAAGGCCAGCGCGTGGAGTTCTCCGTGATGAATCGCGACAAGGGCCTGCAAGCCGAAGACGTGATCGCGGCTCTGCCGCGACGCTGATTTCCGGCTGAAAAAAACCGCGAACAGCCCGGCTGTTCGCGGTTTTTTTATGCCTACCCTTTAGTAATGGGGCGGCGGGGCTTCTTCTTCGGAAGACTCGAACTGCCCGACCATTTCCTCCTGACGTCGAATCAGGGCCGCCATCTGCAGCTGCAGCCGCTCGACGACGACCTGCTGCGCCACCAGTACATCGTTGAGGGTGTTAATGGTGTCATCCTGAAATGCCAGGCGGCTTTCCAGGTCATTGATGCGCTCCTCAAGACTCATGATTCAACCCTCCAGAAACGTGAAATCTTCAGTTAATACCCGCTGCAGCCGTTCGCGGACAGCTGCCACCTGCTCGGCACTGTACGGCACGGCCGGATGTTTGCCCCAGACCGGGGCCGGCCAGGCAGCGTCCTCGCGCTTGCGCACAATGACATGCATGTGCAACTGGCTGACCACATTACCCAGCGCTGCAATGTTCAGCTTGTCAGCGTCGAACGAGTCCTTCAGCGTCTGCGCCAACGCTGAAGTCTCCTGCCACAGCTGCAGCTGATCAGCGACATCCAACTGAAATATCTCGCTGATATCCTCGCGGCGTGGCACCAGGATGAACCAGGGGTAATTCGAATCGTTGGACAAGAGCAGCCGACAGAGCGGGAAATCCCCTATCGGTAAGGTGTCTTGTTGAAGTCGTGAATCCAAGGCAAACACTGTGCGCACTCCGGCAGATGATCATTTACAACCTGGCCTCATCTTCAACGACGCTTGACCAGGCGACAGTTGAGCAGCATACCTGCGAACGTCGCTCGCTTCACGACCATCGACGACGGCAGGCAGCACGCTCCGACATGGGCCTTTTCTGTGCAAGACGCACCATTTCAGCACGAACCAGGAAGGCGAAAGCGCTGAAGTGACTGATTATCAAGGCGACGCTCCAAACCACATCATGGCCGCGCTGAGTGAATTGCGCACAGTGCTGCAAATTTTTTGCACCAAAACCGCACATTGCGTCTACGCTGGTGGGTCGGGGATCCACCTTTTACTCACTTGCGGGGTGAACCGGTAACATTTTGACTTGTCGCGCTGATAGCCAGAACGGTGAAACACGATGCCAATCCCGGCGTCAAGCTCGAACCTCGGGGCACGAACCCCCCGGTTTTATGAGGCCTTTACGGCTTTTGGCGATATTTCAGAAAAAAAACAGAAAGATTTCCGATTTGAGCACGCTTGTTGCATTCACACCCACATCGCCTTTTGCGCCTCCGCTGGAAGTGGAAGCCGCCAGGCATATAAAAACAGTGGCAAGGTAGCCCGATGGAGATTCACTCGTTTCACCAGGGACTCTTTTTACCGATGCTCAGGCCCTGGAAAACAACAAACAAGTTGTCAGTCCTCTTGCATTGGGGCTGTAAATTTGCGACATCTACCCAGCTGTTTGCGACAGGGTCGTAAAGATGCTGAAAGGTTAGATGCGCAAGTATCGCCAACATGGTCGGCGTGATATAAGTTTGCGCCGACACAAAAAGAAAGAGCCGCCCAGATAATAAAACAGGTGGGACGGCAGTACTCTTCTAAAACCAAAGGAGCAAATCACGATGCGCGTGATGAAGTGGAGCATGATCGCACTGGCAGTTGCAGCAGCAGCCAGCACTCAAATGGCTACGGCCGCACCTTTCGTAGGCGACCAGGCCGAAGCCAAAGGTTTTGTTGAAGACAGCACTTTCAACGTGCTGCTCCGCAACTACTACTTCAACCGTAACAAGAAAGACGGCGCAGTCGATGACAAAGACTGGACCCAGGGTTTCCACGGTGTGTTCAACTCTGGCTACACCCAGGGCACCGTGGGTGTTGGTATTGACGCTTTCGGTTACCTCGCCATCAAACTGGACGGTTCCGACAAGTACTCGGGTTCGGGTAACCTGAGCACCAACGCTGCTGGCGAAAACAATGACAGCCAGGGTAAAGCAGGCGCTGCACTTAAAGTTCGCATCTCCAAGACCGAACTGAAAGCGGGCGACATGCAGCCTAGCACCGCACCAGTATTTGCTGTTGGCGGTTCCCGTATCCTTCCGCAAACTGCCAGCGGTTTCCAACTGCAAAGCAGCGAGATCAAAGACCTTGACCTCGAAGCCGGTCACTTCTACTCGGCGACCAGCCAGGACAAAAACGGCCGTGACGGCGGTCTGTGGGCCAACTACGCTGGCGTCGAAGCTGACACCATCAACTACGGTGGTGCCAAATACGGCATCAACGAAAACTTCAGCGTATCGCTGTACGGCGCTCAGCTCGAAGACATCTGGAACCAGTACTACGCCAACGCCAACTACACCATCCCTATGGGTGGCGATCAGTCGGTGAACCTGGACGGTAACATCTACCGCACAGACGATTCCGGTAGTGCTGAAGCAGGCGACATCAGCAACACCGCGTTCTCCCTGGCAGCTGCTTTCTCGTTCCTGAAAGCGCACACCCTGACCGTTGGCTTCCAGAAAATCAACGGCGACACCCCGTTCGACTACGTCGGCGTGGGTAAAAACAACCGTGGCGGCGACTCGATCTTCCTCGCCAACTCCATCCAGTACTCTGACTTCAACGGTCCTGGCGAGAAGTCGGCCCAAGTACGCTACGACCTGAAAATGGCCGAGTACGGCGTTCCTGGTCTGAGCTTCATGACCCGTTACGTGAAAGGTTGGGACATCGACGGCTCCAACGCTCCGGTGAATGGCGCTTACGCTGGCCTGTACGGCGAAGATGGCAAACACCACGAAACCAACGTTGAAGCCAAGTACGTAGTACAAAACGGCCCGGCTAAAGACCTGTCGTTCCGCATTCGTCAAGCATGGCACCGCGCCAACGCTGACCAAGGCGAAGGCAGCATCGACGAGTTCCGCCTGATCGTTGACTACCCGCTGTCGATCTTGTAATCGAAAGCTGTTAGTTAGCTCTAGATAAAAAAAGGCCCATCTTCGGATGGGCCTTTTTTATTGTTTGCAGCTTATGCCTGTTACTGCACGGCCCCTTCCTGAACCACTCGAATCACCCGTTGCGGAAACGGAATATCGATACCAGCGGTTTTAAGACGATCCCGGGATTGCTCGTTGAACATGAACATCACGTCCCAGTAATCAGCAGTCTTGACCCAAACGCGCAGGGAAACAGTAATCGAACTGTCGCCCAGGGTGGAGATGACCGCTTGTGGCGCCGGCTCAGCCAATACGCGTTCGTCCTTCGCCAGGTCGAGCAACACTTCACGGGCCTTTTGCAAGTCCGCTTCGTAATCCACGCCCACATCGAACACGACTTTGCGGGTTGGCTGACGGTTGGTGTTGGTAATGATGCCGTTGGACAAGTTGCCATTGGGCACGATGATGGTCTTGTTATCACCGGTACGCAGCACAGTATGGAAAATCTGGATACTGTCCACGGTACCCGAAACACCCTGCGCTTCAATCCAGTCACCGATCCGGAACGGACGGAACAGCAAAATCAACACCCCGCCGGCAAAGTTCGCCAGGCTGCCCTGCAATGCCAGGCCGATGGCCAGGCCTGCCGCACCGATCGCCGCGACAAAGGAGGTGGTTTCCACGCCAATCATCGACGCGACGCTGACGATCAGCAACACTTTCAGGATGATGTTCGCCAGGCTGCTGATGAAGCCCTGCAACGCCAGGTCGGCGTTACGCAGTGCCAGCAGGCCGCCGAGTTTCTGCGTGACCTTGTTGATCAGCCACCAGCCGATGGCCAGGGTAATGATGGCGAGCAGCACGCGGCTGCCGTATTCCATGATCATTGGAATCCAGGCTTGGGACGCCTTGACCAGGTTGTCCACTTCAGCATTCAAATCCATTGTTGCTCTCCTTCGAAATCAATCGCGGAAGTTGTTGAACTGCAGCGGCATGTCGAAGGTTTTGGCGCGCAGTGCGGCGATAGCCTCCTGCAGATCGTCACGCTTTTTCCCGGTAATGCGTACTTGCTCGCCCTGAATGGCGGCCTGCACCTTGAGCTTGGCATCCTTGACGTGGGCGACGATCTTCTTCGCCAGCTCCTTGTCGATGCCTTCCTTCAGTACGGCTTCCTGCTTCATCAGCTTGCCCGATGCATAGGCGTCCTTGACCTCAAGGCACTGCACATCGATTTTGCGCTTGACCAGTGCCAGCTTGAGGATCTCAATCATGGCTTCAAGCTGAAAATCGGCTTCTGCGGTCAGGTTGACGGTCAGGTCTTTTTCCTTGAATTCGAAGGTGCCCTTGCCTTTCAGGTCATAGCGGCGATCGAGTTCCTTGACGGCGTTTTCGACCGCGTTGGTGACTTCGTGTTTGTCCAGTTCGGATACCACGTCGAACGACGGCATGTAATCTCTCCAGTAAAAGGGGTGCCCATGGAGCACGCCTGGCTTGCGGTTAAAATCCGCGCTGATTATAACGGGTCTTTCCGATCATTCACTGCGAGCCTCCGATGCGCGTCATAAACAGAGCAAAAAGCTGATGTCGACCACCTGGCACATCCTCGGTGCGGGCAGCCTCGGCACCCTATGGGCCACTCGTCTGGCTCGGGCCGGGGTGCCAGTCACGCTGATTGTGCGAGATCAGGCGCGACTGCAGGCCTACGAGGCGCAAGGCGCGCTGACCCTGGTCGAACATGGCGAGGCGCGCAGCTACCCGATCCCGGCGCAGACACCGGACAGCGCCGAGCCAATCAGGCGCCTGCTGGTCGCCTGCAAGGCCTATGACGCCGAGAGCGCCGTGGCCCAACTGGCGCCGCGCCTGGCACCCGACGCCGAGTTGATCCTGCTGCAAAATGGGTTGGGCAGCCAGGACGCCGTTGCCGCCCGGGTTCCCCACGCTCGCTGCCTATACGCTTCAAGCACCGAAGGGGCGTTTCGCGACGGCGACTGGCGAGTGGTCTTTGCCGGCCACGGCTATACCTGGCTGGGGGACGCCAGCCACCCGGTGCCGCCGATCTGGCTGGATGATCTGACAGCCGCCGGCATTCCCCATGAATGGAGCACCGACATCCTGACCCGGCTGTGGCGCAAACTGGCGCTCAACTGTGCGATCAATCCGCTCACCGTCCTGCACCAGTGCCGCAATGGCGGGCTTGACGCGCATCATTGCGAAGTCGCCACACTCTGCGGTGAACTGAGCGAGCTGCTCCAACGCTGCGGCCAGCCGGCTGCCGCCGAGGATTTGCAGCAGGAAGTAGAGCGCGTGATCCACGCCACTGCGGCGAATTACTCGTCCATGTACCAGGATGTCGACAGCCAGCGGCGCACCGAGATCAGCTACCTGCTGGGTTACGCCTGTAAAGCCGCGCGCCGGCACTCGCTGCACCTGCCACACCTGGAGCAGCTCGAGTCGCGCCTGATCGCCCATCTGCAAAGCCTTGGATTGCCCAGCGACTAAGCAGCGGCTACGCTGGCCACTTGTTCCTTTGCAGCGACGAACCTGATGCCATTGCGCCAGCGCCTTGAAAACCTACCGGTCGGTCAGAAATTGCTGGCCGCCCTGTTGGTGCTGTTGACCACTGTTCTGCTGGTCGCCAACCTGACCTTTATCAGCGCCGCTTATTATATTTCCCAGGAAAGCATGGCGCCCCAGGCCTTGCAGACCATCGGCCGCCTGGTGTCCAACCCCAGCCTGATCTCCGACGCCTTGCAGTCACCACAAAGCGCCGAACGCCTGCTCAACGAGCTCAATAGCTATTCGCCTCTGCGGGCAGCCGCCCTCTACGATGGCAAAGGCCAGCGCCTGGCGCAGTTGCAACAGGGGGAAAAGCTCAAGTTGCCAGAGCACTACCGGCACATCGAGTCCTGGCAAGCCACCGAATTTCGCAGCAACCAGGTGATCACCCTGCCCCGCCCCGGCACAGCGCCTGGTCACTTGCTGCTGGTTGCCAGCAGCGAACTGCCGATGGCGTTCTACACCGGTACGCTGACGGCAAGCCTGGGGATCCTGATCTTCAGCATCCTGTTGTGGCTGGTGATCGCCCGGCAGATCAAGCGCCTGATTACCCGGCCGATCCATCAGCTGGAAGAGTTGTCCCGGCAAGTCACAAGGGAAGAGAACTACGCCCTGCGCGCCTCTCGCGGCAACCATGACGAAATCGGCAGCCTTGCCGAGGCGTTCAATACCATGCTGTCGCGGATCGAAGCGCGGGAGCAGCAGCTCAAACGCGCCCGTGACGACTCCCAGGCCGCCTACGACCAGGCTCAGGGGCTGGCGGAAGAAACCCGCCATACCAATCGCAAACTGGAACTGGAAGTGCAGGTTCGCAGCAAGATCGAGAAAAAGCTCACGGGCTTCCAGAATTACCTCAACAGCATCATCGACTCGATGCCCTCGGCGTTGATTGCCCTGGATGAACAGCTCTACGTCACCCAATGGAATCAGGAGGCCAGCGCGCTGTCCGGGACTCGCCTGGACGAGGCCCTGAACCAGCCGATCTTCCTCGCCTTCGAACCGCTAAAGCCGTATTTGCCGCAGCTCAAGCAAACGGTCGAACAGCACACGGTGGCCAAGATCGAGCGGGTGACCTGGGTCAAGGATGATGAAGCCAGGCATTACGCCCTGACGTTTTATCCACTGATGGGCGGCGCGGGTCGTGGCGTGGTCATCCGTATCGACGACATTACCCAGCGTCTCTCGCTGGAAGAGATGATGGTGCAGTCAGAGAAAATGCTCTCAGTCGGCGGCCTGGCGGCGGGTATGGCGCATGAGATCAACAACCCCTTGGGCGCCATCCTGCACAACGTGCAAAACATCCGCCGGCGCCTGTCCCCGGAGTTGCCGAAGAACCTTGAACAGGCCGAGCACATCGGCATCGAACTGGAAACCGTGAACCAGTATCTGGTGGCTCGTGAAGTGCCGCAACTGCTCGACGGTATCCAGCAGGCTGGCGCCCGCGCGGCGAAAATCGTGACGCACATGCTCAGTTTCAGCCGGCGCAGCACCCGGCAAATGGCGCCCTGCGACCTGCCGGCGCTGATTGATCAGGCAGTGGAAATCGCTGGCAACGACTTCGACCTGGCGATCGGTTTCGACTTCAAGGGGCAGGCGATCATTCGTCAGTTCGACCCGCAGCTCGGCCCGGTCCCCGGCACCGCCAACGAGCTGGAGCAGGTGCTGCTCAACCTGCTGAAAAATGCCGCCCAGGCCATTCATCAGCGCGAGGACGACGGTGAACCGGGGCGGATCATCTTGCGCACCCGCCTGAACCCGCCCTGGGCGGAGATCCAGGTCGAGGACAACGGCATCGGCATGAGCGAGAGCGTGCGCAAGCGTACTTTCGAACCGTTCTTCACCACCAAGGAAATCGGCCAGGGGACCGGGCTCGGTTTATCGGTGTCGTACTTCATCATCACCAACAACCACAAGGGCCAGATGGAAGTGCAATCGACCCTCGGCCAGGGCACCTGCTTCACCCTGCGCCTGCCCTTGGCGAGCACTGCGCTCGTCTCTCAGGAACTCAATCAGCTATAGAGGTAACCCATGGGCTTTCGCTTGTCGAAAATCTACACCCGCACTGGCGACAAAGGCGAAACAGGCCTCGGCGATGGTCGCCGAGTGCCCAAGGACCATCCACGAATTGAAGCAATTGGTGAGGTTGACACGCTAAACAGTCAGGTTGGTGTGCTGCTGGCGGGATTGGCGCAGGAAACTGCTGCGTATCCTGGGCTTAATGAAGTGGTCGAGGTGTTAGCGCCTTGCCAGCACCGCTTGTTCGACCTCGGCGGCGAACTGGCAATGCCTGAGTATCAGGCTCTGAACATGGCAGAGATCGAGCGCCTGGAGGCGGCGATCGATGTATGGAACGAAGAACTGGGGCCGTTGGAGAATTTCATTTTGCCCGGCGGTTCGGCGCTGATTGCCCAGGCGCACGTGTGCCGCAGCCTGGCGCGCAGTGCGGAACGGCGCTGTCAGCATTTGAATGCGACTGAGCCGCTGGCCGGGGTCGGGTTGGCTTACATCAATCGGTTGTCGGATTTGCTGTTTGTGATGGCAAGGGTCATTGCCAGGCGCCAGGGGGTTGCGGAAATCTTGTGGCAGCCGGCGGTGAAGCCCACAGAAGCGTAGCGCCTGTTCGGTTGCCATCGCTGGCAAGCCAGCTCCCACAAGTTTCGTCGTGTGCACAACATTTGTGAACGACACAATACCCTGTGGGAGCTGGCTTGCCAGCGATGAGGCCAGCAGCCTCAATACACAATCAAGCCTCAGGCCAGAACGCGCGGATCCCCGCCACACCCTGCGCCCCAGCTTCCCAAGCCTGCTGCCGCTCAGCCGGGCCCACGCCACCCAGCAGGAACACCGGTTTGCTGAACCCTTCGATCAAGCTCGCCGCCTGCTGCCAACCCAGCGGCTGGGCATCCGGGTGGGTCTGGGTCGGCTGTACCGGCGACAGGGTGACAAAGTCCACGCCCATCTGCTCGGCCAACGCCAGCTCCTCTGCGTTATGACAGGACGCCGCCAGCCAGCGCGACGCCGGCAGCGGTCGACCCGCTGCCGCGTATTTGCGCAGTTGGGCGGCCGTGATATGCCAGCCGGCCGAGGGGAAATCACCCAGCCACTCGAACGGCCCCTTGATCATCAACTGCGCCTTGCCCGCACACAGTCCCGCCGCATCCACCGCCAGATCCCGGTATTTGGGATCGTAGCCGTTTGGTGCGCGCAGCTGGATAAGCTTGATGCCGCCTGCGATGGCTTTCTGGATACCGCGCAATAGTGCCGGGGTCTCCAGATCTTCAGGGGTGATCAGGTATTCGGCCGGCAAACGCGCAGCCGCGACGATCGGCTGGTTGGCCGCCGGAAATTCGTAGTCCAGCAGGTCCCGCGGAGCCACCCAGGCCAGCGGCTGGCCTTCGGCCCCATGCGGCTCACCGGTAAACGCCGAGACTTCCCAGACATCCAGCAATACTTGCTTGTCAGGATAATCGTGGCGGACCTTGATCAGCGGGCGCGCTGCGCCGACCACAATTCCCAGCTCTTCATGAAGCTCGCGAGCCAAGGCGGTTTCGACGGACTCGTCAGCCTCGACCTTGCCACCCGGGAACTCCCAAAGACCGCCCTGGTGCTGGGTATCGGCGCGCCGGGCGATCAGGATCTTGCCACTGCTGTCACGAATAACCGCAGCCGCTACATGTACGCGTTTCACTGCCCAACCTCCTTCAGACCTGCTTTCTGCCAGGCCTTGAACGCTGGCCATTGGTAGATCGTATCGATGTAGGCCTCATCCTCGGCCGGTACTTTCACCTGATAGGTGCGCAGGCGCACAGCAATCGGGGCGAAGAAAGCATCGGCCAGGCTAACCTTGCCAAACAGGAACGGACCGGCGTCGGACGCAGCGGCCCGGCACTGCGCCCATAACGCCAGCACTCGTTCGATGTCCTCCTGGACTTCAGTCGGAGCCGACACCAGTGGCGCGTCGCGGCTGAGGTCAAACGGCATGTTGGCCCGCAGGGCGAAGAACCCGGCGTGCATTTGCGCGCAGGCCGAGCGGGCCTGGGCCCGGGCCGCTACATCGCTGGGCCAGAGCCCAGCATCCGGGAACTGTTCGGCCAGGTACTCGGCAATCGCCATGGAATCGGCGATGGTGCCATGTCTGGTTTTCAGCAGCGGGACTTTGCCGGTCGGCGAGTGTTTGAGCAGGCGTTCACGGGTGTCCGGCTGGTTCAGCTTGATCAGTTCTTCGCTGTAGGGGGCTTTGGCCAGATCAAGCGCCAGCGCGCCGCGCAAGGACCAGGAGGAATACAATTTGTCGCCGATGATCAGGTGGAGGCTCATGTTCGGGACCCTTGGATAAGAGGTATGGGCCAGATTTTTCAGCGTCTGGTTGACCGTCATCGCGGGCAAGCCCGCTCCCACAGGGTCAGCGCAATCCTGTGGGAGCGGGGCTTGCCCGCGATGGGCCGGGGTCGCGTTCGACCGACCCGGTCTGGCTTAAGTACGGTACTCAGCGTTGATCTTTACATACTCATGAGACAGATCTGTGGTCCAGATCGTCTCGCTGCACGCGCCGCGACCCAGTTCGATCCGGATAGTGATTTCTTCCTGCTGCATCACCGCCGCACCCTGGGCTTCGGTGTAACTGGCCGCACGGGCGCCGTGGCTGGCGATGCACACTTCCCCGAGGAACACGTCGATCTTGCTCACATCCAGATCGGGCACACCCGCGCGGCCAACGGCGGCCAGGATACGGCCCCAGTTCGGATCGGAAGCAAACAGTGCAGTCTTGATCAGGGGCGAGTGAGCCACGGTGTAACCGACGTCCAGGCACTCCTGGTGGTTGCCGCCGCCATTAACCTGGACGGTGACGAACTTGGTCGCGCCCTCGCCATCACGAACGATCGCCTGGGCGACGTCCATGCACACTTCGAACACGGCCTGTTTCAGCTTGGCAAACAGCTCGCCTTCGGCGCGGGTGATTTCCGGCAGCGCCGCCTGTCCGGTGGCGATCAGCATGCAGCAGTCGTTGGTCGAGGTGTCGCCGTCGATGGTGATGCGGTTGAACGACTTGTTGGCGCCGTCCAGCAGCAGGTTTTGCAGCACTTCACGGGACACTTTGGCGTCAGTGGCGATGTAGCCCAGCATGGTCGCCATGTTCGGCCGAATCATGCCAGCACCTTTGCTGATGCCGGTGACGGTGATGGTCACGCCGTCATGGTCGAACTGGCGGCTCGCCCCCTTGGGCAAGGTGTCGGTGGTCATGATGCCGGTGGCGGCAGCTTCCCAGTTGTTGACCGACAGGTCGTCGAGCGCAGCCTGCAAGGCGCCTTCGATCTTCTCGACCGGCAGCGGTTCGCCGATCACCCCGGTGGAGTACGGCAGCACCAGGCGGGCATCGACGCCGGTCAGCTCTGCCAGCTTCGCGCAGGTGCGCTCGGCGGCGGCCAGGCCAGGCTCGCCGGTGCCGGCGTTGGCGTTGCCGGTGTTGGTCAGCAGGTAACGCACCGGGCCTTGCACTCGCTGCTTGGCAAGAATCACCGGTGCGGCGCAAAAGGCGTTCAGGGTGAACACGCCAGCGACCGTCGAGCCTTCGGCACAGCGCATGACCACGACATCCTTGCGCCCCGGGCGCTTGATGCCGGCCGAAGCAATACCGAGTTCAAAACCGGCAACCGGGTGCAACGTTGGCAAAGGACCAAGACCAACAGCCATGAATGCGCTCCTTAAAAATAGTCATCGCCGACGCAGATGATCGGCGGTATCAAATGGCAAAACGCCGCGACGGCTGATGCCGGTCGCGGCGCGGGTATTTCAGCGTGCTGAACGGGTTTTACTGGATCTGCCCGTGGCAATGCTTGAATTTCTTGCCCGAACCGCAGTAGCACAGTTCGTTACGGCCCAGCTTCTGTTCGTTACGCACCGGCGCGGTGGCGAGGGCAACATCGACCTCTTCACCCAGCAGTTCCGGCTGCTCCAGACCTGGCGGCTCGTCGTGCTGGAATTGCATGCGTGCGGCCAGAGCTTCGGCTTCCTGGCGCAGGCGTTGCTCTTCTTCGATCGGGTCTTCGCGACGAACCTGTACGTGAGACAGCACACGAATCGAGTCGCGCTTGATCGAATCCAGCAGCTCGGAGAACAGCGTGAACGACTCGCGCTTGTACTCTTGCTTCGGGTTCTTCTGGGCGTAGCCACGCAGGTGGATACCATGACGCAGGTGATCCATGGTCGACAGGTGGTCTTTCCACAGGTCATCCAGTACGCGGAGCACAATCTGCTTCTCGAAGGTACGCAGCGCTTCGGCGCCAGCCTGGTCTTCTTTCTCGTGGTACGCGGCGATCAGCTCGTTCATCAGCTTCTCGCGCAGGGTCTCTTCGTACAGGTGATCGTCTTCGTCGAGCCACTGCTGGATCGGCAAGGCAACACCGAAATCACTCTGCAATGCAGCCTCAAGACCGGCCACGTCCCACTGCTCTGGCAGCGACTGTGGCGGAATGTGCGCGCTGACGGTGGCGTTGAGCACGTCCTGACGGAAGTCAGCGATGGTCTCGCCGATGTTGTCAGCGGCCAGCAACGTGTTACGCATGTGATAAATCACTTTACGCTGTTCGTTGTTGACGTCGTCGAACTCGAGCAGTTGCTTACGAATATCGAAGTTGCGGCCTTCTACCTTGCGCTGGGCCTTTTCGATGGCGTTGGTCACCATACGGTGCTCAATCGCTTCGCCAGGCTGCATGCCCAGGGCTTTCATGAAGTTCTTCACCCGATCAGAGGCGAAGATACGCATCAGGCTGTCTTCCAGCGACAGGTAGAAGCGGCTCGAACCGGCATCACCCTGACGGCCGGCACGACCGCGCAACTGGTTGTCGATACGGCGCGATTCGTGACGCTCGGAAGCGATGACCTGCAGGCCACCGGACTCCAGCACTTGCTGGTGGCGTTTTTGCCAGTCGGCCTTGATCTGGGCGATCTGCTCAGGGGTCGGATTCTCCAGCGAAGCCACTTCCACTTCCCAGTTGCCGCCCAACAGGATGTCGGTACCACGACCGGCCATGTTGGTGGCGATGGTCAGTGCGCCTGGGCGACCGGCCTGGGCGATGATCTCGGCTTCCTTCTCGTGGAACTTGGCGTTCAGGACCTTATGCTCGATGCCTTCCTTGTTGAGCAGATTGGACATGTGCTCGGAAGTTTCGATGGTTGCAGTACCCACCAGCACCGGACGGCCCTGGGTCATGCATTCCTTGATGTCGTTGATGATCGCCGCGTATTTTTCGTCGGCGGTCAGGAACACCAGGTCGTTGTAGTCCTTACGTGCCAGCGGACGGTTTGGCGGAATCACCATGACCGACAGGCCGTAGATCTGGTGGAACTCGAACGCTTCGGTGTCTGCCGTACCGGTCATGCCGGACAGCTTGTTGTACAGGCGGAAGTAGTTCTGGAAGGTGGTCGATGCCAGGGTCTGGCTTTCGGCCTGGATGTTCAGCTCTTCCTTGGCTTCGATGGCCTGGTGCAAGCCTTCGGACAGACGACGACCCGGCATGGTACGACCGGTGTGTTCGTCGACCAGCACAACCTGCCCGTCCTGCACGATGTATTCGATGTTGCGATGGAACAGCTTGTGCGCACGCAGACCGGCATAGACGTGGGTCAGCAGGCCCAGGTTATGTGCCGAATACAGGCTTTCGCCTTCGGCCAGCAGACCGACGCGGGTGAGCATGTCTTCAATGAACTGGTGACCGGCTTCGTTGAGCTCGACCTGACGCGTCTTCTCGTCGACGGTGTAGTGGCCAGCTTTGGTGACTTCGCCTTCTACTTCCTCGACGTGCAACTCCAGTTGCGGGATCAGTCGGTTGATCTCGACGTACATCTTGGAGCTGTCCTCCGCCTGACCGGAAATGATCAGCGGGGTACGGGCTTCGTCGATGAGGATGGAGTCGACTTCGTCGATCACGGCAAAATTGAGTTCGCGCTGGAATTTTTCTTCCATGCTGAACGCCATGTTGTCGCGCAGGTAGTCGAAACCGAATTCGTTGTTGGTGCCGTAGGTGATGTCGGCGGCGTAAGCCAGGCGCTTCTCTTCCGGCGGCTGGAACGGCGTGACAACGCCGACCGTCAGGCCGAGGAATTCGTAGAGCGGACGCATCCAGTTGGCATCACGACGGGCCAGGTAGTCGTTCACGGTCACAACGTGCACGCCCTTGCCGGACAGCGCGTTCAGGTAAACGCCCAGTGTTGCCACCAGGGTCTTGCCTTCACCGGTACGCATTTCCGCGATCATGCCTTCATGCAAGGTCATGCCGCCGATCAGCTGGACATCGAAGTGGCGCATACCCATGACGCGCTTGCCGGCTTCGCGGGCGACCGCAAAGGCTTCAGGCAGCAGCTTGTCGAGGGTTTCCCCTTTGGCGATGCGGGCCTTGAACTCGTCTGTCTTGGCACGCAATTGATCGTCCGAAAGGGCCACCATTTGCTCTTCGAAGGCATTGACGAATTGCACCGTCTTGAGCATGCGTTTGACTTCACGCTCGTTCTTGCTTCCAAAAAGTTTCTTTAACAAAGGCGCAAACATATCGGCAGGATCTTCCACACTAAAGGGATGGAGGGCGGCCCCGTGAGTCGCCCGAGCAGCCCTCATGGCCGCATGCGAACGAGCATTCTACCCGGAAACGATGGAGAGGAAAGTGGCGTTATTCCACGATGCTGGCACAGCGCTGTGACGGGGCTCACTTACAATAAGGCCTTTTCTGCCAGTTTCAACCCGGATAAGTACGAAGTTAATCATTGATTTAATGGATAAAGCGTCGCCAGAACGATGGATGGGGTACGGCCAGGCCTTTCTGCTAAGATGGCTGCTCTGTTACTTCAGGTGTCTGATCATGGCATTTCGCCCTCTCACGGCCAGAGCACCCGCCGTTCTGCTTCGCGAAGCCAAACCGCTTAAAGCCATCTTTGGTCACGCTCAACGCCTGGGTCATTTGCAGCGCCTGTTGGAAAGCCAGCTGCAGCCTGCCGCCCGGGAACACTGCCATGTGGCCTCCTGGCGCGAAGGCAGTCTACTGCTGATCGTGACCGATGGGCATTGGGCGACCCGGCTGCGCTATCAGCAGAAGCGTTTGCAGCGTCAGTTACAAATGTTTGACGAATTTGCCAGCCTGACGCGGATTCTGTTCAAGGTACAGCCGCCCACCGTTCAGCAAGGTGCTGCGGGACATACCATCAGCTTGTCGACGGATGCAGGCGCAACCATTCAGGCCACGGCCGACGGAATCAGCGATCCGAATCTCCGGGCAGCGCTGGAACGGCTGGCGGCTCACGCCAAACCAAAGGTTTAACGGCAAGATCAAAAGATCGCAGCCTTCGGCAGCTCCTACGTAGGAGCTGCCGAAGGCTGCGATCTTTTGCTTTTAGCGGCGTTTGTTGCCTCCGAGCAGCGACCCCATCAACCCCCGCACCAACTGCCGCCCCAGTTGATTGGCCGCCTGACGCATCGCCGACTTGAGCGCCTGACCCGCCGCCGTGCCAAGGAATTCCCCGGCCTTGTCGGTGAAGCTTGGCTCTTCAGCGCCTGCCTTGCCCGGTGTGGCTTCAGGCTCCGGCGCCAAGCCCTTGCGCCCCATCAGCACTTCATAGGCTGACTCGCGATCGATCGGCTTGTCGTAACGGCCTTTGAACGGCGAGCCGGCGATCAGCATCGTGCGCTCGGTCTCGGTCGCCGGTCCGATCCGCGACTGCGGCGGCGCTACCAGCACCCGTTGCACCATCGCGGGGGTGCCTTTGTCCTGCAAGGTGCCCACCAGCGCCTCGCCGATCCCCAATTCGGTCAGCACCGACAAGGCATCAAACGCCGGGTTGGGACGAAAGCCCTCGGCGACCGCACGCAGGGATTTCTGCTCCTTGGCGGTGAACGCGCGAAGCCCATGTTGCACACGCAAGCCCAACTGGGCCAGCACGTCATCCGGCAGGTCACCCGGCGACTGGGTCACAAAATACACCCCTACGCCTTTGGAGCGGATCAACCGCACCACTTGCTCCAGGCGATCACGCAGGGCCTGGGGAGTACCGGCGAACAGCAAGTGCGCCTCATCAAAAAACAGCGCCAGCAGCGGTTTGTCTGCATCCCCGCGCTCGGGCAATTGCTCGAACAGTTCAGCCAGCAACCACAACAGGAACGTGGCGTAGACCTTCGGCGCTTCATGTACCAGGCGGCTGGCGTCGAGCAGGTGAATGCGCCCGCGACCCTCGGCGGTCGGTTGCAGGATGTCTTCGAGCTGCAACGCGGGCTCACCGAACAGCGCTTCGGCCCCCTGCTGTTCAAGCGTTGCCAGGCGGCGCAACAACGCCTGGCTGGAACCGGTGGTCATCAGCGCGGCGTCGTCTCCCAGCAACTGCGGATGATCGCGCAGGTGATTGAGCAGCGCCTTCAGGTCTTTGAGGTCCAGCAGTAGCAGGCCTTCCCGATCCGCGACCTTGAACGCGGCATACAGCGCCGACTGCTGGCTGTCGGTCAGTTCCAGCAGGCTGCCCAGCAGCAACGGGCCCATTTCACTGAGGGTGGTGCGCAAAGGGTGACCGGACTTGCCGTGGATATCCCACAAGGTCACCGGATACGCCTGGGGCTGGTGATTCAGCCAGGGCATGCCGGCGATGCGCTCGGCGATCTTGCCCTGGGGATTACCGGCAGCCCCGAGCCCGCACAGGTCGCCCTTGATATCGGCGGCGAACACCGCCACCCCGGCGTCGCTGAAGGCTTCGGCCAGGCGTTGCAAGGTGACCGTCTTGCCGGTCCCGGTCGCCCCGGCGACCAGGCCATGACGATTGGCCAGGCGCATCGCCTGGGCGATAGGGCTACCAGCGAGATCAGCACCAATAACAAGTTGCGAGGAGTCAGGCATTTCGTCACCCATGGTTAATCTTTGATTCCTGATGGCCGATACAGGGGATTGAAGAGCGTCGGTAATTTCCTACAGAAAAAACGGAGCTGTGCGCTTGTGCTCGTCACCACCCACTTTCGCGTTCTCTTATAAAAGCACGCCCTGGCCACTAAGACCTTAGCGGAACCTCAAGCCATGAACAAAAACCTGCGTTTCAGCCATAAAATCCTGCTTGCCGCCGCGCTAATCGTCATTGCCGCCTTCGCCTCGTTTACGCTGTACAACGACTACCTGCAACGTAACGCCATCCGCGAAGACCTGGACAACTACCTCAACGAGATGGGCGACGTTACCGCCAGCAATATCCAGACCTGGTTGAGCGGGCGCATCCTGCTGATCGACAACCTGGCCCAGAACATCGCCATCAACCCCGAGCCGGACACTGTGGCCAGCCTGCTTGAGCAGAAAGCGTTGACGTCGACCTTCATGGCCTCCTACCTGGGCGACGCGACCGGCAGTTTCACCATTCGCCCGGACGCCAAAATGCCTGCCGGCTTCGATCCGCGAGTGCGCCCCTGGTATAAAGGTGCCGAAAGTAGCAGCACCGCCACCCTGACCGAACCTTACATCGATGCGGCCACCGGGCAGACCATCATTTCCATTGCCACTGCCTCGAAAAAAGCCGGCCAGAGCGTCGGCGTAGTGGGCGGCGACCTGAGCCTGCAAACCCTGATCGATACCCTCAGCGCCCGGGATTTTGACGGCATGGGTTACGCGTTCCTGGTCAGTGCCGATGGCAAGATCCTGGTTCACCCGGACAAAACGCTGGTCATGAAGACGCTGAGCGAGGCCTTTCCCCAGGGGGCGCCGCGTTTGAGCAGTGACTTCAGCGAAGTGGAAGTCGATGGCAAGACCCGCATCGTCAACTTCACCCCGGTCAAAGGCCTGCCTTCGGTCAACTGGTACATCGGCCTGTCGGTCGACAAAGACAAAGCCTTCTCGATGCTCAGCGAGTTCCGTGCATCGGCGGTTGTGGCGACGCTGATCGCCGTGGCAATCATCATCGCCCTGCTGGGCATGCTGATCCGCCTGCTTATCCAGCCATTGCACGTGATGACCCGGGCCATGGAAGACATCGCCGACGGTGAGGGAGACCTGACCAAGCGCCTGACCATCCAGAACAACGATGAATTCGGCATCCTGGGCACGGCGTTCAACCGCTTCGTCGAGCGCATCCACGGCTCGATCCGCGAAGTGGCGTCGGCCACCGGCCAGGTCAATGAAGTGGCGTTGCGCGTCGTCGCCGCGTCCAATTCGTCGATGTTCAATTCCGATCAGCAAGCCTCGCGCACTAGCAGCGTGGCCGCCGCGATCAATCAACTGGGCGCCGCAGCCCAGGAAATCGCCCGCAACGCCGCCCAGGCATCAAGCCAGGCCAGCGACGCGCGCAATCTGGCCGAAGACGGTCAGCAAGTGGTGGATCGCAGCATTGCCGCGATGAATCAACTGTCGAGCATGCTCAGCGCCTCGAGCACCAATATCGAATCGCTTAACAGCAAGACCGTGAATATCGGGCAGATCCTCGAAGTCATCACCAGCATTTCCCAGCAAACCAACTTGCTGGCACTCAACGCGGCGATCGAGGCGGCACGCGCCGGCGAAGCGGGTCGTGGCTTTGCGGTGGTCGCCGATGAAGTGCGCAACCTGGCGCATCGCACCCAGGAATCGGCACAGCAGGTGCAGACCATGATCGAGGAACTGCAGGTCGGTGCACGGGAATCGGTGAGCAACATGAGCGACAGCCAGCGTCACAGCCAGGACAGCGTGGACATCGCCAACCTCGCTGGCGAACGCCTGAACAGCGTGACCCTGCGCATCGGCGAGATCGACGGGATGAACCAATCGGTAGCCACGGCGACCGAGGAGCAGACGGCGGTGGTGGAATCGATCAACGTCGACATTACCGAGATCAACACGCTGAACCAGGAAGGGGTGGAGAACCTGCAGTCGACGTTGCGGGCGTGTTCAGACCTGGAGCAGCAGGCGGCGCGGCTGAAGCAGCTGGTGGGTAGTTTCCGTATCTAACATCAGAACCGACGCCATCGCGGGCAGGCTCGCTCCCACAGGTTAACGTCCAGACTTGTGGGAGTGAGCCTGCTCGCGATCGCGCTCTCAAATCAAACGCAGCGCCAACTGCGCAGCCACCCGGCAAACCCCAACCGAACATCTATCCTTCAAAAAGGTCAACCGAGGGAGAACAACGGACCGGAGGGATGCTCATCGTGCATATCGCTGACATAACCATGTTCTACGCCCCTGCCAGCGGTGGCGTGCGCACGTATCTGGATGCCAAACACCGACGCCTGGGCATCAAGCCCGGCATTCGCCACAGCCTGCTGATTCCCGGCGCCCACCTGGGTGAACAGGACGGCGTATACACTGTTCCCGCCCCCGCCCTGCCCTTCGGCAAAGGCTATCGTTTTCCCGTTCGCCTCGCCCCCTGGCGAAATGTCCTGCAGGATCTGCAGCCCGATCTGATTGAAGTCGGCGACCCTTACCTCACGGCCTGGGCAGCCCTGGACGCGCGACGTCAGCTGGATGTTCCGGTGATTGGCTTTTATCACTCGGATTTGCCGCTGCTGTGCAGCAATCGCATGGGCAACTGGGTAACACCCAATGTCGAAGCCTATGTCAGGAAGCTGTATGGCAACTTCGATCGGGTACTCGCGCCCAGCCAGGTCATGGCCGACAAGCTGATTGGCCTGGGGGTAAAAAATGTCTATGTGCAGCCTTTGGGCGTCGACCTGCAAACCTTCCACCCTGGCGCTCGCGACACGGGGCTGCGGGCGGAACTGGGCATTGCCGAAGACAGCCGCGTGCTGATTTTTGCCGGTCGCGGTTCCAAGGAAAAAAACCTGCCCGTGCTGCTCGATTGCATGAAGCGACTGGGCCCGCGCTTTCACCTGCTGCTGGTGGGTTCATCGATGCCAACACTCGTGCCGGATAACGTCACGGTGATCGATGAGTTCTGCCCGGCGCCGCACGTGGCTCGCCTGATGGCCAGCTCCGATGCACTGCTGCATGCTGGCGATCAGGAAACCTTCGGCCTGGTGATCCTCGAAGCCATGGCCAGCGGTATCCCGGTAATCGCGGTAGCGGCCGGGGCCTTTCAGGAAATCGTCACCGACCAGTGCGGCCTGCTCTGCGCACCCAACAGTCCGGCGGCAATGGCCAGCGCCGTCCACGCGCTATTCAGTTCGGGCAGTACGGCCCTGGGTCAACAGGCTCGCCGTCATGTGGAACAGCATTACGCCTGGGATACGGTGGTCGACAGCCTGCTGGGGCATTATCATGCTGTGCTGGGCACGCAATGGCCGCTGATCGCCAATGGTTGAATCCGCGAATCCCCCCTGCCTGCTGCTGGTGCTGCACGATGTCGCACCGCAGACCTGGCCCGACTATCAGCCTTTCGTCGAAGCTGTCGATGCCCTGGGCGCGGTGCCGATGACCTGGCTGGTGGTACCTGACTTCCACAAACACAATGACCTGCAAGCGCACCCGGACTTTCGCCGACTGCTGTCCCATCGTCTGGCCCGGGGTGACGAACTGGCGCTGCACGGCTATTTTCATTGCGACGAAGGTTCACCGCCGAGCACCCCACGAGACTGGTTCATGCGCCGTATCTACACCCACGAAGGTGAGTTCTATCACCTGACCGAGCAGCAAGCGCTGTCCCGCCTGCAGGCTGGCATCGAGATGTTCCGTCGCTACGACTGGCCCCTGGAAGGGTTCGTCGCGCCGGCCTGGTTGATGAGTGCCGGAACACGGCAAGCCCTGCGCCAGTTGCCGCTGAGCTACACCAGTGATCCACAGCACCTCTACCGCCTGCCGGACTTCCGCGTTGTGGACGCGCCGGGACTGGTGTGGAGCGCCCGCAGTGCCTGGCGTCGCGGCCTGTCGAAGTGGCTCAGCGACCGCCGGGAGCAACGCTGGCAGCAAGCGCCGGTGATTCGCCTCGGCCTGCATCCAGTGGACATGCGCCACCGGTTCTCCCGGGATTACTGGCTGCAAACCGTCAAGCGTCTGCTGGATCAGGGGCGTATGCCGCTGACCAAGGCCGACTGGTTGCGACTGCCAGACGCTGCTGTCGGTCGCCGCGCATGAGCCGCGTCATTCTTCTTCTCGTCGCGCTGCTGGTTGCGGTGCTGATCCCGTCCCTGCTGGGCGGGAATGAAACCTGGTATCGGTTGCGGCATTTCCCCCTGCACTGGCTGCTGATCATGTTCGGCATGATTCTGTTGTGCTGGGTCCTGAACACCCTGCGCCTGCGACTGTTATTGGGCGATCAGTGTCACAAGGTCGGCAGACTGAAAAGTCTTGGGGTGGTGATGGCCGCCGAGTTTGCCTATTGCGCCACGCCTGGAGGCAGCGGCGGACCTCTGACGATCATGGCCCTGCTCTCGCGCCAGGGCGTTCGCCCGGCCAGGGGCAGCGCGGTGTTTGCGATGGATCAGCTCAGTGACCTGGTGTTCTTCCTGTGCGCGCTGAGCGGGATCCTGATCTACGCACTGTTCCAGCACCTGAGCCAGCGAATGGAATGGCTATTGATGGTCAGCGCCATTTCAATGTTTGGCGGCCTGGTCAGTTGCGTCGCGGTGGCGCGCTACCACCGATTGCTGATCCGCCTGAGCGGCCGCCTGCTGGCGCGTCTCAATGTCAAAGCCTCAACGCGCCTGCGTTGGGCACGCAAACTCCTGCACTTTCTCGCCGCATTCACCGACACCCTGAAACTTCCCCGTCAGACGCTGATCAAGGTATTTGCACTGACCTGCCTGCATTGGGGTTTGCGTTACAGCGTGTTGTACCTGGCCGTGCACGGCCTGGGGGCGGACCTGCAGTGGGCCTGGACGTTCCTGATCCAGATGCTGTCTCTCAGCGCCGGGCAGTTCAGCCTGTTGCCCGGCGGCGCCGGAGCGACAGAACTGACCTCGGCCGCGTTGCTGGCGCCGATGGTGGGCAAGTCGACGGCGGCGGCGGCCATTCTGATCTGGCGGGCCGTGACTTATTACTTCTACCTGGTGGTGGGAGGACCGGTGTTCTTTTTGCTGCTGGGGCGACCGCTGCTGAGGAAATTGATGAGGCTCAAGCAGGCTTAGGGGTGGTTTGCCCCGAAGTTTCCACGGGGCCCAAATCCTCGTCCTCTGGATGCAACGTCTCCCACAACTCCCGCGCACCTGGAAACTCCGTGCCATCCTCGGCACTCAAGTCATCGGGATCGTAACGACTCAAACAGCCCTCCCCCAACGTCGCGGGAGGCGTGGAAGTCGCCTTGTCGATTGGATCAGCCATTAACAAATCCTCACTGCAAAAACAACAAAGGGCCTGCAGCGATTGAACGCCCAGGCCCTTCGAAATTCAACAAGGTTGTGCGGCTATCAGAACACCACAGTCTTGTTGCCGTGGACCAACACCCGATCTTCGAGGTGATAACGCAGGCCACGGGCCAACACCATCTTCTCGACATCCCGGCCAAATCGCACCATGTCTTCAATGCTGTCGCTATGGCTGACACGCACCACGTCCTGTTCGATGATCGGACCGGCGTCCAGCTCTTCGGTCACGTAGTGGCAAGTGGCACCGATCAACTTCACGCCACGCAGCGAAGCCTGGTGATACGGCTTGGCGCCAACGAACGAAGGCAGGAAGCTGTGGTGAATGTTGATCACCTTGTGCGCGTACTCGCTGCACAACTCCGGCGGCAGGATCTGCATGTATCGGGCAAGTACCACCACCTCGGCATCGTGCTGTTTGACCAGACGCGAGACTTCCTTGAATGCCGGTTCCTTGTCCTGCGGGTTCACCGGAACGTGGTAGTAAGGAATACCATGCCATTCAACCATGCTGCGCAAGTCATCGTGGTTGGAAATCACGCAGGAGATTTCGCAATCGAGCTCATCGCTGTGCCAGCGGTGCAGCAGGTCAGCCAGGCAGTGGGATTCACGGCTGGCCATCAATACAACACGCTTCTTCTGCGCGGTATCGGTAATGCGCCAATTCATCGAGAACTCTTCGGCAATAGGCGCGAAGGCCTCGCGAAAAGCTTCAATACCAAAAGGCAGCGAGTCGGCACGGATTTCGTGACGCATGAAGAACCAGCCACTGAGGTTGTCCGAGTGATGGCTCGCTTCAGTGATCCAGCCATTATGTGACGCCAGAAAGTTACTGACTTTAGCAACGATACCGACGCGGTCCGGGCAAGCAATCACCAGCCGAAAAGTGCGCATGGGGGGGAAACTCCAGAACTTCGCAAAGGCCGCCATTCTAGCGATTACGCAGCAAAACTGCAGTACTGATGATGGCGGGTGTTGCGCCTGGCCCGGGGAAACAGCTCCGGCAACCGTTCCGCTGCGCGCGATGGTGGTCTGACAGGCGATATTCAAGCGGCAATTGTGAAGATGGGCGAAGACAGGTTCAGAGTATTTAATTGCCCGCACAATTTAATGCCTACTCATCGTAAGTGAATTAAATAAACTTCGGTTAAATGTTTACTTGATGAAACACCCTGACTATTATTGGCGCACTGTCACCTGCTATCCAGCGTCCATCATAAGGTAGTCATCATGTCCTTGATCAACGAATATCGCGCCACCGAAGAAGCTATCAAAGAGCTGCAAGCCCGTTTGAAGAATCTGTCCCAAGACGACAAACTGCAAACCGAGCTGGAATTCGAAGGCAAACTGCGCACCTTGATGGGCGAGTACTCCAAGTCCCTGCGCGACATCATTGCGCTGTTGGACCCGGAATCCAAAACCAAGGCTCCACGCGGTGGCGCAGTAAAAACTACTGGCACCAAGCGTGCTCGCAAAGTTAAACAATACAAAAACCCGCACAACGGTGAAGTCATCGAAACCAAAGGTGGCAACCACAAGACTCTGAAAGAGTGGAAAGCCAAGTGGGGCGGTGACGTGGTTGAAGGCTGGGCGACTCTGCTGGGCTAAGCCACAGAGCGTGGCGCAGACTGATCCGCGCCAAAAAAAACGCCAGCTAAATGCTGGCGTTTTTTTATGCCCGGCATTCAACACCGGGCATGTTCGTTTTCAAAGGTTCAAACGAACCCGTAATACCTGGACATATTTTTGCCACTCATCCAGCACTGCACATTGCTCCGGCGTGGCAGTAAGCATCAGTTGAGCTGCGGCCTCTGCAAAAGAGTTGAGGGTATTGGGCGCGCCCCACTCAGGTGCGGACAAACGCTGCCGACAGAATATCTGCCAGCGTTCCTGTTCTTCGAAACTCAGGGTGTCAGGGAAGTTGCGCGCGCGATATCGAAACAATAATTCAGGCAGGCGCTCATCATCGAACGGCCACTTCTGTTGTGCCAGTTGGGCGGGATCTGCCGCCCGGACTTGTTCACACAAACGCCGATCCCGATCGCCGATAAAACCATCGTATAACTGTTGTTCCGGGTCATCACTGGAAGGAAAACCTTCGCGGGCATAGATCGCCTGAACTTTATCTTTCCAAACTTGCTGTGCGTCACTTAGCCGCAGCGCACGCGCCTGATAAAGCGTCATGTCCAGCCCAAGGCGGTGCTGATCCTGCTCACGCAGTACCGACAAGGGCGCTACGACCGGGCACTTGTTGATGTGAATAAGCTTCAACGGCACCGGCAATTCGCCCTCGGCCAGATCATCGCTGCGGGTATACAGGCGCTCGCGAAGCGCTTCGGCATCCAGATCGAGCAAGCATTGGGGATCGAGGTGCAAGTCGCAGACAATCAGGGCGTTCTTGTTTTTCGGGTGCCACGCCAGGGGCAAGACCACCCCGACATAGTTGCGCGCCGCCGAGAAGCGCCCGGAGATGTGCACCATGGGTTGCAGCAGACGGATCTGATCCAGCACCTTCTGCTTGCCGCGCAACTGAAAGAGCCAGTCGTAAAGTTTTGGCTGCTTTTGCCGGATCAGCCGCGCCAGGGCGATAGTGGCGCGCACGTCCGACAGCGCTTCGTGGGCGTTGCCGTGGTCGATGCCGTTGGCTGCCGTCAGGCGTTCGAGCTTGAGTGTCACCCTTCCCTGTTCGTCCGTCGGCCACGCCAGGCCATCGGGGCGCAGGGCGTAGGCGGCGCGCACCACGTCGATCAGGTCCCAGCGGCTGTTACCGCCCTGCCACTCGCGGGCATAAGGGTCGAAGAAATTCCGGTACAGGCTGTAACGGGTCATTTCATCGTCGAAACGCAACGTGTTGTAGCCGGCGCCGCAGGTTCCCGGTGCGGCGAGTTGCGCGTGCACCCGGGTCATGAAATCTGCTTCGCTCAGACCTCGCTCGGCCAGGCACCCGGGCGTGATGCCGGTGATCGCACAGGCGGCAGGATGCGGCAGGATATCCTCGCTGGGCTGGCAGTACAGGTTGACCGGCTCGTCAATTTCATTCAGCGCGAAGTCGGTGCGGATGCCGGCAACTTGCAGCGGGCGATCGCAGCGCGGATTGATGCCGGTGGTTTCATAGTCGTACCAGAAGATGGAAGTCACGGGCTGTTCCTGAACTGAAGATCGGCAAAGTCTAGGCGTTCAAGCAAGGCTGCGGCCAGTGCTGATGTGATTCGGGCAGCGCGAGTTGCATACGGGGTATTACATTGTGATGTCGTTTCCCCCCGGGAGGCTGTTAGCATCCAGTCGATCGAATCCCGAACAGGCTACATCAAGGTTGCCCATGCTCGAGACCCCGGCACTGCCAAGGAAAGCGACGCTGTCACCGCCACTGGACACGCGGCATCAGGTCGAGACGCCAGAGGGCATCGACCTGCCACTGCGTCCGGCCGGGCTGGTGGTACGTGTACTGGCTTTCTCCATCGACCTGGCCTTGCGCGGGTTGATCCTCGGCTTGCTGTTCATCGTGCTGTCTTTTCTGGGTAAGCTCGGCGCTGGCCTGGGTTCGATCCTGCTGTTCGTCGTGAGCTGGTGGTACATGGTGCTGTTTGAAGTGCTCAACCAGGGCCGTTCGCCGGGCAAGCAGTGGATGGGGTTGCGCGTCGTACAGGACGATGGCACCCCGGTCGGCTGGTCCGCCTCGCTGTTGCGCAACCTGCTGCGGTTCGTTGACATGCTGCCCTTCGGCTATGCCCTGGGCGCGATCAGTTGCCTGCAACACCCTACCTTCAAACGCCTGGGCGACCTCGCCGCCGGCACGCTGGTGATCTACCGCGAACAACCGCTCAAGCGCCCGGCGCTGCCTGACGTCGAACCCCGTCGTCCCGTGGTGACCCTTACCCTGGCCGAGCAGCGAGCCATCCTCGGATTTGCCGAACGCCAGGGTGACCTTTCTGCAGCACGGGCCGACGAGCTGGCCGCCATCGTCGCCCAACCCTTGCAACTCCACGCACCGAAGGCCGTCGCCGAACTCGGCGGGATTGCCCGCGGCTTGATGGGGCCGGCATGAAGCAGAGTCTGTTCGAGAACCGCCACAGGGTTGAATGGGATCGATTTTCCCTGACGCTCGACGGCCTGGAACGGGGCAAAAAAACCTCCGGCGCGAGCAGTTTCCCTGCGGACTACCGTCGCCTGTGCCATCAACTGGCGCTGGCCCGTGAGCGTGGCTACAGCAGCTTCCTGGTTGACTCATTGCAGCAACTGGCCCTGCGTGGTCATCAGCAACTGTACCGCCAACGCGGCCAGCTGGGAGCCAAGGCCTTGGCGTTTATCCTGGCCGGCTTTCCGCGACTGGTGCGCGAGCAGTGGCACTTCGTCCTCGCGGCAGGCCTGTTGTTCTTCGCCAGTCTGATCGGCTTTGCGCTGCTGGTGTATTGGATTCCGGAGCTGATCTACAACCTGATTCCGGCGGAGCAGGTCAGGCAAATGCAGGAAATGTATAACCCCGAATCCGGTCAGCTGGGGCGCACGCCGGAACGGGCCGCCAGCGAGGATTGGGTGATGTTCGGCTACTACATCATGCACAACATCGGCATCGCCTTTCAAACCTTCGCCAGCGGGTTGCTGTTTGGCCTTGGCAGCGCGTTTTTCCTGGTCTTCAACGGCTTGATGATCGGCGCGGTGGCCGGCCACCTGACCCATATCGGCTTCGGGCAAACCTTCTGGTCGTTCGTGATCGGGCACGGCGCCTTTGAACTCACAGCCATCGTGCTGGCGGGTGCTGCGGGCCTGCAACTGGGCTGGGCGTTGATCGCGCCGGGACGGCTGAGGCGCGCCGAGGCCTTGCGAACGGCGGCCAGGACAAGCGTGGGGCTGATCTGCGGGGTGATGCTGTTTCTGGTAATTGCCGCCTTTATCGAAGCGTACTGGTCATCGATGACCGGGCCGGCACCCGCCATCAAGTACCTGGTCGGCGCCGTGCTCTGGTCATTGGTCAGCGCGTATCTACTGTTTGCCGGACGGACGTGCCATGCGCCTGAGTGATGCAACGGTCGTGATTCGCCCCCGCCGAACCTGGGAAGCCATGGACCTGGGTGTGCTGCTGAGCCAGCGTCATCGCCGCTTGCTGATGACCAGTTGGGCCATCGTGACCCTGCCGGTGTTTGCGCTGCTCAGTGTGCTGCTATGGGATTCACCCACCCTGGCCGTGTTCATCTTCTGGTGGTTGAAACCGGCATTCGAACGCCTGCCCTTGTTCATCCTTTCGACAGCACTGTTCGGTGAAACACCGACATTAAAACAGGCGCTGCGCCAATGGCCGCGGCTGCTAAAGCCTCAGTTAATCGCCAGCCTGACCTGGCGCCGCCTGAGCCTGAGCCGCAGTTTCCTGATGCCGGTCATGCAACTCGAAGGCCTCGATGGCCAGGCAAGGGAACAGCGCCTGCAAGTCCTGATGCAGCGCGACGCCAATGCGGCGCGCTGGCTGACGATCATCGGCGTGCACCTGGAGAGCGCATTGTGGATTGGCCTGATGGTGCTGTTCTATCTGCTGCTGCCGCAACAGATTGAAGTCGACTGGGGCTGGCAAGCCTTGATTTCCGCCAGTCAGCAGGACTGGGGGTGGCTCGAACACATGAGCAATCTCTTTTACGTGCTGGTGTTGATCGTGTGGGAACCGATCTATGTAGCCTGCGGTTTCAGCCTGTACCTGAACCGGCGCACGCTGCTGGAAGCCTGGGACCTCGAACTGGTGTTTCGCCGACTGCGCCAGCGCCTGAGCACTGCCGCCGTTGTAATGCTGGCGAGTTTTTTACTGATGCCCACGATGCAAGATGCCTGGGCCGCAGAGCCGGCCGTTTCCCCTGATAGCCCGCGCCTTCTGGAGCAACCCCTGACCAGTCAGGCCTCCCGGGACAGCATCAAGGCAATCGTCGATAACCCGCCGTTCAAGAACAGGGAAACCGTGACCCGCTATCGCTTCGGCGAAGAGCAAGCGGGCCCTGGGAACGCTGATGATGACCCCACCCCTGGCTGGCTCAAGGCATTGCTCGAGCTGCTCGACGCCCAGCGTTTTGGCGCAGTGGCGACGTTGCTCGAAGCGTTGCTGTGGGGCGCAGTGATCGGGGCGGCGGGCTTGTTGATCTGGCATTACCGCGACTGGCTGCAGGCCTTCGTCAGCCGTCGTCCGCCGACAGACCGAAAAACACTGCGGGCGCCGCCCCGGCAGGCATTCGGCCTCGACCTTGGCCGCGAAACCTTGCCCGCCGACATTGCCGCCAGTGCCGAACTGCTATGGCAGACCCAACCCCGAGAAGCCTTGGGCTTAATCTATCGTGCCCTGCTAAGCCACTTGCTGCACGACTTCAACATGCCGCTGAAACCGGCCGACACCGAAGGCCAGGTGCTGCAGCGTATCGAACAATTGAACCAGCCGGCATTGGCCGCCTTCAGTAAAAGCCTTACCGGCCACTGGCAGAACATGGCCTACGGGCATCGCGTGCCTCCCACACTGGCACAACAGCAGTTGTGTGACGGCTGGCGTGCCTTGTTCGGCCCGGGAGCCTCGCGTTGAAACGCGGTTACGGCCTGGTGCTCGGCACGATCATCGCGGTGCTGCTGGCGTGCCTGGCTATCTACCTGTATCTGAAGGCCACGCCTTATCAGGAGCAGATCGATCACGGTCCCGCGCCCGAAGCGCTGGCCAACCCTTATCTGGCAGCCGAACATTTCCTGCGCAAACAGGGCCTGAGCGTCGGCCACGCCAATGGCCTCGACATCCTGCCCTCGCTCGATCCGCGCCAGCACAGCCTGTTGCTGTTCGGCGACCGGTACAACATGACGCCCAGGCAGGTCGACCAGATCATGAACTGGACCCGTGCAGGCGGGCGCCTGGTGTTCGTCGCCGAGTCCCTGTGGGATGACAGGACCGGGCAAAGCAACGACCTGCTGCTCGACCGCGTACAGCTGCATCAATCCCTGAGCAAAGACCTGAAAGATCCGCCGACTGCGCCCGGTGATGACCCCTACCCCAAACTCACCAAGCTTTACCTGGAAGATGACGCAGGGCCGGCCTACGCCGGTTTCGACACCGCCTTTCATCTCGAAGACCCGCACAACCTGGCGCAGGCCTGGGCCAACAGCGCCAAGGCCACGCACATGATGCAACTCAATCACGGATTGGGCTCGATCGTGGTGGTTACCGACGCCGACCTGTGGAAAAACCCGGCCATCGACCGGTACGACAATGCCTGGCTGCTCTGGTACCTCACCGCCGATACGCAGGTGACGTTGGTGTTCAATACCGATCACGACAACCTGGTGACCCTGCTGCTGCGCTATTTCCCCCAGGCACTTGTGGCGTTGATTGCGCTGATCGGCCTGGGCTGCTGGCACGCGGGCGTACGCCATGGCCCGTTGCAGGAAACCCCTGCACCAGCGCGCCGCCAACTGCAGGAACACTTGCGCGCAAGCGCTGCTTTCATGCTGCGCCGCAATGGCCAGCAGAGCCTGCTGCAAGCCTTGCGACAGGACATCCTGCGGCGCGTGCGACGCCGTCACCAGGGGTTTGATCAACTCGGCGTCGCCGAACAATGGCTGGTGCTGTCACGCCTGACCGGCCAACCCACACGCGCTATCAGCCAGGCCATGAGCCCGCGACCGAAGCAGCGGCTCAACAGCGCCGACTTCAGCCGCCAGGTGGCCCACCTGCAATCCTTGAGGAACGCCTTATGATGAGTGAACAGCCAGAACCTGGAACGCCAAGCCACGCCGCCCAGCAACGCCTGCGCGCCAGCCAGCTGGCCCAGGCGGTCAGGGCTGAGTTGCAGAAGGCACTGATCGGCCAGGATTCAGTGATCGATGACGTGCTGACCGCCCTGATCGCGGGCGGACATGTCCTGCTCGAAGGGGTGCCGGGGCTGGGCAAAACGCTGCTGGTGCGCGCCCTGGCCCGTTGCTTCGGCGGTGAATTTGCGCGCATCCAGTTCACCCCGGACCTGATGCCCAGCGACGTCACCGGGCACGCGGTCTACGACCTGCAGACCGAACAGTTCAAGTTGCGCAAGGGTCCGCTGTTCACCAACCTGCTGCTGGCCGATGAAATCAACCGCGCCCCGGCCAAGACGCAGGCGGCGCTGCTGGAAGCCATGCAGGAACGCCAGGTCACCCTCGAAGGCCGCGCCCTGCCCATCGCGCAACCGTTCATGGTGCTCGCCACGCAAAACCCGATCGAGCAGGAAGGCACCTACCCTCTGCCCGAAGCGGAACTGGACCGCTTCATGCTCAAGGTGCGCATGGATTATCCCGACGCCAGCCAGGAACTGGACATGGTGCGCCAGGTCACCCGCTCGACCCGCGCCGACATGCTCGACGTGCAGCCTTTGCGCACGGTTTTACAGGCCAAGGACGTGCTTGCCCTGCAGCGCATTGCCAGCGACCTGGCACTGGATGACCAGGTGCTCGACTATGCCGTTCGCCTGGCGCGCACCACCCGCAGCTGGCCGGGCCTGACCCTCGGCGCCGGGCCACGGGCATCCATCGCGCTGGTGCGCTGTGCCCGGGCGCGGGCGTTGTTGCGCGGCGGCGAGTTCGTGATCCCCGATGACATCAAAGGCTGCGCCCTGGCGGTACTGCGCCATCGGGTGCGCATTGCCCCGGAGCTGGATATCGAAGGCCTGGACGTTGACCAGGTGCTCAGGCAGTTGCTCGATCAAGTGCCGGCACCCCGGCTGTGAAACCCTCGCGCCTGCTGCTGATCTGGCTGGCATTGCTGCTGGCCATCGGTATCGCGCTCGGAGCGTTACGCGCGCTCGGCGTCGCGCTGCCCGCCAGTCTGGCGTCGATCAGTTGGGGGTTGCTCCTGGCACTGCTGATGCTGGCGATACTCGACGCCATGCGCGTCAAACGCCAGGCCTCGCCGCGGATCACCCGGCATATGCCCACAAGCCTGGCTTTGGGGCGCTGGAGCGACGTGCGACTGGAGGTCGAACATGACTCAGCACACTCACAAACCCTTGAGCTGCATGACCACGCTCCCGATGGCCTGAGCGTCGAGAACCTGCCACTGTCGGTCGAACTTCAACCGGGACATCGCAGCCAGCTCAGTTATCGTCTGCGCCCACTCAAGCGCGGCCACTTCAGTTTCGAACACTGCGAAATCAATCTGGCGAGTCCACTGGGCCTGTGGACGCACAAGCGCCTGTTACCCGTGATCGACAGCACCCGAGTCTATCCCGACTTCGCCCGCCTCTACGGCGGCCAGCTACTGGCAGTGGACAACTGGCTCAGCCAGCTCGGCGTGCGCCAGCGGCAACGCCGGGGCCTGGGCCTGGAGTTTCATCAGCTGCGCGAGTTTCGCGAAGGTGACAGCCTACGCCAGATCGACTGGAAAGCCACCGCGCGCCAGCGCACGCCGATTGCCCGGGAGTACCAGGACGAACGCGACCAGCAGATCATTTTCATGCTCGACTGCGGTCGGCGCATGCGCAGCCAGGACGGCGAGCTGGCGCACTTCGATCACGCCCTCAACGCCTGCCTGCTGTTGAGCTATATCGCCTTGCGCCAGGGCGACGCCGTGGGCCTGTGCACCTTTGCCAGCGACCAGCCGAACTATCTGGCGCCGGTCAAAGGCAGCGGCCAGCTCAACGTGTTGCTCAATGCAGTTTATGACCTGGACACCACCCAGCGCCCTGCGGATTACCAGGCAGCCGCCAGCCAGCTACTGGCCCGGCAGAAACGCCGCGCCCTGGTGGTGCTGGTCACCAATCTGCGGGACGAGGACGATGAAGGCTTGCTCAGCGCCGTTCAACGCTTGGGCAAACAACACAGGGTGCTGCTGGCAAGCTTGCGCGAAGAGGTGCTCGACCGCGTGCTGCAGACTCCGGTACAGACGCTCGAGGAATCACTCACCTACTGCGGCACGGTGGACTACATGAACTCACGGGCGCAGCTCCACGAGGGACTGAGCGCCCATGGCGTACCGGTGGTGGATGTGCGCCCGGGGGACCTGGGCGCGGCGCTGGTGACGCACTATTTAAGCCTGAAGCGCAGTGGCAGCACCTGAAGCTTGCGCTTGCTGTCAGGCCGAGGCCGGTAACGGCTGGAAACTGAAGTACTGCCTCAGTGCGCTGACCAGATAGCCATATTCCGCAGGCGTTCGCTGCAGGCTGAAACCGGCATCGTAATGATGCGGCGTCGCGTCTTCGTGGCACCAAAGACAACATCCCCGCACATCGATGATCTGCTGGCTGCCATCAGTGGCCGGGATTTTGAGGCGCAAATCAAAATCGGCGCCGACCATCATCGGCAACTGGCTGATCAACATCAGCCCGTCCTCGGACACGTTACCCAGAAATCCGATGGGTTTGTCTGTCACGCTGTTAAACACTCTCAGAAAATACGGCAGCTGATGCCGTTCGATCCGGCGGTCGGTGAACATGCTGAATTCGCTATGCCAGGCCCTTAAGCAGGGCCGCACTAATGCTTCGGAACGGACCCGCCTGCGTGGGCAATGGGTACGCTCTCCCCGATCCTGGTGCAACAGTCCGTGGCACCGCTGCCGCTTACTTGGACCGATCACAGGTGTGGCGCCGACCTGGAGACAGGGCCCCAGACCCGAGCCCTTGGACTATAGCTCACCCCACGCGGTGAGCCAGGCTTAGGATGACAACTGTAATCACAAACGCGTCGCCCGCACGGCGCCGGTGTTGGTGCTGCGCAGCGGGTAATGGCCCAGTGACTGCAGGGTCTCCAGGCGGGCACGGGCGCGGAACGCGTATTCGCTTTGCGGGTACGATGCGAGGATGAATTGATAGGTTTGCGCGGCATCGACAAACAGTTTCTGCCGTTCCAGGCACAATCCGCGCAACATCGACACTTCCGGCCATACATAAGGCCGCGCGCGGCTGGCGCGTTCGACTTTCGACAGTTCGAGCGTCACTTGCTCGCAATTGCCGCGGTCATAGGCACTGTAGGCGTTATTTAAATGATGGTTCATCGACCAACGGGTGCAGCCCGTGATACTGAGGGCCAGGGCGGCTATGAGCACGAATCGCATGAGGGTTCTCCTGTCTTGAACTCTGTATCGACCCGTCGGCGAAAATCTTCAGCAATGTTCGTTTCAACAGACAAACGAATAAGTAGTGCACGGGAACAATGACTACAACCCAAGAGCATAGTAGCCTCACTCAGCGCTTGAACTCAGGAGTCTTTGCATGTCCGTCCGTCGTACCAAAATCGTCGCTACCCTTGGCCCGGCCAGTAACTCGCCGGAAGTTCTAGAACAGCTGATTCTGGCTGGCCTGGACGTCGCCCGCCTGAACTTTTCCCACGGCACCCCCGACGAGCACAAGGCTCGCGCGAAGCTGGTGCGGGACCTCGCTGCCAAGCACGGCCGCTTCGTCGCCCTGCTGGGTGACCTGCAAGGCCCGAAAATTCGTATCGCCAAATTCGCCAACAAGAAGATCGAGCTGAAGATCGGTGATCAATTCACCTTCTCCACCAGCCATCCATTGACCGAAGGCAACCAGCAGATCGTCGGCATCGACTATCCGGACCTGGTCAAGGACTGCGGCGTGGGCGACGAACTGTTGCTCGACGACGGTCGCGTGGTGATGCGCGTCGACACCGCGACCGCCACCGAACTGAACTGCACCGTGATCATTGGCGGTCCGCTGTCGGACCACAAAGGTATCAACCGTCGCGGTGGCGGCCTGACTGCACCGGCCCTGACCGAGAAAGACAAAGCCGACATCAAGCTGGCTGCTGAAATGGAGGTTGATTACCTCGCTGTGTCCTTCCCGCGTGACGCCGCAGACATGGAATACGCGCGCCAACTGCGCGACGAAGCTGGCGGTACCGCCTGGCTGGTGGCGAAGATCGAACGCGCCGAAGCCGTGGCCAACGATGAAACCCTCGACGGCCTGATCAAGGCTTCCGACGCGGTGATGGTTGCCCGTGGTGACCTCGGAGTGGAAATCGGCGACGCCGAGCTGGTGGGTATCCAGAAGAAAATCATCCTGCACGCTCGCCGCCACAACAAGGCCGTGATCGTGGCGACCCAGATGATGGAGTCGATGATCCAGAACCCGATGCCAACCCGTGCCGAAGTGTCCGACGTGGCCAACGCCGTGCTCGACTACACCGACGCCGTGATGCTGTCTGCCGAAAGTGCTGCCGGTCTCTACCCGCTGGAAGCCGTACAGGCCATGGCGCGCATCTGCATCGGCGCTGAAAAGCACCCGACCAGCAAGACCTCCAGCCACCGCATCGGCAAGGTCTTCGAAAGCTGCGACCAGAGCATCGCGCTGGCAGCCATGTACACCGCCAACCACTTCCCGGGTGTGAAGGCGATCATCGCCCTGACCGAAAGTGGCTACACGCCGCTGATCATGTCGCGCATCCGCTCCTCGGTACCGATCTACGCGTTCTCACCGCACCGTGAAACCCAGGCCCGCGCCGCCATGTTCCGTGGCGTCTACACCGTACCGTTCGACCCGGCATCATTGCCGCCTGAGCAAGTCAGCCAGGCTGCAATCGACGAGTTGCTCAAGCGCGGTGTCGTGGAGAAAGGCGACTGGGTGATTCTGACCAAAGGCGATAGCTACCACACGATTGGCGGCACTAACGGCATGAAGATCCTGCACGTTGGCGACCCGATGGTCTGAGACTTCAGCCAGTAAAAAGGAGGCCCCCCAGTTCGCGCTGGGGGGCCTTTTTTTGGGGTATCTGATGGGCCACCGCCAGGCAGCAGCACTCAACCGCGAGGCAGAAAGGCGTCGGCCAATAGTTGATTGCGCGGCAGTCCCGCCAGGTACAGGCGCCGGGCAAAGGCATCAACGCTGTCGGGGCCGCCGCATAGCAAGGCCTGGGTCTGCCGGGAAACCAGGCGCAGTTGTGCCAGTGTCGTGGGCAGATCCGCCGGGGTCCACAGCTCGATGCTGAGGTTCGCGCGGGTGGCGGCCATGGCCTGTAGCGGCTTGGCCAGGTAGTGCTCGCTGGGGTCGTGGGCCAGGTGAATCACGCGGATGGACCCTTGGTGATCCTGCAGCAATGCCTCGCGCAGGATGCCGAACAACGGCCCCAGCCCAGTGCCCGCCGCCAACAGCCATAGCGGGCGCTCGTGCCAGTCCGCATCGTAGTGCAGGGCCCCGCCGCGCAACTCGCCAAGACGGATCGAATCGCCGATCTGCAACAGCCGGGCGGCATCGCTGAACGCGCCCGGTTGCCGGCAATCGATGTGAAACTCCAGGAATCGATCTTCCTGAGGCAGGCTGGCAAGCGAGTAGGGTCGTGCGACTTGTCCCGCCCACAGCACCAGATGCTGCCCGGCGCTGTAACGCAGAGGGCGTTGCGGCACCAGGCGCAGGCGCAACACATGGGCGCTGAGCCAATCGATCGCACTCACCTCGGCGGGGCGACCATCGTGCTGTGGATCGAAGGTATGCACCTGCAAATCCTCCACCACCTGGCACTGACAGGCCAGCCGCCAGCCCTGCTGGCGTTGCTCGGGACTGAGGGCGTCGGGCCGGGTGTCGCTGGGCTGCCCTTGCAGGCACTGCACCAGGCACGCGTGACAGCTGCCGGCGCGGCAGCTATATGGCACGGCCTCGCCATTGCTGTTCAACGCGTCGAGCAGGTTGCTGCCCGGCGCGACCGACCACCGCCGCTCGCCCACGCGCAACTCAGGCATCGGCGTTCTCCCATGCCGCCGCGCAGCGATTGCGCCCGTCGCGTTTGGCGCGATAAAGCGCCTGGTCGGCGCGGTGCAAGGCATCGTCAAGATCGTCACCCAACTCCAGTAATGTCATCCCGGCCGACAGGCTGAGGTGGGTAACGCTGATGCCGATCAGCTCGACGTCGGTAAAGGCGATGCGCAAACGTTCGCAACATGAAGTCAGACGCTCGGCATTGCAGTCGGGCAGCAGCACCACGAACTCTTCGCCGCCATAGCGGGCGAGCACGTCACCTTCGCGCAGACAGGCGCTGGCGACCGCCGCAAACGCCTGCAGCACCTGATCGCCGGCAGCATGGCCGTGGACATCATTGATTCGTTTGAAGTGATCCAGGTCGATCAGTGCCAGGCCGTGCACGACATCAGCATCCATCGCGTTCAACTCGCGGGTCGCCAGGCGCAGGAAGTGCCGACGGTTGAACAGGCCGGTCAGTTCATCGGTGGCCACCAGGTCTTCAAGCTGGCGCATCATTCCGCGCAGGGTGTCCTGGTGCGCCTGCAAGGCAAAACGGCGCTGGCGCATGCGTTGTCGCGAGGCCTGGACATAACGGGCGTAAAACACCAGCCAGACCAGCACGATAAACAGCAGGCAAACCTGCAGGATGGCCAGAGCCGGGTCAGCCAACTGAAAATGGTAACCGTCCCACAGGGTGATAGCGCTGAAACTGAAGAACACCAACAGCGCGCAACGAATGAACGCGTAGCGCGACAGATGGAACAGGCCAAACAGCAGGATCAACACATAAAAGACCAGGAACGTGCCCCGGGCATCGTCCAGGTGGGCAATCAGCCAGGTTTGCCAGGCCAGGCCCAGCAGCACTTGTGCTTCGGTCAGGCTGGGGTCGGCAAGGCGCAGGTTGCGGCCACTATAGAAGTACCCGAACAGTGCCACCTGAGTGATGACCACCAGCACACTGCCAATCACCACACTGGCAAGGGGCGCATCGTAATGACCGGTAAAAAAAGCCAGCCACAGTAGTAGCAAGGCCAGGGCATAGGTACCGGCGGCGAGGGCGAAGCGTTTGAGTAAAAGTCGTTGGATGGCGTTATGGGTCAATCGTTGACTCACCGTGCGAAAAAAACGCTGTTTGAGTGTCCTACTCTACAGTCCGGATGCCACTTTAGTGGCGAGCCTGATAAATGACCAATCAATTCTAAGATCGAAAAAATGGCGTCAAAACCATGACTCGACTTGCTGGTCAATCCTGCCTTCGATGACGCCTGCATCCTATGCGACCAACGAATGACCTCTGGCGGGTGTTTACCAAACCGAGGCGCGGTATACTGCCGCGCCTTTTTAGCGTCGCGCCAGCAGCCCCGGCGTGCCTTGAAAGGTGCTTGCAACCGACCGATTCACCCAAGCTGCAAGCACCTTATTGAATGTTCCCGTCTTTAAGAGGAGCGCGACTCATGACCGTGATCAAGCAAGACGACCTGATTCAGAGCGTTGCCGACGCCCTGCAGTTCATTTCCTATTACCACCCCGTGGATTTCATCCAGGCGATGCACGAAGCCTACCTGCGCGAAGAATCGCCAGCGGCCCGTGATTCGATGGCACAGATCCTGATCAACTCGCGCATGTGCGCCACCGGCCACCGCCCGATCTGCCAGGATACCGGCATCGTCACCGTGTTCGTCCGCGTGGGCATGGACGTACGTTGGGATGGCGCCACGATGGGCCTGGACGACATGATCAACGAGGGCGTACGTCGCGCCTACAACCTGCCGGAAAACGTCCTGCGCGCTTCGATCCTCGCCGACCCGGCAGGCGCTCGCAAGAACACCAAAGACAACACCCCGGCAGTTATCCACTACTCCATCGTTCCGGGTAACACCGTTGAAGTGGACGTGGCGGCCAAGGGCGGCGGCTCCGAGAACAAGTCGAAGATGGCCATGCTCAACCCGTCCGACTCGATCGTCGACTGGGTCTTGAAAACCGTGCCAACCATGGGTGCCGGCTGGTGCCCACCGGGCATGCTCGGCATCGGCATTGGCGGCACCGCCGAGAAAGCTGCGGTGATGGCCAAGGAAGTGTTGATGGAATCCATCGACATCCACGAGCTGAAGAAGCGCGGCCCGTCCAACCGTATCGAAGAGATGCGCCTGGAGCTGTTCGAGAAGGTCAACCAGCTGGGCATCGGAGCCCAGGGCCTCGGCGGCCTGACCACCGTGCTTGACGTGAAGATCATGGACTACCCGACCCACGCCGCTTCGTTGCCGGTGTGCATGATCCCGAACTGCGCCGCGACTCGTCACGCGCACTTCGTGCTCGACGGTTCCGGCCCGGCCTCGCTGGAAGCGCCACCGCTGGACGCCTACCCGGAAATCGTCTGGGAAGCCGGCCCGTCGGCTCGTCGCGTCAACCTCGACACCCTGACTCCGGAAGAAGTGCAGAGCTGGAAGCCGGGCGAAACGGTCCTGCTCAACGGCAAGATGCTCACCGGCCGCGACGCTGCGCACAAGCGCATGGTCGAGATGCTGAACAAGGGCGAAACCCTGCCGGTGGACCTCAAGGGTCGCTTCATCTATTACGTCGGCCCGGTTGATCCGGTGCGCGAAGAAGTCGTTGGCCCTGCCGGCCCGACCACTGCAACGCGGATGGACAAGTTCACCCGCCAGATCCTCGAGCAAACCGGCCTGCTGGGCATGATCGGCAAATCAGAGCGCGGCCCGACCGCCATCGAAGCGATCAAGGACCACAAAGCCGTTTACCTGATGGCAGTGGGCGGCGCGGCTTACCTGGTGGCGCAAGCCATCAAGAAGTCCCGCGTGGTGGCTTTCGCCGAATTGGGCATGGAAGCGATCTACGAGTTCGACGTTAAAGACATGCCGGTAACCGTTGCAGTGGATAGCAAGGGTGAATCGGTACACATCACCGGTCCTGCCATCTGGCAGAAAAAGATCAGTGAAAGCCTGGCGGTAGAAGTGCAGTAAGCCTTTCAGACACGTCTGGCAAAGGCGACAGGGGTCATGCTCCTGTCGCCTTTTTTATGGCTCATGCTATGGTGCGCGCCCACCGTCCCGTTGTGTAACGCCCAGCATGTTCGAGTCCTCTCGCCCCTTGCGCCTGACGCTCTACTCCCTCGTTATCGTTGCCGGCGCCGTCATCGCCGCCACCCTGGCCATGCGCCATGCCGAGCGCCAGGCATTGGTGGAGGACGCTGCCCGGGCCAACCAGCAGCTGGGTTTGTACGCGACCTCGCTGCACACCTTGATCGAACGCTACCGCGCCCTGCCCGCTGTGCTGGCCCTGGACCCTGAGCTGCGTTCGGCACTCGATGGACCATTGACGGCCCAACAGCAGGACCTGCTCAACCGCAAGCTGGAAAAGATCAACGGCGCCGCCGAGTCTTCGACCCTGGAACTGCTCGATGAAACCGGCCTCGCCGTGGCCGCGAGCAACTGGCGCCTGCCCAGCAGTTACGTCGGCCACAACTACGGCTTTCGCCCCTACTTCAGCCAGACCCGCATCCTGGGGTCCGGACGCTTCTATGCAGTGGGGGTGACCAGCGGGATTCCCGGTTATTTCCTGTCCAGTGCGGTGACTGCCGACGATGGGCGTTTCCTCGGTGCCATGGTGGTCAAGCTCGAGTTTCCCGAGCTGGAGCGTGAATGGCGCCAAGGCAGCGATACTTTGCTGGTCAGCGATGCCCGCGGCGTGATCTTCATCGCCAATCAGCCAGGCTGGCGTTATCGCTTGCTCAAACCACTGAATGACAGCGATCACGCCGAACTCAAGGCCACCCGCCAGTACGACAAGCAGCCCCTGAAACAGCTGGACTATCAGCCCCTGGAGAGTTTCGACGACAACAGTCACCTGGCGCGGGTCGATGGCCCGGATGGCAAAGTTGACTACCTGTGGGAATCCCTGCCCCTGGCCGCCGAAGACTGGACCCTGCATCTGCTGCGTCGCCCGCAGGTGCCCTTTGAAGACAGCCGCACTGCCGCACTGGCTGCAGCCGGGTCGTGGCTGGCGCTGGTTTTCCTGCTGCTATTTCTCAATCAGCGTTGGCGTCTGGCCAAGATCCGCCAGCGCAGTCGCGAAGAGCTCGAGCGCCTGGTCGAAGAACGCACCCGCGACCTGCGCACCGCTCAGGATGGCCTGGTGCAGTCGGCCAAGCTCGCCGCCCTGGGCCAGATGTCCGCCGCCCTGGCCCATGAAATCAACCAGCCGCTGACCGCCCAGCGCATGCAACTGGCCACCCTGCGCCTGTTGCTCGACCACGGCCGGGTAGATGACGCCTACAAGGCACTCAAGCCGGTGGACGACATGCTGACGCGCATGGCTGCCCTGACCGGCCACCTCAAGACGTTTGCCCGCAAGAGCCCCAGCGGCCTGCGCGAACGCCTGGACCTGGCGACTGTGGTGGACCAGGCGCTGCAACTGCTCGAAACCCGCCTGCGCGAGGAACAGGTCAGCACGGTGCTGCACCTGACGCGCCCGGCCTGGGTGCGTGGTGATTCGATTCGCCTGGAGCAGGTGCTGATCAATCTATTACGTAACGCCCTCGACGCGATGCACGACAAGCCCTGCAAGCGCCTGGAAATCCGGTTGGAAGAAGATGAAAAGCTGTGGCGCCTGACCGTGTCCGATAATGGTGGCGGCATTGCCGAGGAACACCTGGTAAAAGTCTTCGATCCGTTTTTCACCACCAAACCCGTGGGCGATGGCCTGGGCATCGGGCTGGCCGTATCCTTTGCCATCGCTCACGAATCCGGCGGCCGCCTGAGCGCGGCCAACCAGGGTAACGGCGCCGCTTTCACCCTCACCCTGCCGATCGACCAGGATGCCCAGGGCCCATGCTCAACTCAGTAATCGTCGTCGACGACGAAAGCAGCATTCGTAGCGCCGTCGAACAATGGTTGAGCCTGTCAGGCTTCGAAGTGCAGTTGTTCAGTCGCGCCGAAGAGTGCCTGGCGCAGTTGCCCCGGCACTTTCCTGGGGTGATCCTCAGCGACGTGCGCATGCCCGGTATGACAGGCCTGGAGCTGTTGGCCGAGGTCCAGCGGCGCGATGCCGACTTGCCGTTGATCCTGCTGACCGGCCACGGCGATGTGCCGATGGCCGTGGACGCGATGCGCGACGGCGCCTACGACTTCCTCGAAAAACCCTTCAGCCCCGAGACGTTACTCGGCAGCCTGCGACGCGCGCTCGACAAACGCCGGCTGGTGCTGGAAAACCGCGCCCTGCATGAACAGGCCGACAACCGCGCCAAGCTCGATGCCACACTGCTGGGGGTATCCCGAGGACTGCAGACGTTACGCCGGCAAGTGCTGGAACTGGCGGCATTGCCGGTCAATGTGTTGATCCGCGGTGAAACCGGCAGTGGCAAGGAGCTGGTTGCTCGCTGCCTGCACGACTTCGGGACACGGGCCGCCAAGCCCTTTGTGGCGCTCAATTGCGCAGCGATCCCCGAGCAACTGTTCGAGGCCGAACTGTTCGGCCACGAGAGTGGCGCATTCACCGGCGCCCAGGGCAAGCGCATCGGCAAGCTCGAATATGCCGACGGCGGCACGCTGTTTCTCGATGAAATCGAAAGTATGCCACTGGCCCAGCAAGTGAAATTGCTACGAGTGCTGCAGGAACAGAAACTCGAGCGCCTGGGGTCGAACCAGAGCATTCGCGTGGACCTGCGAATCATCGCCGCGACCAAGCCCGACCTGCTGGACGAAGCCCGGGCCGGACGCTTCCGTGAAGACCTGGCCTATCGCCTGAACGTCGCCGAACTGCGCCTGCCGCCGCTGCGAGACCGGCGCGAGGACATCCCGCTGCTGTTCGAAACCTTCGCCCAGAGCGCCGCCGATCGCCTGGGCCGCACATTTCCACCACTGACCGGCGCGCAATTGAGCCACTTGCTCAGCCATGACTGGCCCGGCAACGTCCGTGAATTGGCCAACGTGGCCGAGCGCCAGGTGCTGGGGCTCGATGAGCCGGCACCGGTGGGCAGCGAACCGGGGCAGTCACTGGCGGCTCGTCAGGAGGCTTTCGAAGAACACTGCCTGCGGGCGGCCTTGACCCGGCATAAAGGCGATGTGAAAGCGGTGCTCGAAGAGTTGCAACTGCCGCGCCGCACCTTCAATGAAAAGATGCAGCGCCATGGGCTGACTCGCGAGATGTTTTTGTAGCGCCTGGATCGGCCTCTTCGCGGGCAAGCCCGCTCCCACAGGTTTTGTGGCCGAGCACATATCTGTGGTCCACCTTGATCCCTGTGGGAGCGGGCTTGCCCGCGAAGAGGCCATTGCTGCCAATATACATCTACAAGCTGATAAGCGATTTTCCGCTCACCCCCATTCTCCAATAAGCGGAAATCCGCTTACGCACCCGTCCAAACCCCTCTAAACCGGGCCTCCCCCCGTTGGCACAGCTCCTGCTATAGCCCCCGCAGGCTGCGTTTCAATGCGCTCCAATACAACAATTAGATTAAGGATCCTTCGATGGATAACTCCAACACCCTGCCCGCAGGATCGGCTGCCGTGCCGGCCAAGACCAGAACCACCTCCAGTCGCATCAGATCGATCTTCAGCGGTTCGGTCGGCAATATGGTCGAGTGGTACGACTGGTACGTCTACGCCGCGTTCTCGCTGTACTTCGCCAAAGCCTTTTTCCCTAAAGGCGATACCACCGCACAGCTGCTTAATACCGCCGCGATTTTCGCCGTAGGCTTCCTGATGCGTCCGATCGGGGGCTGGCTGATGGGCCTGTACGCCGACAAGGTTGGTCGTAAAAAGGCGTTGATGGCCTCGGTTTACCTGATGTGCTTCGGTTCACTGCTGATCGCCCTGAGCCCGGGCTATGAAACCATCGGCATCGGCGCGCCGATCCTGCTGATTTTCGCCCGTTTGCTGCAAGGCCTGTCGGTCGGTGGCGAGTACGGCACCTCGGCCACTTACCTCAGCGAGATGGCGACCAAGGAGCGTCGCGGTTTCTTCTCGAGCTTCCAGTACGTGACCCTGATCTCCGGCCAGCTCATCGCGCTGGGCGTACTGATCGTCCTGCAGAACGTCCTCACCACCGAGGAACTGTATGCCTGGGGCTGGCGCATCCCGTTCGCCATCGGCGCGCTGTGTGCCGTGGTTGCGCTCTACCTGCGTCGCGGCATGGAAGAAACCGAGTCCTTCACCAAGAAAGAAAAGGCCAAGGAAAGCGCCATGCGCACCTTGATGCGCCACCCCAAGGAACTGCTCACCGTGGTCGGCCTGACCATGGGCGGTACGCTGGCGTTCTACACCTACACCACCTACATGCAGAAGTACCTGGTGAACACGGTCGGTATGAGCATCTCCGACTCCACCACGATTTCGGCAGCCACGCTGTTCCTGTTCATGTGCCTGCAACCGCTGGTAGGCGGGCTCTCGGATAAAGTCGGTCGCCGGCCGATCCTGATCGCCTTCGGCGTCCTTGGCACGCTGTTCACCGTGCCGATCCTGACCGCCCTGCACACCGTGCAGAGCTGGTGGGGCGCGTTCTTCCTGATCATGGCGGCGCTGATCATCGTCAGCGGCTACACCTCGATCAACGCGGTCGTGAAAGCCGAACTGTTCCCGACCGAAATCCGTGCACTGGGTGTTGGCTTGCCTTACGCGCTGACCGTGTCGATCTTCGGCGGTACCGCTGAATATATCGCGCTGTGGTTCAAGAGCAGCGGCATGGAAACCGGCTACTACTGGTACGTGACCGGGTGTATTGCAGTGTCGTTGCTGGTGTACATCACCATGAAAGACACCCGCAAGCATTCACGCATCACCACTGACTGACCGTCACATTCAGGTCGGCTGCACCGGCCTCTTCGTCGAAACGCCGTCCGGAGCTTGTGAGTTCCGGGCGGCATTGCGATGGAGCCCCCCAAAAATCTATCAGCTCAACTCGGCAGCCGCCGGCTTCGCGTACTTGTTTTGCGCGTAGGAAGCACCCGCAATCATCACCATCAGAATCCCCGCCAACACCAGCGAGGAGCCAATCGTACCGAAATCCAGCCCCCCCTTTTCGTGCGGTTTTGTCAGGAAGTCACCTAGGGTCGCCCCGAACGGCCGGGTGAGGACAAATGCCACCCAGAACAGCAACACTGACGAAATCCTGGTGAAGTATTTGAGCAGCACCACCATCACAATGGTCGAGCCGATCAACAGCGCGCCACCGGCAAAACCCAGGCCCGAGTCGTCGGCCAGGTAATCGCCGAGTGCCGTGCCCAGGGTGTTTGAAAACAGGATCGCCATCCAGTAAAACATTTCGCCGCGCAAGGTCTGCACTTTGGTCACATTCAGTGAATCACCGCTCAAGCGCCAGGCGGCAAAAATCCCAACCAGGATGGCAATCAGAATCATCGAACCGGTGGCGTAGCCCAGACCCAGGGTACGATCCATAAAGTCCGACATCGTGGTGCCGGCCGTGCTGGTCGACAGGATCACGATCCAGTACAGCACCGGTTTGTAAGACTTGGACAACAGCTGAGTGATCAACGTCAGCACAAATACGCTGATCAGAATCAGCGAGCTGATGGCGTAGCCGACATTGAGAGTCATCGATAGCAAATCGCCTGCGGTCTCCCCCAAGGTCGTTGCGCAGATTTTCATCACCCAGAATGCCAGGGTTATTTGAGGAAGTTTATTCATCGAGGATAGCGCTCCAGCGTGCGTGGTCGTTTCTTGGTTTTGCACGCAGACTGGCGGGGGCTTGGTGAAAAATAGGTAGGTGCTTTATGAAAAATCTGTCACTTACGCAAATGGGAAGATTTTATGGCGACCGGGCTTGCTCGTGATGCTGTGTCAGATACATTGCTTTTGACCGACAGATTATCGCGAGCCAGCTCGCTCCTACAGGAACGCTACTCCATGCCCGACGACATTCATTTCTACGAACCTGCCAACGGCCATGGCCTGCCCCACGATCCGTTCAACGCCATCGTCGGGCCGCGGCCCATCGGCTGGATTTCGTCGCAGGATGCCAACGGCCGCCTTAACCTGGCGCCCTACAGTTTTTTCAACGCCTTCAACTACATTCCGCCGATCATCGGGTTCTCCAGCGTCGGGCGCAAAGACAGCTTGAACAATATCGAGCAGACCGGCGAATTCGCCTGGAACCTGGCCACTCGTCCATTGGCCGAGCAGATGAATCAGAGCTGCGCGATGGTCGGGCCTGAGGTCAATGAATTCGAGTTGTCCGGGCTGACACCCGTGGCCTCGAAAGTGATCCAGGTGCCACGGGTCGCTGAAAGCCCGGTGTCCTTTGAATGCAAGGTAACGCAGATCATTCAGCTGCAACGGGCTGACGGCAATGTGGTGCCCAGCTGGCTGATACTCGGCGAAGTGGTGGCCGTGCACATTGCCAAATGGCTGCTCAAGGATGGGGTGTACGACACCGCCGCGGCAGAGCCGATACTGCGCGGCGGCGGGACGGCGGATTACTTCCAGCTGGGGCCGGAGGCACTGTTCAAGATGTTCCGCCCAGGGGCGACCAGGTAGCTACTGCTCAGATGACTACCAGATCAGTTCGCCGTCTTCACCGACGCCCTTGAGGTGCGTCAGTTGCATGGCGGCAGCCTCGTCCGCCTCCTTGGCGGTCTTGAAGGTCTGTTCTTCCAGCAGCTTGTTGAAGCGCGGTGCGCCCGAGCTACCGATGGCTTTGGTGGCAATCGCCGCGTAGTAACCGCCCTCGCGGGGGACAACGGCCGATACGGCTTCGAAGGTTTCAAAGGCTTTACGTGCCATGTCGGGCATCCTGGCTGATTGAGAATGCCGTCATTAAACCCTCAACCCGCCATTTTGTGTACCCAGGACTGGGTCTGTCCGAGCGCCTGGGCGGCTGATACTTGCTCGAAGGTATGAAAATCCAGGCTGTTGACCACCAGGTCCTCCACCAACTCAGCAAAAATCTGCATGGCCGGGGTGCTGAAGTAGGCCGTCATGGCCTGTTGATCGAGCCAGAAACCGGACACCAGCCACAACTGCGGATCGCATTGTGAATGTTGCAAGGCGAAGCTCAGGCAGCCCGGTGCAGTAAGCGACGGTTCTATCAGGGCACTGAGACGCGCGCCCAGTTCCACCGAACGCCCGGCACGAGCACGAACAAAGGCCATATGGCTGACGGGAATTTGCGTAGACATGTTCAACCCTCCCAGGTACTCAAGTGGCAGCCGTGGGACGGGCTGCGACAGGATCAAAGGTTAAGCGCGCCAGGGACGACGCGGTTAGTCGATTCCTGCCGGCTTGTTGCACGATCCTGCCAGGCCTCTCCGGGAACCTGTAACAACCTGTAAATGCTGTCACAGCATTGAAATATGACTTTCGAGCAAGTTTGCCCGGCTAGCGCCCGCCGCCACCGTGAAACACTTGAGCCCGGTGCAGAATCAGGCAAGCATTTCGCAGGATGTGTCTACCGTTGTTCCTTGCACAAATTTAAGCTCTGCTCATCCCACCACTTCGCCGAGGATGCCGTGCATGTCGTCGCTCGATCACTTTGAAGCCCCGCTGGACGCCGACATGGAAAAACAGCGGGCGGAACTGGCCGCTATCATTCGCCGCAACACGCTGGATGATGGCACCTATGCCACGGCCGTCGGCTCGCTGTTCATGTCGCGCCACAGCAAGTCCCACGATTTTGCCCCGGTGCTCGCGCAACCGGCACTGTGCATCATGGCCCAGGGGCGAAAAGAGGTGCGCCTGGCCGATGAGTTTTTCAATTACGACCCACTGAATTACCTGGTGGTGTCGGTCTCGATGCCGCTGAGTGGGCGGGTGGTGAATGTCACTTGCGAAGAACCGATACTGGCCGTGCGGCTGGATATCGACCCAGCGGAAATTACCGCGTTGATTGCCGACGCCGGCCCCCTTGGCGTGCCGACCCGCCCTACGGGGCGCGGCCTGTACGTGGAGCAGATCGATACCGCGATGCTCGACGCCGTGCTGCGCCTGGCCCGCCTGCTCAATTCACCCAAGGACATCGGCATGCTTGCGCCGCTGATTCGCCGCGAGATTCTCTACCGCCTGCTGCGCAGCCCGCAGGGGCATCGCCTGTATGAGATTGCCATTGCCAACAGCCAGAGCCATCGCATCAGCCAGGCGATCAAATGGCTCAATGGCAATTACGAGCAACCGTTGCGCATCGATGACCTGGCCAAGGAAGTAAACCTGAGCGTGTCGACGCTGCATCACCGGTTCAAGGCAATGACCGCGATGAGTCCGCTGCAGTATCAGAAGCAGCTGCGTTTGCAGGAGGCGCGGCGGTTGATGCTGGCCGAAGGGCTGGATGCGTCGGCGGCGGGGTATCGGGTGGGGTATGAGAGCCCGTCGCAGTTCAGCCGGGAATACAGCCGGCTGTTCGGTGCGCCGCCGTTAAGGGATCTGGCGCGGTTGCGGTTGTCGGTGTAATCCAAATAGTGATGGGTGGCCACTGGCCTCATCGCGGGCAAGCCCGCTCCCACAGGTTCTGTGAACGCCACAAATCACTGTGAGAGCCAAAGGTTCTGTGAACACCAAAAATCACTGTGGGAGCGGGCTTGCCCGCGATGAGGCCGCAAAGGCCGCCATCGAGTCAGGATCAGGCGCCGAGCACCCGGCACGCCTCGGCCGGCAGGGTTACCGACACCGGGTTGCCTATGCTCAGGCCGAAGCCCTGGCAAGGCGTACTCAAGGCAGTAAACGACACCCCCGAACACTCCACCGTGGTTTCAATCGTCGCGCCGATGTCGCGCACGAACGTCACCCTGCCCAGCAGACGGTTTCCCGCCGTGGCCTGGGGCTGCGACAGCTGCAGGTCCTCGGGACGAATCAGCATCTTGACCTTCGCCCCCGCCACTATGCTGCTGCAGATCGGCACTTGCAGGGCGTCCCCACCGGGCAAACCGACCTTGCCATTGCCCAGCGCCGTAGCCGGAAAAATGTTGCCCGAGCCGATGAAGTCGGCAACGAACTCGTTGGCCGGATGCCGGTAAATCTCGATGGGCGTCCCTACCTGCTGTACCCGATGCTCGCCCAACACGACGACGATATCGGCCATGGTCATGGCCTCACGCTGGTCGTGGGTGACCATGATGGTGGTGATGTTCAGGCGCTGTTGCAGTTGGCGGATTTCTACCTGCATCGATTCCCGCAGCTTGGCGTCCAGCGCCGACAGCGGTTCATCCAGCAACAGGATTTTCGGGTGTGAGGCAATTGCCCGGGCGATCGCCACGCGCTGGCGTTGCCCGCCGGACAACTTGGACACCGGGCGATCAATCATCTCCTGCAACTGAATCAGCTGCAGCAACTCCACCACCCGCGCCTGTTGATCAGCCTTGCTGACCCCACGCAGCTTCAAAGGGTAAGCGATGTTCTCCCCCACGGTCATGTGCGGAAATAACGCCAGGGATTGGAACACCATGCCGAAATTGCGCAGATGCGCCGGGGTGTGGCCGATGTCTTCACCGTCCAGGCGGATCTCCCCGCCCGAGAGGGTTTCGAGCCCGGCGATCATGCGCAGCAGGGTGGTTTTCCCGCAGCCCGAGGGGCCGAGAAAACACACCAGCTTGCCCTCGGGCAAATGCAGGTTCACATCCTTTACCGCGCAGGCCGAGCCGTAGTGTTTTTCGACGTTTTCCAGAATCAGACCAGTCATGTTGCACCTCAAATCAAAAGGAAACGCCGCCCTCGCCCACCAGCTTCTCCAACGCCCAGATCAGGACGAAGTCGATCAGCACGATCAGCACGGCAAAGGAAAAGACAGTCGGGTCAAGCGATGACACGGTGCGGCTGTACATCCAGATCGGCACGGTCATGACATCGATGGTGTAGAGGAAGTAGGTCACGGTGAACTCGTTGAACGAGACGATGAACGCCAGCAGCATCCCCGCGAGAATTCCCGACTTCATCAACGGCACCACTACGTCAACGATCGCCCGGGTGGGCGACGCGCCGAGCATCTGCGCAGCCTCTTCGACCTCAGTGCCGATGGACAGCATCGCTGCGGTGCAATTCTTCACCACGAAGGGTAATGCCAGGATCACGTGCGCAATCACCAGGCGCGAGGTGGTCATCTGGAACGGCAGGCTGTCGAAAACCAGCAGCAAGGCCAGGCCCAGTACCACCATGGGAAACACCAGCGGCAACGACATCAGTTGCAGCGCCACGGCCTTGCCGCGGAACTCGCAACGGGTCAGCGCATAGGCTGCAGGCACCGCGATGATCGTGGCGAAGACCATGGTCAGGCAAGCCACCATCAGACTGGTGGTCATGGCTTTGCCCAGGCTCAGCACATCGCTGGAGTCGGGCGAGACAAAGCTGTTCCAGGCGGCCTTGTACCACTGCAGGCTGTAGCTGCTGGGTGGGAAGTCGAGGTTTGAGGCGCCGCTGAATGACATGACGATCATCGTCAGGATCGGCAGCACCGCCAGCAGCAGGATAAAGCCCGACAGCACGCCGGCAAACTTGCCGGTATCGCCCGGCAGTAACGTATGACGCTTGTTGATCACAGTGCTCATTGCGAAGCCTCCATCCTGCGCCGACGCCGGCCAGTGAAATATTCCGACAGGGTCATGATCAGCAGCGTGGTGACAATCAGAACCACCCCGGCTGCGGAGGCGGCGGGCCAGTTCATCAGCGGGGCGATCTGGTCATGGACCATCACCGCCAGCATCGGCACGCGCCGACCACCCAGCAACAGGGGCACTACGAAGCTGCTGGCGTTGTAGGCGAACACCAGCGTTGCGCCGGTGATGATGCCCGGCAGACTCATCGGCAGCACCACCTGGCGGAACACCTGCAAGCGACTGGCGCCGAGGGTGGCCGCCGCCTCTTCGTAGGTGCGGGCGACTCCGCGCATGGCGCTGGCGATTGGCAGTACGGCCAGCGGGAAGGCGGTTTGCACCAGCCCCATCAGCACGCCGTTCTGGTTGTAGAGCAACATGATCGGACGCTTGATCAGACCCAGGCCCATCAAGGCCTGATTGAGCATTCCGCCAGGCCCGAGGATCACCAGCCAGCCATAACTTTGCAGCAGCAGGTTGACCAGCAAGGGCAGCAACACTGCTGCAAGGAAAATTCGCCGCACCAAGGGAGAGGTCAGGCGTGACATGGTGTAGGCCACCGGGATCGCCAGCACCACGGCAATCGCCGCGCTGATCAACGCCAGGCGCAGGGTCAGCAGCAAGGATTTGAGGTAGTAAGGTTCCAGCAACTGCGCGTAGCTGGCCAGGCTGAAGCCGGTCCATTCCGCGCCTTTGGTGCCCACGCTCATGCGCAGTACCAGCAGGCTGGCGGCAATCAGCACGCCGAGGAACAGCATCGATGGCGTGAGAAAAAGCCAGGCGCGGGCGGTGGGTGACACGCCGCGTTTTGGCGGTGATGCCGCGATGTTGCCGGGGTGGGTCAGGGGTTGGTGTTCCATGGCTAGGGTCTCGTCAATTGCACAGGACGATCTGGTGCACCACCCCGGTAGGAGCGGCCGCTGGCTGCGATCTTTTGATCCTGAAAATCAAAGTCAAAAAATCGCAGCCTGCGGCAGCGCCTGCAGGGGACCGTGCCTTGCAGGTCGTATGGCAGATCAGGAAGAAAAGATTTCCGTGTAGCGACGAATCCATTGGTCATGCACAGAGGCCAGGAAGGCGTTGTCGTGCATGATCGCCTTCTCGGCAATTTGCTCCGGCGTGAGGATGTACGGGCTCTTGCGGGCCTCGGCGGAGATGATCGCCTTGGCGTTGACCGGGCCGTTGTAAATGTCCTCGGCCATCTTGCCCTGCACCAGCGGGTCCAGGGAGTGGTTGATGAAGGCGTAGGCCAGGTCGGTATCGCCGGGGCGATTTTTCGGCATCACCGAGAGCATCAGGTCGGTGTAGAAGCCTTCTTTCATGCCAAAGGTAGCACCCAGGCCGTAGGCCGGATCGCGGATCTGCTTGGGGAAAAAAGCCGGCGCATACAGGCCACCCATGTCCAGGGAACCGGTGCGGAACAGCTCGGCGATCTGGTTCGGGTTCTCGCCCAGCGTCACCACGCGGTCCTTGAGCTCTGCGAGCTTCCTGAAGCCCGGCTCGATGTTGTGCTCGTCACCACCGGCCAGTTTGGCGGCGATGATGATCAGGTCCATGGCTTCGGTCCAGTTCGGCGGCGGCAGGAAAATGTTCGGCGACAGGTCGGCGTCCCACAGGGCGGCGTAGCTGTCCGGCGCTTGCTGGATGGTGCGGGTGCTGTAGACCAGGCTGTTGCACCAAAGCAGGTATCCAATCCCGTGGCCGCTGGCACCGGTGCGGTATTTTTCCGGCACATCGACCAGGTTGGGAATGCGGTTGAGGTCAGGTTTTTCCAGCAGGTTGGCCGCCGCCAGGCCCTCGGCACCAACGCCAGCCAGGGTGATGATGTCGTACTGCGCACGATCGCCGCCAGCCTTGAGTTTGGCGACCATTTCCGAGGTGCTGCCGGTACGGTCAGCGATGACCTTGCAGCCGTATTTGTCTTCAAAGGTCGCCGCGATGTTGCGCAGCGCGGCAAGGCCGGTGTCGTCGGACCAGGTCAACAGGCGCAGGGTTTTACCCTGGAAACGGGTGTCGCTGGCATTGGCCTTGATGAACGGCATGCTCATGGCCGCCGCGGCTACCGAGGCTACGCCCACGGTCTTGATGAATTGACGTCTGTTCAGATCATGCTCGCCCATTACGGACTCCCTTTGTTTTTGTAGGTATAAGGCAGGTCGAAACTGTTGCATCCGCGTCCGGATCAGCGTTATCCCTCGTATTTTCGGGGCTTGGCGGAACCAGCGAGTTCATCCTGAGGTCGTGCAAAACACCTGACTATCGATAAAAACTCATCGAAGCCATAACATCAGCACATGCCTCGACAAGAGGCACGCACTCACCATATTCGAGCGATCAGATGGCTCGAATGACGTGTTTTATTTCCTGGAAAGCCTGCAAGCCCCACGGCCCCAATTCGCGGCCAATGCTGCTCTGCTTGTAACCACCCCAGGCAGCCTGCGCAAAGATCACCTGTGGCGCGTTGATCCACACGAGCCCCGCCTGCAAGGCGTTCGCGACGCGATCCGCCGTTTCGGCATTGCGCGTGACGACACTGGCCACCAGACCGAACTGGCTATCGTTGGCCAGGGCAATCGCCTCGCCTTCGGAGGCGAAACTGCGCACGCAAATGACCGGGCCGAAAATCTCTTCACACCAAAGCGCACTGCCCTGGGGCACGTCGGTGAAGATCGTCGGCTGCAAAAAATAGCCTCGTGGAAGGTCCGCCGGGCGATTGCCGCCGCAGATCAGCTTCGCGCCAGCGCTCAAGCCACGGTCGATGTGGCCGAGTACCCGCTGGTATTGCGCCTGATTGACCAGCGCGCCCATTTCCACCGCCGGATCGAACGGGTCCGCTACACGAATGGCTTGGGCACGAGCCTTCAAGCGAATGAGAAACTCATCCGCCAGTTCATCGGCGACCAACACACGGCTGGTGGCCGAACACATTTGTCCGGCATTAAAAAACCCGCCGCCACACGCCACTTCCACCGCCAGCTCAAGGTCGGCATCAGCCAGCACCAGCAACGAGGATTTACCCCCCAGTTCCAGGCTCACGCCCTTGACGGTTTCCGCCGCGCGCTGCATCACCTGCACCCCTACCGCGTTGCTGCCGGTGAAGGATATCTTGGCAATGCGCGGGTCCGCCGACAGCGGTGCGCCGACAGCCAGCCCAGTGCCGCAGACCAGGTTGAACACGCCCTGGGGCAGACCCGAACGGGCAATGATCGCCGCCAGCTCCAGCTCTGGCAGGGGCGTTACTTCGGACGGTTTGAGCACCACGCAGCAACCGGCGGCAAGGGCCGGCGCGAGCTTCCAGGCGGTGGTGACCATCGGGAAATTCCACGGCACGATAAGGCCGACCACACCGCAAGGTTCCGAGCGTACTCGAGCGCTGAAATCGTCTGTTGGTAACTCGACCGGGCTGTCCTGTTTCGCGTCCAGGCCTTCGGCCAGACCGGCGTAGTACTCGAAAGTGGCGATGACGTCATCGACGTCGATGGCGGCTTCGAACAGTGGCTTGCCGTTATTGCTCGACTGCAAATGCATCAACTGCTCACGACTGGCCTGCGCGCCTGCGGCGATCTTGCGCAGGATCGCACCGCGCTCGGCGCCGCTGGTCTGCGACCAACTTTGGAAGGCTGCGGCGGCGGCAGTGACGGCTTGATCGACGGCAGCTGAGTCGCCACCATTAACCGTTGTCAGCAGGGCCTCGGTCGACGGATTGATCACCCGCAGATGTTCCGGACCGGCAGACCATTGGCCGTTGATAAACAGGCCGTGCAAAGTTGTCGGCAGGCTCATTTCGACACCGCCTGCATCCATTGCGCCTGATCGATCTCAATCAGGGTCGGGCCCTGCCGGTCAGCAGCGACGCGCAGCGCAGTGCGCAGTTGCTCGACCCCCTTCACCGCTTCGGCGGCACAGCCCAGAGCCTTGGCCACGCCGATGAAATCCGGTGTGTAGATGTCCACGCCCACCGGTTCGATGGCGCGGTTGACCATGTATTTCTTGATCTCTTCGTAGCCCTGGTTATTCCACAGCAGGACGATCACCGGGGTCCGCGCTTCTACGGCGCTGGCCAGTTCCGGCAAGGTGAATTGCAGGCCGCCGTCACCGATCAGGCACACCACCGCAGGGCGCGCGCCGCCCTCGACGCGGCCACCGAGCCAGGCACCAATCGCCGCCGGCAAGGCGTAGCCGAGGGTGCCGTAGCCGGTGGAGGAATTGAACCAGCGGCGCGGGCGCTCCGGGTTGAACGTGAGGTTGCCGGTATACACCGGCTGGGTCGAATCGCCGACAAACACTGCATTCGGCAACTCGTGCAGCACGGTTTCCAGGAAGCGGGTTTGTGCCAGGGTCGGCGCGTCCCAGGTCGCTGCCAGGTCGTCGCGCAGACGCGCAGCACGCACCTGGCCCCAATCGGCACGGCGCTCGGCCAGGGATTTGTGCGAGAGCGCGCTCAACAGTGCCTGCGCGGCGTTGCGTGCATCGGACACCAGCGCGACCTGTGGCGGATAGTTGCGCACGGTCTGGTCGGGGTCGATGTCCACCCGCAACAGTGCACCGGGAATCTCGAAACCACCGGCGAACGTCACGTCGTAATCGGTCTCGGCCAGCTCGGTGCCGATGGCCAGCACAACGTCGGCCTCGGCGACCAGGGCACGGGTGGCGACCAGGCTCTGGGTCGAGCCGATCAGCAACGGATGCGCGGACTCCAGCATGCCCTTGGCATTGATGGTCAGGGCCACGGGCGCATCGAGCAACTCGGCCAGTTCAGTCAGCTCGGCTGCGGCATCAATGGCTCCGCCACCGGCAAGAATCAATGGGCGTTTCGCGCCGGCCAGCAGCGCGGTCATGCGGCTGATCGCGCTCGGCGATGCACCCGCACGATCAATAGTGACCGGCACGCTGGCGAGCAGGTCATCCGCTTCCTCGACCAGCACATCCAGCGGAATTTCGATATGCACCGGGCGCGGACGACCCGCCTGGAACAACGCAAAGGCGCGGGCCAACACGCCTGGCAGCTCGGCCGCCGACATCAGCGTATGGGAAAACGCCGCCACCCCGGCCACCAGCGCGCTCTGGTTTGGCAGCTCGTGAAGCTTGCCCCGGCCACCGCCCAACTGACTGCGCGATTGCACGCTGGAGATCACCAGCATCGGGATCGAATCGGCGTAGGCCTGCCCCATGGCAGTGGTGATGTTGGTCATGCCAGGGCCGGTGATGATGAAGCACACACCGGGCTTGCCGCTGGTGCGCGCATAGCCGTCAGCCATGAAACCGGCGCCCTGCTCATGACGCGGAGTGACATGGTTGATGCTCGAACGGGCCAGCCCACGGTACAGCTCCACGGTGTGAACCCCGGGAATGCCGAACACCTGCTCGACCCCGTAACCTTCGAGTAACTTGACCAATACTTCGCCACACGTCGCCATGTCATTGCCCTTCCTGTTCGTTTGAGACGCCGGACCTGCGCAGTGTTTATGATGCGTGGGCAGGTCCAGGGATGGCCTCATTGGAACGGGCGACACGTCGCCTCAACAATGGATAAAAAGTCATACTAGCCATGTCCTTACGTCATACCTTGGATCCCCATGAAACGATTGCCTCCCCTGCCGGCGCTGCACACTTTTCTGATCACCGCGCAGTGCTGCAACTTCACCCGTGCCGCCGAGCAGTTGCACATCACCCAGGGCGCGGTGAGCCGGCAAGTCGCCGGGCTGGAGGATCATCTGGGTTATGAGCTGTTCATTCGCCAGGCCCGGGGCCTGGAGTTGACGGCGCAGGGGCGCGAATGGCTGCCGCGGGTGCAGAAGATTTTCCGCTTGATCGACGAAGCCGTGGACCAGATCGGTGAGAAGCGCGAGACCCTGCAGTTGAAGGCGCCGACCTGCGTCATGCGCTGGTTGCTGCCACGGCTGTTGCAGTGGCAAAGGGAGCGTCCGGACGTGCCGGTAGAGTTGACCACCACGGTGAAGCACGGAGTGGATTTTCATCGCGAACAGTTCGACGCCGCAGTGATGTACGGAGCGCTACCGGACAATGCGCTGGCCTCCCTGCACCTGTTCGACGAACAACTGACCCCGGTCTGCTCCAGGCCGCTGCTCGAAGGCCCGGTACCGTTGCAGTCCCCGGATGACCTGCAACAGCATTTGCTGTTGCACCCCACCCGGGACGAACGCGACTGGAAAGCCTGGCTGGCCAGCGCCGGGATACGCTTGAACAACGTGGGCAAGGGCCAGCATTTCGAAACCCTGGACCTGGCCATGTCGATGGCGTCCCAAGGGACGGGCGTGGCGATTGGAGACTGGTCGCTGATCGGGGATGACCTGAGCGCGGGCAGGCTGGTGATGCCCTTCGCGCTGAAGGTTAAAACCGGTCTGGCCTACTACCTGGTGTTCCCGCAGAAACCCGAGCCGTCGCCCAAGCTGCGCGAGCTGATGGGGTGGTTGGTGGAGCAGGCTCAGTCGCGGTAACGCAAAAGCCGGCAGGAGCTGCGTAGGAGCTGCGTAGGAGCTGTCGAGTGAAACGAGGCTGCGATCTTTTGGCGTCTAAAATCAAGATCAAGATCAAGATCAAGATCAAGATCAAGATCAAGATCAAAAGATCGCAGCCTCGTTTCACTCGTCAGCTCCTACAGGTGCAAGGGTTAGCGTATTACCACTGCATCTCACCCTTGGCGACCTTGGCACTGAGCTCCAGCGAACTCTCTTCGCCCAGGGTCGGGTAACGTTTTTTCATGGCGGCGATCAGCGCAACCGAGTCCTTGGCCTTGGCGGTTTCTTCGTCGAAGGCCCGGATATAGTCAGCGGTAAACTGCACAGCCGCCAGCGACCGGGTGCTCTCGCCCAGGTAATGGCCGGGCACCAAAGTCTGCGGCTTGAGCGTCTCGATGGACTGCAGCGTCGCCAGCCAATCGGCATGGGACTGTGGGGTTTGGGTGTCGGCCATCCACACATGGATGTTCTGCGCCACCACCACGCCGCCTACCACCGCCTTGATCGACGGGATCCACACGAAGCTGCGATCCGGTTGCCTGCCGTCGAGGCCGATCACCTGCAGTTTGTGCCCCTCAAGCATCAGGCTGTCGCCCTTGAGCACCTGCGGGACGATGGTTTTGGCCGGCACATCCGCACCCATTTTCGGCCCCCAGAAGGCCAGTTTTGCGTCGACCGTCTGCGTGATGTGATCCACAGTCGCCTGCGACGCCAGCACCCGGGCTTTCGGAAACGCGGCGGTCAGGGTGTCGAGGCCAAAGTAGTAATCGGGATCACCGTGGCTGATGTAGATCGTGGTCAGTTGCTTGCCGCTGGTGCGAATTTTCTGCACCACTTGTTCGGCCTGGGATTTGCCGAATTGCGCGTCCACCAGCACCGCGTCTTTCTCGCCGCTGACGAGCACCGAACTGACCGGGAAAATAGCCTCGGTACCCGGGTTGTAGACGTCCAGCGTAAGGGGCGCCGCGAGGGCGTGGGCTGCCAGGCCGAACGTGACGCTGGCCAGCAGAATACGTTTGAGGGAAGTGAAACCGATCATGTAGGGCTCCGATGCCGATTGCCGTATGTGGCGATCCGACAGAGCTTAGTTGCCTGCACTGGTACAAAAAATGCGATGCTGCGACATAGTTTGTTTCTAAAATCGGGCAAATCATGGATCGACTTCAAGCAATGCGGGTGTTCGTCTCGGTGGTCGACCTCGGCAGCCAGTCGGCTGCAGCCGATCAACTGGACCTTTCGCGGCCGGTGGTCTCACGTTATCTGGCGGAGCTGGAGGATTGGGTCGGCGCGCGGCTGATGCACCGTACCACGCGCAAACTGAGCCTGACGGCGGCGGGCAGCGAGATACTGCCGCGCTGTCGGCAAATGCTCGAGCTGTCCAGCGACATGCAGGCGGCGGTCACCGAGCCGGACGAGGCGCCCCGTGGTTTGCTGCGCATCAGCGTCAGCACCTCGTTCGGCCAGGCGCAATTGGCGGACGCCATGGCGGCGTTCGTCAAGCGCTACCCTGGCGTCAGCATCGACCTGCAGATGCTCGATCGCACGGTCAACCTGGTGGACGAACGCATCGACCTGGCCATCCGCACCAGCAACGACCTGGACCCGAACCTGATCGCGCGGCGGCTGACAGTTTGCCGTTCGGTCATCTGCGCCTCTCCGGCGTATCTGCACGAGCACCCGGCGCCGCAGCGGGTCGAGGACTTGAGCGAACACAATTGCCTGACCCACTCCTACTTCGGCAAAAGCCTCTGGCACTTCGAGCAGGACGGCGAGTCGCAGTCGGTGACGGTGCAGGGCAACATCAGCGCCAACGAGGCAAGCACCCTGCTGCGCGCCACCCTGGCCGGCGCCGGGGTGGCGATGTTGCCGAGCTACCAGGCGGGCGTGCACATTGTCAGTGGCGAGTTGATCCGCTTGTTACCCCAAGCCGAACCGCGGCAGATGAACATCTACGCGGTGTACGCGTCCCGCAAGCACATGCCGACGACGTTGCGCTGCATGCTGGATTTCCTGGTGCTGCGGTTTCCGCAAGAGCCGGTGTGGGATGTCGAGTTGGATCGACTGTAGGGGCTGGCGGGGGTTTGGGGGGCAGTTGGGGGGCTTTTGATCGGAGGATCTGTTGATTTTCAGCTGTGGGTGGCGCTCTTTGGAAGATCAAAAGCAAATACAAGATCAAAAGATCGCAGCCTTCGGCAGCTCCTACTATGCTCAACGTAGTACCCCCGGGTAGTCGTTCAGAGGTGAGCGCCATGAACATCAAAACAAGAAGATACCTCGCCATTTTTGTCACCTGCGCAGCAACGTTGGCGCTTTATGGCACCGCTGCGTGGCGGGTCGAACAGCTGCGGCAGCTGCCCCGCGATTTTGCGAGCTGCAACTTCGAGCGCTGTATTCCCCACAACGCCACCCTCAACGCCCTTCGCTGACGAAAGGCGTCAGGTTTCGTTGTCCTGATCGGCCTTTAAACGGTCGCGAAACGCCTTGGGCGAAATGCCTACCCGACGTCGAAACAGCCGGGTGAAATTGGTTGGATCGGAAAACCCCAACACGTCGGACATCTCGTAGATCGTCATGCTGGTATAGGTCAGCAGGCGCTTGGCTTCGAGCAGTTGGCGCTCGTGCATGATCTGCAGCGCCGGTTGCCCGGCCAACTCGCGGCAAGTGCCGTTGAGGTGGGAAACAGAGATGCCCAGCCGATGCGCCAGGTCTTCAACCTTGACATGCTGGCGATAGGTTTCTTCCACCAGCTGAATAAAGCCGTTCAGGTACTCGCGCGCCCGCTGCGGACGCTGACTGGCAGACCGTCGCTGCAGGGCCTGGCGGCTGGCCCACACCATGATCACGCTGACCAGCGAATGCATAAGCATTTCCCGCGCCGGTTGATGACCGGTGTACTCGTCCTGCAGCGCAGTAAACAGGCTGTTTAGATATTCACTGTCCTTGCCCGCCGGATAACTCTCGGCCTGGCCCAGGGCATTCATCGAACTGCCCAGCTGCGCCTGCAGGTGCGCGACCAGCGGCGCAGCCAGCGTGACGATAAACCCTTCGACGTCCTCGGAAAAACGAAAGCCGTGCACGGATAAAGGCGGCAGGATCTGGATCGCCGACTCTGTGAGCAGTGTGCGTTGCCCTTCGATCTCAAGCTCTGCCTGACCTTGGAAGACGAAGAGCAACTGGCACAAATCAGCGTGGCGATGGGGCTTGATTTCCCACTGATGCTCACGGCTGCGTTTGGATATGGTTTCACAATGCAACAGATCCGGGGTGGGCCAGTCCAGGCTTTCTCCGTAAAGCTTGAACACCGGAATGGAAGGCAGGGCAGGCTTGTTCATAACTTCAATCAGGCCTCGGAGATGGTAGCGGGCGATAATCGCACCGATTGGCAGAATGTACAGGTATCGGCTCAGTTTTCACCTTCAATTGACAGACTCGCAAGTGAAAAATGCAAGCACTCGATCCATAACAATTACTCACCGGCCCTGGCCGAGTGCAGCTTGCGAGCCATAAAAACAATGAAAACGCTGAAAACCCAAGTCGCCATCATTGGTGCAGGTCCATCCGGATTGCTCCTCGGCCAGCTGCTGCACAACGCCGGAATCGACACCCTCATCCTGGAACGCCAGACCCCGGACTACGTCCTCGGGCGCATCCGTGCCGGGGTGCTTGAACAGGGCATGGTAGAGCTGCTGCGCAAGGCCGGTGCGGGACAACGCATGGATGCCGAAGGGCTGATCCACAACGGCTTTGAATTGTCGCTCGACGGTCGCCAGGTGCACATCGATCTGCACGCCCTTACCGGCGGAAAAACCGTGATGATCTACGGCCAGACCGAAGTCACTCGCGACCTGATGGCCGCTCGTCAGATTGCAGGCGCCACGACCCTCTACGGCGTCGAGAACGTCGTTCCCCATGCAATGAAGACCGCTGAACCCTTCGTCACGTTTGAAAAAGACGGCGAGAGCTATCGACTCGACTGCGACTACATCGCCGGCTGCGACGGCTTCCATGGCGTGTCACGGCAATCGATCCCCGCCGACAGCCTGAAGATTTTCGAACGGGTTTATCCGTTCGGCTGGCTGGGCATCCTCGCCGACACCCCGCCGGTGCACGAAGAGCTGGTCTATGCCCGCCATCCACGCGGGTTCGCCCTGTGCAGCATGCGCTCGTCAACCCGCACCCGTTATTACCTGCAGGTGCCCACCGGGGAGACGGTGGAGCAATGGTCCGATCAGCGATTCTGGGAGGAGCTCAAATCCCGTCTGCCAGCGGAATTGGCCGAAACGCTGGTCACCGGGCCGTCCATTGAGAAAAGCATCGCGCCGCTGCGCAGTTTTGTGGTCGAGCCGATGCAGTACGGGCGACTGTTCCTGGTCGGCGACGCCGCGCACATCGTCCCACCCACAGGAGCCAAAGGCCTGAACCTGGCGGCCAGCGATGTCAGTACGCTGTTTGATATTCTGCTGAAGGTGTACCGCGAAGACCGCCTCGATCTGTTGGAAAAGTACTCGCAAATTTGCCTGCGACGGGTCTGGAAGGCCGAGCGTTTTTCCTGGTGGATGACGTCGATGCTGCACCGCTTCGACGACCACGACGGTTTCAGCCAGCGCATCGCCGAATCAGAGCTGGCGTACTTCGTCGACTCCGAAGCCGGTCGCAAGACCATTGCAGAAAATTACGTCGGCCTTCCCTACGAGCCTATCGAATAGCCTGCTATCGACTTACACTGGCGAGCATTCCCGCTCGCCTCTTGCCTGCGGATCATCCATTGCCGCAGGTTTTACCGTGACCCACCTCACCCAGCCCGACGCGCCGAAACCGGCGATTCGCAGCGTGCTGATTGCCCTGATGCTGGCGATCTTCCTTGGCGCGCTGGACCAGACCATCGTGGCAGTCTCGATGCCGGCCATCTCCGCACAATTCAAGGATGTCAGCCTGCTGGCCTGGGTGATTTCCGGGTACATGGTGGCCATGACGGTGGCCGTACCGATCTACGGCAAGCTCGGCGACCTGTACGGGCGCCGCAAGTTGATGCTGTTCGGCATGGGGCTGTTCACGCTGGCTTCGCTGTTCTGCGGTATGGCCCAGAGCATGGAGCAGTTGGTCTTGGCGCGAATTCTCCAGGGCATTGGTGCCGGGGGGATGATTTCGGTCAGCCAGGCGATCATCGGCGACATCGTGCCGCCGCGCGAACGCGGTCGCTACCAGGGGTATTTCAGTAGCATGTACGCGGTGGCGAGTGTCGCCGGACCGGTGCTGGGTGGCTACATGACCGAGTACCTGTCGTGGCGCTGGGTGTTCCTGATCAATCTGCCACTGGGAGTGGGCGCCCTGGTGGTCGCCCATCGCACCCTGGTCGGTCTGCCGGTGCCGCAGCGCAAACCGGTGATCGATTACCTTGGCACCGTGCTGATGATTATCGGCCTGACGGCCTTGCTGCTCGGCATTACCGAAGTCGGCCAGGGCCATGCCTGGAACAGCCTCGAAGTCATGGGGCTGCTCGCGTGTGCGGTAGTGATACTGGGGCTGTTCGTCTGGCACGAACGCCGGGCGCGGGAACCGTTGCTGCCGATGCACCTGTTTGCCAACCGCAATGCCCTGCTCTGCTGGTGCACGATTTTCTTCACCAGTTTCCAGGCGATCTCGCTGATCGTCCTGATGCCCCTGCGCTTTCAGAGCGTCACCGGTGCAGGCGCCGACAGTGCCGCCCTGCACCTGTTACCGCTGGCCATGGGGCTGCCGATAGGCGCCTATTTTGCCGGTCGTCGCACCTCGGTGACCGGACGCTACAAACCGATGATCCTGACCGGCGCGGCGCTGATGCCGATTTCAATTCTCGGCATGGCGTTCAGCCCGCCCCAGGCGATGATCTGGAGCAGCCTGTTCATGTTGCTCAGTGGTATTGCGGGCGGCATGCAATTCCCGACCTCGCTGGTGGGGACGCAAAATTCGGTAGAACAGCGGGACATTGGCGTGGCCACCAGCACGACCAATTTGTTCCGCTCCCTGGGTGGCGCGGTGGGGGTAGCCTTGATGTCGGCATTGCTGCTGGCGCTGTTGCAGGACTCAAGCTTCGCCCACCTGGGCAGCTCGACGCTGATTGGCGAAGGCGGTTCGGGAAATGTCCTGCTGGACGGTTTGAACGCCGCGCCGGGGGATGCGCAAAATGCCCTGCGGGCAGAGTTGCTGCTGACGTTTCGGCACTTGCTGATGGTCAGTGCGGCGGTATCACTGCTGGGGTTGGCGGCGGCGATTGCGATGCCGAACCTGTTATTGCGCGGGCGGGACGATAAGGCTCGTTAAAGCAAAAGATCGCAGTTTCGTAGGAGCTGCCGAAGGCTGCGATCTTTTGATTTTTGATCTTATGGACTGTAATACCCCACAGCCACCAGGAAATGCCCGACCTTTTTCAGGTACGCATGCTTGGCCTCAACCTTGCCAGTCACCGGGTTCTTCCAGCGATATTCGTATTCGCCATAATCCTGTTTGGCGATCAACGCCAGGATCGGCTCGCCCACCGGCTTGCCTTCGGGATCCTTGATCTTGCTGAAGTCGGTATTGATCAAGCGCAGGTTGGTGCCATGGGCAACGTAACGACCGGTGTCCAGGTCCACCACGAATACATACAGGTCATCCTGCAGGTACCCGCCCTTGAGCGAATTGATCGCGCTCAGGGTGCCTTTCTCATCCTTGGCCAGATCGCCGGCCGCCTTGTTCAGCAACGCCATGGCCTGCTCCGCTGACGCGCGAGGCAGGTAATAGCCCACTGCCAGAATGCGCTGGCCGACACGCTGGTAGAACACGTGCTTGCGCTCGACCTTGCCGTCGGACCAGTTCTGCCAGCGATATTCGGCCTGCTGAATGCCGTTGCCCTCAGGCACTTTCAACGCGTCCTTGAAGGCTTTCTGCAAATCCGGCCCGAGCACATCCGACACATCCCGCCCGATCAACGCCGAAGAAGGCCCGCCGCTGGCGAGCATGACGCCCTTGGTGTCGACCACGAACACATAACGGTCCTTGTCGACAAACTCACCCTGGCGACTGAAGGCGGCAAACGCCTTGTCGCCATTCTCATGGTAGTAGGCCAAGGCCTTTTCCAGCAGAGCCTTGGCGGCCTGGCTGTCGTCTTTTTCCGTGCCGGCCGCCTGTGCCTGGCCAAGGCCTAACAACAGCAGCCCCCCCAGTAACATCAATTTATGCCAAACCCCCATTGCGCGTTCCTCATTCCTGTTGGTGTTCAAGCAGCGTAGACGAGCACAGCCGCCAAGGAGCGCACGGCGTCCTCACGGTCGGGCGTTGAGTTGCTTTTGCAGATTCTGGATCTGCGCCTGCAGGGTGTTGATGTTGCGGCTGACCTGAGTGCGGAACGCATCGAATTCGGCAGTATTGCCACTGGCGCTGGCGGGTGGACGATTATCCTGCTGGGCCTTGAGCACGATCATGTCCTGTTCCAGGCGGTCGATGGCCGCGCCTGGATTGCCCTGCTTCTTCAATGCAGCGATATCGGCACCGAGGCTCTTGAGCTGGGCGTCGACCTTGCTGGTATCGGCTGGGGCGCTTTTCAGTGCTGCCAGTTCGCTGCTCAGGGCTTTGACCTGGGCCTGCAACTGGGTGTTGGCGCTCTGCTGTTCAGTGGTTTGCGCGCTCGCCTCGACCAGGCGTTTGTCGAGCTCGGCGGTTTGCGCCGTCATCTGCGCCAGGCGCTTGTCCAGTTCGGTGGTCTGGCCGACAACGCCCTGCTGCTGCTTGCCCTGATCCAGGAGTTTGCTTTCCAACTGCCTGATCTGCAGCTTCAACGCCTCGCTGTCACTGGATACGTTGGTCTGGCTGGCGACCACCTTGCCGGAAATATCCTGCAGGCGCCCTGCCGCTTCCTCGCTGATGCGAGCAAAGCTTTCCTGGGTCGCCACCAGCTGTTGCTCCATCAGCGAAATCTGCTGGAAGCTCCACCAGGCAAGGCCGCCAAAGGCGATGAACAAAGCACCGACCAGTGCCCACAGAGGACCGGTGCTCGGACCTTTGACCTTGACCACCGGGGGCGTGCGCGAGTGCCCGGAATGACGCGCGGCAGGCACAAAATCATCGTCGTCGAGGCTGTCGGCACGCAAGCTCGGTACATCGAAGTCGTCGTTGGCATCGTTACGCATGGACATTGAGTCAACCTTTGTGAACGCGGTGATGGCTTGATGCGGCGCAGTATACCCCCCACAACCGCATCGATTGACCTTGAACCCCCAACTCGGTTCAGTGACGAGCCCGTCAGCGGATGTCCTGGGCCTTCCACCAGCTGCAGAACTCGTCCAGGGCGGTCCAGAGACTGACCTTTGGATCGTAATCCAGATAATGCCGCGCGCGGCTGATGTCCAGGGTGAAATCCCGGGTCATCACTTGCATGCCCAGGCGCGACAGGGTTGGCTCGGGGCGGCCCGGCCAGAGCTTGCATACGCCTTCATTCAACGCGGCAGCGCTGTAGGCCAGCCCATAGGAACGGTAGCGGGTGACCTGCGGGACGTCCATCCTGCGCATCACGTAATTGACCACATCCCACAGCGGAACCGGGGTCCCATTACTGATGTTGTAGGCCTTGCCCAACGCCGAGCCCGTGGCCAGCAAGCTGCTGAGCAAGGCTTCGTTGAGGTTTTGCACGCTGGTGAAATCCACCTTGTTCAAACCGTTGCCGATGATCGACAACCGCCCCTTGCGCTGCATTTTCAGCAGCCGCGGAAAAATACTCATGTCACCGGCGCCGGTCACGAATCGCGGACGCAGGGCGATGGTCTCCAGACCAAATTCCTGGGCGCCAAATACTTTTTGCTCGGCCAGGTACTTGGTCGCCGCGTAGGGGTGCTTGAAGCGCTTGGGCACTTGCTCTTCGGTCAGACCAAGGTGATCGCGGCCGTCAAAATAGATCGAGGGCGAAGACAGGTGCACCAGGCGCCGCACCCGCTGCTTCAGGCAGGCTTCGACCACGTTCTCGGTGACCTGGACATTGCCCTGGTGGAAATCTTGATAACGGCCCCACAACCCCACGGCACCGGCGCAATGGACCACAGCGTCGACATCCATGCACAGGTCACGGGCCAGCAGCGGGTCGCCGAGATCACCCTGGATAAACTCGGCGCCACGGCGCACCAGGTGTTCGACGCTTTCGGCCCGGCGACCATTGACCCGTACGTCCAGGCCCTGCTCCAGGGCGAAACGCGCAAAGCGCCCGCCAATGAAGCCGCTTGCGCCGGTGACCAGAATCTTCATGTAGTGCTCCGATGTGTTTCATTTTGCGTAATGCGTAAGCCTTGACGCTGCCCGTCAGTCCAACGGCACCAGCCATTGCCTGGATGAACGCACCAATTGTTCGGTCAGTAACCCCAGCAACTGCCCGCCATTGCGCCAATGATGCCAGTACAGCGGCACATCGATGGGCTTATCTGGTAACAGCTCGAGCAACACACCGCGTTCCAGTTGCTCGCGCACCTGCAGTTCAGGCACCAGGCCCCAGCCAAGTCCGGCTTCGGTCAGGCGGATAAAACCTTCGGAGGACGGGCACAAATGGTGTTCGAAACCCCCATCGACACCCAGGGAAGCCAGGTAGCGATGCTGCAGGAAATCGTCCGGCCCAAACACCAGCGCCGGGGTCTTCGCCAACTGACCTGCGCGCACCCCTTGCGGGAAATGCCGAGCAATGAACGCGGGACTGGCCAGGGCCCTGTAGCGCATCGCACCCAACAACACGCTGCGCGCGCCCGCCACCGGGCGCTCACTGGCGCAGATACAGGCGGCCACTTCGCCGGCGCGCATGCGCTTGAGGCCAACCGTCTGGTCCTCAACCACCAGGTCCAGCAGCAGGTGTTGCTCGGCGCAGAAATCGCTGACGGCGGCGGCCCACCAGGTGGCCAGGCTGTCGGCATTGAGGGCGATGCGCAGACGCTCCGGCAGGCCTTCTTCGTCCAGCGCCGGCACCAGGGTCTGCAAGTCGCGCTCCAGCAGCCGCACCTGCTGCACATGGTTCAGCAGGCGCCGTCCGATCTCGGTAGGCGCCGGCGGCGTGACCCGCACCAGAACCGGCTGGCCGACCCGGGCTTCGAGCAATTTGATGCGCTGGGAAATCGCCGATTGCGACAGACCCAGCACCTGTGCGGCGCGTTCGAAGCCGGCCTGCTCAACCACAGCTGCCAGGGCTGACAGTAATTTATAGTCAAACATCAGTTTTCCTAATGAGCGATCAGCAAGATTGGTTTTTCTTATACCGCTTCCACGGGGAGAATGGCCAGCAAGAACTCTTCGACAAGGATCACCCACATGGCTGGCGAAACTTCATTGGTAACCCTGCTGCGCAGCATGAGCCCGCAACTCAACGCCGGCGAATACGTTTTCTGTACCCTTCACGACAGCCAGCTGCCGGCAGGTCTTGAGTTGATCGGCAGCTTTCGCGAGCAAGAAGGGCTGACGGTGATCCTGGAGCGTCGCCACGCCGAAAAAGCCGGCCTGCACTTTGACTACGTCGCCGCCTGGATCACTCTGAACGTGCATTCGGCGCTGCAGGCCGTCGGCCTGACAGCGGCCTTCGCAACCGCACTGGGACAGGCCGGAATCAGTTGCAATGTGATCGCAGGTTACTACCACGACCATCTATTCGTCGGCCAGGCCGATGCAGAGCGCGCCATGGGCGTGTTGCGGGACCTGGCAGCTAACGCGGAGTAACCATCAATGTGGCAAAGCTATGTCAACGGCCTGCTAGTGGCCGCAGGGCTGATCATGGCGATCGGCACCCAGAATGCGTTTGTGCTGGCCCAGAGCCTGCGGCGTGAACACCACCTGCCGGTCGCTGCATTGTGCGTGGTGTGTGATGCATTGCTGGTTGCCGCCGGAGTGTTTGGCCTGGCGACGGTATTGGCGCACAACCCGACCTTGCTGGCGGTAGCCCGTTGGGGTGGCGCGATATTCCTGCTCTGGTATGGCAGCCTGGCGCTGCGCCGGGCCTGTTCAAAACAGAGCCTGCAACAGGGCGAGGGCCAGACCGTGCGTTCGCTGCGGGCGGTCATGCTCAGCGCGTTGGCCGTGACCTTGCTCAACCCGCATGTCTACCTGGACACCGTCCTGCTGATCGGCTCGCTCGGCGCGCAGCAGACCGAACCGGGCGCTTACGTAGTGGGCGCAGCGAGCGCGTCATTGCTGTGGTTTTTCACTCTGGCACTGGGCGCCGCATGGCTGGCGCCGTGGCTGGCCCGGCCGAGTACCTGGCGGATCCTCGACCTGCTGGTGGCGGTGATGATGTTCACGGTAGCGGTGCAACTCATCACCAGCCCCTGATTTATTCCAAAAGGCTCTGGAACCTCTATCCCACACAGTTGTTGCGTGGTTATGCCGCACCCCCGGTGCTATGATCCGGTCCGATGCGCCGCAAAGAGTACAAACTCCCCGGCGCTTGTCTGGCCGCCCGTGATCGGCCTTGCGCTCACCGCAACTGACCTGATTAGGAGAATCATCATGGCTTTCGAATTGCCGCCGCTGCCTTACGCACACGATGCCCTGCAGCCGCACATTTCCAAGGAAACACTGGAATACCACCACGACAAGCACCACAACACCTACGTCGTGAACCTGAACAACCTGGTGCCAGGCACCGAGTTCGAAGGCAAGACCCTGGAAGAAATCGTCAAGTCTTCCTCGGGCGGTATCTTCAACAACGCCGCTCAGGTCTGGAACCACACTTTCTACTGGAACTGCCTGGCGCCAAACGCCGGCGGTCAACCAACCGGCGCCCTGGCTGAAGCCATCAACGCTTCGTTCGGTTCGTTCGACAAGTTCAAGGAAGAGTTCAGCAAGACGTCCATCGGCACCTTCGGTTCCGGTTGGGGCTGGCTGGTGAAAAAGGCTGACGGTTCCCTGGCCCTGGCCAGCACCATCGGCGCCGGCAACCCGCTGACCAATGGCGATACCCCGCTGCTGACCTGCGACGTCTGGGAACATGCTTACTACATCGACTACCGCAACGTTCGTCCGAAATACGTCGAAGCGTTCTGGAACCTGGTCAACTGGAAATTCGTGGCTGAGCAGTTCGAAGGCAAAACCTTCACCGCTTAAGATCGACACCGGTAAAGAAAACCCGGCTTCGGCCGGGTTTTTTTATGGGTGCGCAAAAGACCGGTCTAACATCGACCCGTGGAAAAAATCATCCAGCCGCCCTCAAGTTCCAGGGCCCGCCTGACGACACAGTGCTGATCAGCAGAAAACCTCAGGCAACTGCATTTTCGCCAGGCAGCAGGCAAAATCTCCCGCGGATGAATGTCCCTTTGACTGCCATCACGGGATTGCCAATACTCATGGCAACTTGATGCTACCCGCACGGAACAAGGAATAGCCTTTTGAAGCTGGAACTCAAGAACAGCTTGTCGGTGAAGTTGCTCCGGGTCGTGCTCCTGTCGGCATTGATCGTCGGCGTGGTCTTGAGCTGCGCGCAGATCGTCTTCGATGCCTATAAGACACGCCAGGCCGTGGCCAATGATGCCGAGCGCATCCTCGACATGTTTCGTGACCCCTCCACCCAGGCCGTCTACAGCCTGGACCGCGAGATGGGCATGCAGGTCATCGAAGGTCTTTTTCAGGACGACGCCGTGCGCCAGGCCTCCATCGGCCATCCCAACGAGGCGATGCTCGCGCAGAAATCCCGCGACCTGCAGCATTCCGAGAGCCGTTGGCTGACTGACCTGATTCTTGGCAAGGAACGCACTTTCACCACGCAACTGGTGGGGCGCGGCCCGTACAGCGAGTATTACGGCGACCTGAGTATCACCCTCGACACCGCCACCTATGGCCAGGGGTTTATCGTCAGCTCGGTGATCATCTTCATCTCCGGGGTCTTGCGGGCACTGGCCATGGGCCTGGTGTTGTACCTGGTCTATCACTGGCTGCTGACCAAACCACTGTCGCGGATCATCGAGCACCTGACTGAAATCAACCCGGACCGACCCAGCGAACACAAGATTCCCCAGCTCAAGGGGCACGAGAACAACGAACTGGGTATCTGGATCAACACCGCCAACCAGTTGCTGGAGTCCATCGAGCGCAACACGCACCTGCGCCACGAAGCGGAAAACAGCCTGCTGCGCATGTCGCAGTACGATTTCCTGACCGGCCTGCCAAACCGCCAGCAGCTGCAGCATCAACTCGACAAGATCCTGGTGGACGCCGGCAAGTTGCAGCGCCGGGTGGCGGTGCTGTGCGTGGGCCTCGATGACTTCAAGGGTATCAACGAACAGTTCAGCTACCAGACCGGCGACCAACTGTTGCTGGCCCTTGCCGATCGCCTGCGGGCCCATAGCGGACGCCTTGGCGCACTGGCCCGTCTCGGCGGCGACCAGTTCGCCCTGGTCCAGGCCGACATCGAACAGCCCTATGAAGCGGCGGAACTGGCCCAGAGCATTCTCGACGATCTCGAAGCCGCGTTTGCTCTTGATCATCAGGAAATTCGCCTGCGCGCGACCATCGGCATCACCCTGTTTCCCGAGGATGGCGACAGCACTGAAAAGCTGCTGCAGAAAGCCGAGCAGACCATGACCCTGGCCAAGACCCGCTCGCGCAACCGCTACCAGTTTTACATCGCCAGCGTCGACACCGAGATGCGCCGCCGTCGCGAGCTGGAAAAAGACCTGCGCGATGCCCTGGCCCGCGACCAGTTCTATCTGGTTTACCAACCCCAGATCAGCTACCGGGAAAACCGCGTGGTGGGTGTCGAGGCGTTGATTCGCTGGCAGCATCCCGAGCACGGCCTGGTCCCGCCAGACCTGTTCATCCCGCTGGCAGAGCAGAACGGCACCATTATCGCCATCGGCGAGTGGGTACTGGATCAAGCCTGCAAGCAACTACGCGACTGGCATGACCAAGGCTTCATCGACCTGCGCATGGCGGTCAACCTGTCCACCGTGCAATTGCACCACGCCGAACTGCCAAGGGTGGTCAACAACCTGCTGCAGATGTACCGCCTGCCACCGCGCAGCCTGGAACTGGAAGTCACGGAAACCGGCCTGATGGAAGACATCAGCACCGCCGCCCAGCACCTGCTGAGCCTGCGTCGCTCCGGCGCGTTGATCGCGATCGACGATTTCGGTACCGGGTACTCGTCGCTCAGTTACCTCAAGAGCCTGCCGCTGGACAAGATCAAGATCGACAAGAGCTTCGTCCAGGACCTGCTGGACGATGACGACGATGCCACGATCGTCCGGGCGATTATCCAGCTGGGCAAAAGCCTGGGCATGCAGGTGATTGCCGAGGGCGTGGAAACGGCAGAGCAGGAGGCCTACATCATCTCCGAGGGTTGCCACGAGGGGCAGGGCTATTTCTACAGCAAGCCATTGCCGGCGCGAGAGTTGAGCGCCTACCTCAAGCAGGCGCAGCGCAGCAATGCTGTGATCCTGTAGGTGCGTGAACAAGAAATATTTACAGTCACAACCCTTTACAGATAATGCGAAAGATTTGCATTATGTCGCAGTTTTGCGCGCTTGCTGCGCCATTCCACCCCCTTCTCGAAGCAGGATGTTCGCCATGATTCGTATGCCTCTGGCTACCGCCAGTCTGTTGGCCATCGCTATTTCCCTCGCCGGTTGTGGCGAAGGCAAAGACAAAGCTGCCGCTCCGGCGCCGACTCCAGCCGCCACTGCCACAGCCCCGGCGCCTGCTGCTGCCGGCAAGGTCGACGAAGCCGCCGCCAAAGCCGTTGTCGCGCATTACGCCGACATCGTCTTCGCCGTCTACAGCGATGCCGAATCCACCGCGAAAACCCTGCAGAGCGCTGTCGACGCCTTCCTCGCCAAGCCGAACGCCGACACCCTGAAAGCGGCCAAAGCTGCCTGGGTAGCTGCTCGCGTACCTTACCTGCAGAGCGAAGTATTCCGCTTCGGCAACACCATCATCGACGACTGGGAAGGTCAGGTGAACGCCTGGCCACTGGACGAAGGCCTGATCGACTATGTCGACAAGTCCTACGAGCACGCACTGGGCAACCCGGGGGCGACGGCCAACATCATCGCCAACACTGAAGTTCAGGTCGGCGAAGACAAGATCGACGTCAAGGACATCACCCCGGAAAAACTCGCCAGCCTCAATGAGCTGGGCGGTTCCGAGGCCAACGTCGCCACCGGCTACCACGCCATCGAATTCCTGTTGTGGGGCCAGGACCTGAACGGCACCGGCCCTGGCGCTGGCAACCGTCCGGCTTCCGACTACCTCGAAGGCACTGGCGCCACCGGTGGTCACAACGATCGTCGTCGTGCCTACCTCAAGTCCGTGACCCAACTGCTGGTCAGCGACCTGGAAGAGATGGTCGGCAACTGGAAGCCGAACGTGACCGACAACTACCGCGCGACGCTGGAAGCCGAGCCGGGTGAAACCGGCCTGCGCAAAATGCTGTTCGGCATGGGGTCCCTGTCCCTGGGCGAACTGGCGGGCGAGCGCATGAAGGTTTCCCTGGAAGCCAACTCCCCTGAAGACGAGCACGATTGCTTCAGCGATAACACCCACAACTCGCAGTTCTACGACGCCAAAGGCATCCGTAACGTATACCTGGGCGAATACACCCGCGTCGACGGTACCAAGATGACCGGCGCGAGCCTGTCGTCCCTGGTGGCCAAGGCTGATCCGGCTGCCGACAGCGCGTTGAAAGCTGACCTGGAAGCCACTGAAGCCAAGATGCAGGTCATCGTCGACCACGCCAACAAGGGTGAGCACTACGACCAGTTGATCGCGGCCGGCAACACCGCCGGCAACCAGATCGTTCGCGACGCCATCGCTTCGCTGGTCAAGCAGACCGGTTCGATCGAAGCCGCTGCTGGCAAGCTGGGCATCAGCGACCTGAACCCGGACAACGCTGATCACGAGTTCTGATCAACGCTGGCTGGATCAAAAGGCGACCTCAGGGTCGCCTTTTTTGTTTTCGCTTAATGTTGTGCGCTAGTCCATAAAAGATCGCAGCCTTCGGCAGCTCCTAAATTGATCGGCGTAAACCCGTAGGAGCTGCGGAAGGCTGCGATCTTTTCCTGCGCCACATCAACCAAACGATAATTCCTCTTATTCAATCTTCACCGCCCTGTTAGACTTTGCGCCCGTGTTTTGCTCGTTCTGCAGGATGTCTGATGCTCTCGCTGCCTCTTCGCTTATCCGCACTGTTTCTGGCCCTGTGCCTGAGTGCCTGCGATGACGCCCCGCGTTTTACCAAGGCCGAACCCGGTGAAGCCCGTTCCGGTGGCAGCGCGACTGTGCGCAAGACAGATCAGAATGCCTTTTCCCTGCCCTCCGCCAACCTTGCGCCCTCACGGCGCGTGGACTTCAGCGTCGGCAACAGCTTCTTCCGCAACCCCTGGGTGATCGCCCCTTCGACCACCACCGCACGCGACGGCTTGGGGCCCCTGTTCAACACTAACGCCTGCCAGAACTGCCACATCAAGGACGGTCGCGGCCACCCGCCCACGCCGGGTGCGGCCAATGCCGTGTCAATGCTGGTGCGCCTGTCGATCCCGGATGCGCCGGCTTATGCCAAGGTCATTGAGCAGCTCGGCGTGGTCCCGGAGCCCGTCTACGGCGGTCAGTTGCAGGACATGTCAGTACCGGGCGTGGTTCCCGAAGGCAAGGTGCGAGTCGATTACACACCAGTGCCTGTGCGTTTCAAGGACGGCACTGAGATCGAGCTGCGCAAACCCAGTTTGCAGATCAGCCAGCTCGGCTACGGCCCGATGCACCCCGACACGCGCTTCTCGGCACGGGTCGCTCCGCCGATGATCGGCCTGGGCCTGCTCGAAGCCATCCCGCAAGCCGCCATCCTGGCCAACGCCCAAGCGCAGGCCAAGGAGAACCGGGGCATCAGCGGACAGCCCAATTGGGTCTGGGACGACGTGCAGCAAAAAGCCGTTCTGGGTCGATTTGGCTGGAAAGCCGGGCAACCGAATCTGAATCAGCAGAACGTCCACGCGTTTTCCGGTGACATGGGCCTCACGACCAGCCTAAAGCCCATCGATGACTGCACCGACGCGCAAACCGCGTGCAGGCAGGCGCCCAACGGTAATGGCCCCGATGGCGAGCCGGAAGTCAGCGACAACATCCTGCGCCTGGTGCTGTTCTACAGCCGCAACCTGGCCGTTCCAGCCCGTCGTGATGTCAGCGCGCCCGAGGTGCTGGCGGGCAAGAGCCTGTTTTTCCAGGCCGGGTGCCAGTCCTGCCACACCCCCAAATACACCACCGCAGCGACGGCCGCAGAACCTGAACTGGCCAATCAGGTGATCCGCCCCTACAGCGACCTGCTGCTGCATGACATGGGCGAAGGCCTTGCCGACAACCGTACCGAATTCCAGGCCAGTGGCCGCCAATGGCGCACCCCGCCGTTGTGGGGCATCGGCCTCACGCAGGCGGTCAGTGGCCATACCCAGTTTTTGCATGACGGCCGCGCCCGCAGTCTGCTCGAAGCCGTGCTCTGGCATGGCGGCGAAGCCAAGGCGGCGCAGCAACAGGTGTTGTCTTTCAACGCCGAGCAGCGCGCTGCGTTGCTGGCGTTCCTGAATTCCCTTTAATAAGCGTCTACTCAGCGGGAGCCTTACATGTTCCGTCCCAAATTGTTGTTCACCAGTCTTGCCGCCCTCGCCCTGGGCGCCTGCTCCCCGCAGGACCCGCAGGCCGTCACGTCGGCGGCAATCGCCAAATCGGTGATCCTGCCAACGTACACCCGCTGGGTGGAAGCCGATCGCCAATTGGCTGTCAGTGCCCTCGCCTACTGCGAAGGCAAGGAAAATCTCGACACGGCACGCAAGGACTTCCTGCATGCGCAAAAGGCCTGGGCCGAGTTGCAGCCGCTGCTGATCGGCCCCCTGGCCGAGGGCAATCGTGCCTGGTCCGTGCAGTTCTGGCCGGACAAGAAAAACCTGGTCGGCCGGCAGGTCGAGCAACTGGTCACCGCGCAGCCGCAGATCGACGCAGCTACCCTCGCCAAGTCGAGTGTTGTGGTGCAAGGACTGTCGGCCTACGAATACATCCTGTTCGACAGCAAGCCTGACGTTGCCAACGATGCGCAGAAAGCCAAATACTGCCCATTGCTCAAGGCGATCGGCGAACATCAGAAACTGCTGGCCGAAGACATTCTCAAAAGCTGGAACAACACCGACGGCATGCTCGCGCAAATGAGCAAATTCCCCAACCAGCGCTACGCCGACTCCCATGAGGCCATCGCCGATCTGCTGCGAGTGCAGGTGACCGCCCTCGACAGCCTGAAGAAAAAACTCGGCACACCGATGGGCCGCCAGAGTAAAGGCGTGCCACAACCGTTCCAGGCCGATGCATGGCGTAGCCATTCCTCCCTCAGTGGTCTGGAAGCCAGCCTTGCCGCCGCCAAGACCGTCTGGGAAGGTGTCGACAACAAAGGCCTGCGCGGCCTGCTGCCGAGCGAGCAGAAACCCCTGGCCGACAAGATCGACGCCGCTTACGCTGCATCCCTGAAACTGTTCGCCAGCAATCAGCGCACGTTGGCCGAAATGCTTGGCGACGACGCCGGTCGCCAGCAACTCAACGATATCTACGACAGCCTCAACGTCGTCCATCGCCTGCACGAAGGCGAACTGGCCAAGGCGCTGGGCATCCAACTGGGCTTTAACGCCAACGACGGTGACTGATGAGGGCGACTGCGATGCTGCGACGTCAGGCTCTGACTTTAGGTAGCTTGCTGCTGGGAGCAGTGACACTGGGCGGCTGGACGCTGTTCAAGCAAAAGGACAAGAGCCCTCTGCTGCTCTCGGCGCGGGACGATACCGATGGCAAGCACTATGCGGTCGGTTATCGTCTGGACGGCACGCAGGTGTTCGCCACGCAGGTTGGCCAGCGTTGCCATGACATCATCAATCATCCGACAGAGCCGATGGCCTTGTTCGTGGCCCGTCGCCCAGGTACCGAGAGTTACCTGATCGACCTGCGCGACGGCACTGTGCTGCAAACCGTGACCTCGCTGTCCAACCGGCACTTCTACGGCCACGCAGTGATCCACAGCAGCGGCGACTGGCTGTACGCCACCGAAAACGATACCTCCGATCCCGGTCGAGGCCTGCTCGGGGTGTACCGTTTCGAGGGCCAGCGTCTGGTCCACAGCGGCGAGATCTCTACCCACGGTATCGGTCCGCACCAAGTGTCATGGATGCCCGATGGCGAGACCCTGGTGGTGGCCAACGGCGGCATTCGCACCGAGGCCGAGAGCCGGGTCGAGATGAATCTGAACGCCATGGAGCCGAGCCTGGTGCTGATGCAACGCGACGGGACCCTGCTGAGCAAGGAAACCCTCGCCCAGCAAATGAACAGCGTGCGACACCTGGGCATCGCCAACGACGGCACCATCGTCGCCGGCCAGCAATTCATGGGACCGTCCCACGAATCCTCGGAGTTGTTGGCGATCAAGCGGCCCGGCCAGCCATTCGTGGCGTTCCCTGTGCCTGAACACCAGTTGCAGGCGATGGGTCATTACACCGCAAGCGTGGCGGTGCACAGTGACTTGCGCCTGGTGGCGCTGACTGCGCCACGGGGCAACCGCTTTTTCATCTGGGACCTGGACAGCGGCGAAGTGCGCCTGGATGCGCCGCTTCCAGATTGCGCCGGGGTCGGTGCGGTGGCTGATGGTTTTGTCGTGACCTCGGGCCAGGGCCGCTGCCGGTACTACGACTGCCGCCAGGCGGACCTGCTGGCAAAACCCCTGGAACTGCCTGCAGGGCTCTGGGATAACCATCTGCACCTGATGACGTAATAACGCCAAAAGATCGCAGCCTTCGGCAACTCCTGCACTGGAATGCGCACACCCTGCAGGAGCTGCCGAAGGCTGCGATCTTTTCAGGCCAACGCCCGTCGAAAGCCGTACCCCCTGTAAGTTCTATCAGTTGGAATCCCCCCGCCACTCGGAGTAATGTGCCGATCTGTATGCTCTGATTTTCTCCAAGGAAGTGGAAATATGCTGCGCCGTCGCATGCTGATCATGTTGGGTGTTGTGCTGTTGATCGTGTTGGTCCTGGCTGCCTACAAGGCCTTCTCCATCTACACGATGATCCAAGGCTTCTCTGCGCCTAAACCGCCGACCAGCGTCGCCGTGGCCACCGCCACCGAGCAGCCCTGGCAAGCCCGCCTGCCTACCGTTGGCACCCTCAAGGCGCTGCAGGGCGTAGACCTGAGCCTGGAAATCGCCGGCACCGTCACCGAGGTGCAGTTTGAGTCTGGACAGAAGGTCAAGGCCGGCCAGCCGATTGTGCAACTCGACAGCGCCGTCGAAAGCGCACTGCTGGAAACCGCACAGGCTGACCTCGGGCTGGCCCAGGTCGACTACAACCGCGGCAGCCAGCTGGTGGGCAGCCAGGCCATCTCCAAAGGCGAGTTCGACAGGCTCTCTGCCGTGTTCAAGAAGAACAAGGCCACGGTCAATCAGCTCAAGGCTTCACTGGCGAAGAAGCGCATTCTTGCGCCCTTCAGCGGCACCATCGGCATCCGCCAGGTGGACGTTGGCGACTATGTGGCCAGCGGCACGGTGATCGCCACTTTGCAGGATCTTACCAGCCTGTACGTCGACTTTTTCCTGCCTGAGCAATCGGTACCGAAAATCGCGGCGGGCCAGGCGGTGCAGATCGTGGTTTCCGCCTACCCGGCCCAGACGTTCCCCGGCACCATCAGCGCGATCAACCCGAAAGTCGAGAACACCACCCGTAACGTGCAAGTGCGCGCCACCCTGGCCAACCCCGAGGGCAAGCTGCTGCCAGGCATGTTCGCCAGCCTGCAGGTCCTGCTGCCGGATCCGCAGCTGCGCATCGTCGTGCCGGAGAGTGCTATCACCTATACCCTCTACGGCAACTCGCTGTACGTGGTGGCGCAGAAAAAAGCCGAAGACGGCACAGTCGAGAAAGACGACAAGAATCAGCCGATCCTCATCGCCGAGCGGCGTTTCATCGAAACCGGCGAGCGCCGCGACGGCCTGGTGATAATTAACAAAGGTGTGCAAAAGGGTGAAAAAGTGGTCACCGCCGGCCAGATCAAACTGGACAACGGCGCACCCATCGCAATCAGCGACGACAAGACGTTAGCCGAGCAGAACAGCACGCCGCGCGCGGACTGATCAAGGAATCCCCATGGCTTTTACCGACCCGTTCATCCGCCGCCCGGTGCTCGCCACCGTGGTCAGCCTGTTGATTGTGCTGCTGGGCTTCCAGGCCTGGAGCAAACTGCCCCTGCGCCAGTACCCGCAGATGGAAAACGCACTGATCACGGTGACCACCGCCTACCCCGGGGCGAACGCCGAAACTATCCAGGGCTACATCACCCAGCCAATGCAACAAAGCCTGGCCAGCGCCGAAGGCATTGACTACATGACCTCGGTCAGTCGCCAGAACTTCTCGGTCATCTCGATTTATGCGCGCATCGGCGCCAACAGCGACCGCCTGTTCACCGAACTGCTGGCCAAGGCCAACGAGGTCAAGAACCAGCTGCCCCAGGACGCTGAAGACCCGGTGCTGAGCAAGGAAGCCGCCGACGCTTCGGCCTTGATGTACATCAGCTTCTTCAGCAAGGAACTGAACAACCCGCAGATCACCGACTACCTGTCGCGGGTGATCCAGCCGAAGCTGGCCACCCTGCCCGGCATGGCCGAAGCCGAGATTCTCGGCAACCAGGTGTTCGCCATGCGCCTGTGGCTGGACCCGGTGAAGCTGGCCGGCTTCGGCCTGACCGCCAGCGACGTGACCAACGCGGTTCGGCAATACAACTTTCTTTCCGCCGCCGGTGAAGTGAAAGGCGAGTATGTAGTCACCAGCATCAACGCCAACACCGAGCTCAAGTCTGCTGAAGCCTTCGCCGCGATTGCGTTGAAGATCGACGGCGACAGCCGCGTGCTGCTCGGCGACGTCGCCCGGGTGGAGATGGGCGCGGAGAACTACGACACCATCAGTTCCTTCGGGGGCACCCCGTCGGTGTACATCGGCATCAAGGCCACGCCGGGCGCCAACCCGCTGGACGTGATCAAGGAAGTCCGCAAGATCATGCCGGACCTGGAGGCCCAGCTGCCGCCGAACCTCAAGGGTGAAATTGCCTATGATGCGACCTTGTTCATCCAGGCCTCGATCGATGAGGTGGTCAAGACGCTGTTCGAAGCCGTACTCATCGTCATAGTTGTCGTATTCCTGTTCCTGGGTGCGCTGCGCTCGGTGGTGATCCCGGTGGTGACCATCCCGCTATCGATGATTGGCGTGATGTTCTTCATGCAGATGATGGGTTACTCGATCAACCTGCTGACCCTGCTGGCCATGGTCCTGGCTATCGGCCTGGTGGTGGACGATGCCATCGTGGTGGTGGAGAACATCCACCGTCATATCGAGGAAGGCAAGACGCCCATGGATGCCGCCCTTGAGGGCGCCAGGGAAATCGCCATGCCGGTGGTTTCCATGACCATCACCCTGGCGGCGGTCTATGCGCCCATCGGCTTCCTCACCGGACTGACCGGGGCGTTGTTCAAGGAGTTTGCCCTCACACTGGCCGGCGCGGTAGTTATCTCAGGTGTCGTCGCGCTGACCCTATCGCCGATGATGTGCGCTTTTTTGCTGCGCCACGATGAAAATCCCAGCGGATTTTCCCATCGCCTGGACCGGGCTTTCGAAACCATCAAGCGCCGTTATCAGAAAATGTTGCACGGCACCCTGAACACCCGGCCCGTGGTGCTGGTGTTCGCGGTTATCGTGTTGTGCCTGATTCCGGTATTGCTCAAGTTCACCAAGTCCGAGCTGGCCCCCGACGAAGACCAGGGCATTATCTTCATGCTGGCCAACGCGCCGCAGCCGACCAACCTCAATTACCTCAACGCCTACACCGACGAGTTCATCCAAATCTTCAAGGAGTTCCCGGAATACTATTCCTCGTTCCAGATCAACGGCGTCAACGGCGTGCAATCGGGGATTGGCGGTTTCCTGCTCAAGCCATGGAATGAGCGCAGCCGCACCCAGATGGAAATCCTGCCGGAGCTCCAGGCCAAGCTGGGGAATATTTCCGGCTTGCAGGTGTTCGGCTTCAACCTGCCCTCCCTGCCGGGTACGGGCGAGGGCCTGCCCTTCCAGTTCGTGATCAACTCTGCCAACGACTATGAGTCACTGCTGCAGGTCATGGACAGGGTGAAAAAGCGAGCAATGGAGTCTGGCAAATTCGCTTTCGTCGACGTCGACCTGGCATTCGACAAGCCTGAAGTGGTGGTGGACATCGATCGGGCCAAAGCGGCGCAGATGGGCGTGTCGATGCAGGACCTGGGTGGCACGCTGGCGACCATGCTCGGCGAAGCGGAGATCAACCGCTTCACCATCGAAGGCCGCAGCTACAAGGTGATCGCCCAGGTCGAGCGCCCCTTCCGCGACAACCCCGACTGGCTCAACAACTACTACGTCAGGAACACCAAGGGTGAGCTCCTGGCCCTGTCGACCCTGATCACCGTTACTGACCGCGCGCGTCCGCGGCAACTCAACCAGTTCCAGCAACTCAACTCGGCGATCCTGTCCGGGGTGCCATTGGTGAGCATGGGTGAAGCCCTCGACACCGTGCGCCAGATCGCCCGGGAAGAAGCGCCGGCAGGGTTCTCCGTGGATTACGCCGGCGCCTCAAGACAATTCATCCAGGAAGGCAGCGCGCTGTGGGTAACCTTTGCCCTGGCCCTGGCGATTATCTTCCTGGTGCTGGCTGCCCAGTTCGAGAGTTTCCGCGATCCGCTGGTGATTCTGGTGACGGTGCCGCTGTCGATTTGCGGGGCGTTGATCCCGCTGTTCCTGGGCTGGTCGAGCATGAACATCTATACCCAGGTGGGGTTGGTGACGCTCATCGGGCTGATCAGCAAGCACGGGATCCTGATCGTCGAATTCGCCAACCAGCTGCGCAAGGAAAAGGGCCTGTCGCCGCGCGAGGCGGTGGAAGAAGCGGCGGCGATTCGCTTGCGACCGGTGCTGATGACCACTGCGGCGATGGTGTTCGGCATGGTGCCGCTGATCATTGCCACGGGCGCGGGGGCGGTGAGCCGGTTTGATATCGGTACGGTGATTGCCACAGGAATGTCGATCGGGACGTTGTTTACGCTGTTTGTGTTGCCATGCGTGTACACATTGCTGGCCAAACCCGACAAACCCTAGCGTCAAAAGATCGTCCGATCGCTGCCAAAGCCTCCGGCAGCTCCGACAGGTTTACGCGGTCCTAATGCAGGAGCTGCCGGAGGCTGCGATCTGTTGGACTTGCTTCCAAAACAAAAGGCCCCGCATACGCGAGGCCTTTTATTTTGGCTTCAATCCAGTCAACTTTGCGGCCTCATTCCCTGTGATAGTCCAAACATGAACAGTAACAAGTCATGGTCAGGCTGGGACGCCACGTTTGCCTTGGCAACCCGTGGCATTGGACAGTGAGCGTCGCCGCCCACTGAACTGAGGACCTGCGAGCGGGGCTGCTCCCAAGCCGCCACCGCGATTGAAGCAACTGCCAAGGCTCCTATGAGAAACAAACCTCGTGCAATTTCGAGTTTCATCGCTATAAACCCTTGATAGCGCTGCCAAACGCCGTCTCATAAAAATAGACGAGTTTCTGCCAGTCCGCCGAGCTGAACGACGAATGGCGACGCAGTTGCTTCATGTCATGGGCGCCCGCCTGACGAGCGGTGAGGCGCTGCCGGCATTTCTCCAGGTCGATCAATGCAACCTCGACCGTGGCCGCCTCGCCTTCGCCGCTGACACGCACGAAAACATGCTTGATGTAGATGCAGCTGTGCTGCCAGCGTCCTTTGTGCATGCGCGCCAGGTTGTCCGCCAGATCCTTCAGGACCCGGTCGTGAACGGCCTCGCCATGGCGCTCACGGCCACCGCCGGCATACCAGTGTTCGATTTCCTCAAAGCCATCCAGGGATTTGGTGACCAGCAATGCACGCCACTTGTGAACGGGGTCGCGTTGAGCGCCGCAGAACACCACCTGCGGTACCCGCACGCCGATCTTGTGCAGACCGGTCAGCGCATCCAGCTCGCGCAATACAGTCGGCCGACCAAAGGGGTGCAGCCAGCTGCGGTAGATGTGCCCGGTCTGACGCTTGGCATACAACAGTTGCCCATCGCTGCCCCTGACCCGCTGCACGCCACTTTCGCCACCGCGCCGCACATTGGGTTCTTCTACCCATTCACCGCGCTGATTCCAGAAATAGTCGAACCGCTCATCGGCATCGACATCCACTTCTGGTGCACATTGCACTGCCATCCTGTTACCTCTTGCGTAATACGTAAACTCGCCACATGGCATAGAGCGGTAAAAAATCCATCCGTTCCTGGATACGGAAACCGGCTTGCTCAAATTCTTTTTCGACCGTAACAACCGGTAACACAAAACGGTTCTGGTAACCTTCCTGCCCGCGAGTGCTCTCCGAGCGCTTGCGTTTCCAGGCCTTGAAATTGCCGTCCACCCACAGAGAAATGATCACGCTGTCACGGGTGACTCGCTCGAATTCACGCAAAATGGCCAATCGATGCTCGGCCTCACCGATGTGGTGCAACAGACGCATGCAAAAAATACTGTCGACGGCGTTATCGGGTAAGGCAATGTCGAATGCAGATGTCTGCAAGGGTTGTACCCTTTTCACCACGTCGGCAGGTTGCGCCTGCATAGCGACGTTGAGCATCGATTCGGAGTTGTCGGCTCCGATAATGGCTCGATTGCTCTTCTCAGCCAGCAAAGGCCAGAAACGTCCGGCACCACAGGGTAAATCAAGGACCAGTCCGGGCTCGCCCGCCAACGTCAGCGCTTTACGCGCCAGCTGAATATCCCGCCAATGAGACAGGCGGCGGCCCAAACCGTTCTTATGTTTCTGAAGGTATCTTAAAGCATGTTGTTCGTCATACTTTTTGGAAAAATCGAGTTTGATCGGATTGTCCATAGCCAAGTTTCCTAATTGCTGATGACGACCACCATAGGTAGGGCCATGTCAGCGTCAGGTCATGACTTTGTGAAAGATTTGTTATGTAAAACCCTGAAGTATTTCAGGGTTCTACATGGCGCGCATAATATCTATGGGCCAGTGCTGCAGGAAGGGATCAGTCAGCTCACATCTACCGGATGCAGCTCTACTTTAAATCGGCAGCCGTTGGGCTCCATCGTGGTCAGGCTGACGCTCCAGCCCTGGTTCTCGCAGATCCTTTGCACCAGCGAAAGCCCCAGGCCCAGGCCTTCGCCGCGTTTCTCGGCACCCCGCACGAACGGCTCGAACATCGCCTCGCGTTTCTCTTCGGGAATACCGACCCCACTGTCTTCTACCAGGAACCCCGTCGGCGTCAGGGTCAGGCGGATGAACCCCTGCTCGGTGTAATGCAGTGCATTGCGCAACAGGTTGCCCATCACCGCATGCAGGAGGGTGGCGTTGTAGCGGGTGCCGGCCGGATCGCCCGGCACAAACTGCAACTCCAGCCCTTTGTTCTCGATCGGCTCGCGCCAGAGGTTGAGCAAACCGTCGGCCACTTCACTGAGGCTTTGCTGAGGTGCCATGCTGGCATCCTCGCGTTGCGCGCGGGCCAAAACGAGGAATGTTTGCACCAGCTCGCGCATTTCTGCGCAGGCGCGGGCGATGCGCTCGACCTGCGCGTGCCCACGCGGGTCGATAGCAGGATTCTCCAGCAACAGTTCGCAGGAACTGGCCAGCACCATCAATGGCGTGCGCAGCTCGTGACTGACGTCACTGGTGAACAACCGCTCCCGGGTCAACGCCTGGCGCAGGCGCCCGAGCGTGGCGTCGAAGGCCACGGCCAGTTCGCCCACTTCATCAGCGGCGTAGTCCGGTGCAAGCGGTGGCGCCATACCCAGCAGTTGGTCACGATGGCGCACTTGCCGGGCCAGGCGCACTACCGGCGCCATGACCTTGCGAGCCAGCACCCAGCCGAGAAATACCGCCAGCGCCAGGCTCAGGACAAAGCCCACCAGCACTACGGCAAACAGCACCCGCTCGCGTTCTTCGAAATCGCTCTGGTCCTGCAGCAGCACGTAGCGCCGGCCGTCGACGACCTCGACCATCGCGTGATACGACAGCTGGTCACGAAACACTTCGTGGAATCCCGGGTCCAGGTGGCGCAGGTCCTTGGGTACATCGAAATCACCCGGGCCGCCGGTGAAATAGAACAGCTGGTCCGGCTCCGGTCGATGGCTCCAGTCCGCCACGCTGTCCATCAACAGCAGACGCTGCAGGTCACCGCCCAGTCCCGCGGAAATCAGTTTTTCCTCGACCAGGTGCACAGTCGCGACGATGCCCATGGCAAAGGCGCCCGCCACCAGCGCGCTCATCAACGCAAAGGCGATGATGATCCGTTGAGCGAGGCTCTGTCTAAACTCCATCTCGACCCTCGGCCAGGCGATAACCGACACCGTGCACTGTTTGCAACAAGGGTTTGGCAAACGGTTTGTCGATCACCTGGCGCAACTGGTGGACATGACTGCGCAGGCTGTCGCTGTCCGGGCAATCATCACCCCACAACGCTTCTTCTAGAATTTCGCGACGCAGTACGTGTGGACTTTTTTGCATCAGCACCGCGAGCAATTTCAGGCCCACCGGGTTGAGTTTGAGCAGGCGCCCTTCGCGAGTGACCTCCAGGGTATCGAGGTCATATTGCAAATCACCGACCTGCAGGATTCGGCGGCCGCCACCTTGGGCACGGCGCATGACGGCTTCGATGCGTGCTGCCAGCTCGGACAGCGCGAAGGGTTTGACCAGGTAGTCATCAGCGCCGGACTTGAACCCCAGCAGTCGGTCGTCCAGCTGATCGCGCGCGGTCAGCATGATCACCGGGGTGTCGCGGCGCGCGTCTTCGCGTAGCCGTTTGCACAACGTGTAGCCATCGATGCCGGGCAGCATGATATCGAGCACGATCAAGTCGTAATGCTCGGTGGCGGCCAGGTGCAGGCCCGACAAGCCGTCCTGCGCGCAATCCACGGTGTAACCCTTGAGCCCCAGGTAATCGGCCAGATTGGCGAGGATATCGCGGTTGTCTTCAACCACCAGAATTCGCATGGGTACTCCTCTACACAGTAACAGCCGTCATGGCCCGCGCAGCTTAAGGCCTCAGGTGGCTCAGAGCCAGGGGTATCGCCGGCCTCAGTTCAATCAATCAAAAGCCAGGGTTGACGAGTTTTTCACTATCAGCTCACAAGTCCACTACAGTTGGAGGGCTAAATTCGCGCGGATTGTGAAAAAAGGAATGTTACTAATGGATGTTTTCAAAACTGCGCCGATGCGCTTGTTATTGCTCGTCACCGGTGCATGGCTGGTAATTTTCTTTCTGACCCGAACAGCTCTGCTGCTTACTCACCTGGATGAGGCCGGTAACGGCTTTCGGTCGGTTTTTGGGATCGGTCTTCTTTACGACTTGGGCTTCCTGGCCTATGCGGCTTTGCCGATGGGCCTCTATCTCCTGCTCTGCCCGCCAGCGTTGTGGCGCCGCCGTGGCCATCGATGGTTTTTACAGGGGCTGCTGACGATCAGCCTGTTCGCCATGCTGTTCACCTGCGTCGCCGAGTGGTTGTTCTGGGACGAGTTCGGTGTGCGCTTCAACTTCATCGCGGTCGACTACCTGGTGTACTCCGACGAGGTATTGAACAACTTGCTGGAGTCTTACCCGATCGGCCAGTTGCTGAGCATCCTTGCGGTGCTCGCCGTGGTCCTGAGTTTTGTGCTGCGCAAGCCATTCAATGCTGCGCTGGACGCCCCGCTACCCCCGCTACGCCGACGCCTGCTCAGTGCCTTGGGCCTGTTGATCATCGCAGGCCTGAGCCTGCAACTGCTCAGCCAGGACGCACCGCGCGTCCAAGGCGGCAACGCCTACGAAAACGAACTGGCGAGCAATGGCCCCTACCAGTTCTTCGCCGCATTCCGGAACAACGAACTGGATTACCAACAGTTCTATGAAAGCCTGCCGTCCAAAGTAGTTGCCCAGCAGATCCGTGTAGAGCTAAGCGAGCCAAACGTTCGTTTCGTTGGCCAGGACCCGCAAGACATTCGTCGCAACATCGATAACCCGGGTACCGCGCGCAGCCCTAACATCGTGCTAGTGACCCTCGAAAGCTTCAGCGCCAAGTATATGGGCAGCAACGGCGATGAACGCAATCTGACGCCAAACCTCGATGCACTGCGTAAAGAGAGCCTGTACTTCAACAATTTCTACGCCACCGGGACCCGCACCGACCGAGGTCTGGAAGCCATTACCCTGGCGATCCCACCGACGCCGGGGCGCTCAATCGTTAAACGCGTAGGTCGCGAAAGCGGTTTCGCCAGCCTGGGCCAACAGCTCAATGCCGTCGGTTACGACAGCGTGTTCGTCTATGGCGGGCGCGGTTACTTCGACAATATGAATGCTTTTTTCAGCGGCAACGGTTATCGCGTGGTCGATCAGAGCAGTGTCGATGAAGCAGAAATTCACTTCAAGAACGCTTGGGGAATGGCCGACGAAGACCTCTATACCCAGACTCTGAAGCTGGCCGACGCCGATTACGCCAAACAGCAGCCATTCCTGCTGCAACTGATGACCACCTCCAACCATCGCCCTTACACTTACCCTGACAACCGGATCGACATCAAGTCCGGCAACGGACGCGACGGCGCAGTGAAGTACACCGACTACGCCATCGGACATTTCCTTGAGCAAGCGCGCCAGAAGCCTTGGTTCGACAATACGATCTTCGTGTTCGTCGCCGATCACACGGCGGGCAGCGCCGGCAAGGAAGACTTGCCGATCAGCAACTACCAGATTCCCTTGTTCATCTATGCGCCCAAATTGATTGATGCGCGGGAAACTGCGCAACTGGCCAGCCAGATTGATCTGGCACCCACCCTGCTGGGTTTGCTGAATATGGACTACCAATCGACATTCTTTGGCCGCAATCTTTTACAGGATAATCCGTTGCCACCACGGGTGGTCGTTGGCAACTATCAATACTTGGGACTGTTCGACGGTAAAGACCTGGCGATCCTCAGCCCGCGCCAAGGGCTGCGCCGGCATGACGATGCGTTGACCGAAAGCCGCGAATCGAAGGCACAAGCCAGTGACCCGCTGATCACTCGCGCCATTACCTATTACCAAACCGCCAGCTATGGCTTCAAGCAACAGCTGCTTGGTTGGAAAGCGCCCAAGGATGGCGACCTCCAAGTCGGCGAACGCTAACCGAATGTCCCCGGGCTGATGCTGGGGGCATTTTCCTCTGTTCAGGACTCACCATGCCATCAACTGTTGTCCGCCCCATCTCACGCCCCCTCAACTTCTGGGTGTGCTTGGGAGTACCCGCGATTGCCGCAATCATCCTGGTACTGCTCGAACTGACCTCACTGGATATGGATTTGGCCAGGCTGTTTTATGATCCGGTTGCCGGGCAGTTTATCGGGCGCCACAGCTACTTCCTGGAGGACATCCTGCATGACCGCGCCAAGCAGGTCGTCATAATCTTTTCGGTGTTCGCCATACTGGGCTTCACCGGGGCGTTTTTCATCGACAGGCTCAAGCCATTCAAGCGCGAGCTGGGTTGCCTGGTCCTGTCACTGGCGCTGGCCACTTCCTTTGTTACGCCCATGAAAGCAGTCACGGCCGTGCAGTGCCCCTGGAGCCTGGAACAATTCGGCGGGCATGAGACCTACAGTGAATTGCTCAGCCCGCGGCCCGCCACCGACAAGCCTGGCCGGTGCTGGCCGGGTGGGCATGCGGCCACCGGTTTTACCTTGTTCGCCTTGTTCTTCGCCCTGCGTGATCGTCGCCCGCGCCTGGCGCGGCAGGCGTTCGTATTCGCCTTTGCCCTGGGCACGGTGTTTTCGGTGAGCCGGATGATGCAAGGCGCACACTTCTTTTCCCATAACGTGTGGACGGCAATTTTCTGCTGGCTGATTTGTTTGGGGGCGTATTACTACATTCTTTATCGACCGGCTTGCCGGGTTGAAGCGGTTGCCGAGGCGGCACCTGCAGGCGCCTGACAGAAGATAAAAGATCAAAAGATCAAAAGATCAAAAGATCGCAGCCTTCGGCAGCTCCTACGGGAATATGCAATCACCCTGTAGGAGCTGCCGAAGGCTCGGGCCGCGATCGGACGATCTTTTGACTTTGTCTTTATGACAGCCAATAAAAAACCCCGCCTGCTTCACGCAGGCGGGGTTTTTATGCAAGGGGTGAGGCTGGCTTACATCATGCCGCCCATACCGCCCATGCCGCCCATGTCTGGCATACCGCCGCCAGCTGGAGCGTCGTCCTTGATCTCGGCGATCATCGCTTCGGTGGTGATCATCAGGCTGGCGATGGAAGCCGCTGCCTGAAGAGCCGAACGAGTCACTTTAGCCGGGTCAAGGATGCCCATTTCGATCATGTCGCCGTATTCGCCGGTAGCAGCGTTGTAACCGTAGTTACCCGAACCCTGCTTGACCTTGTCGACTACTACGCTTGGCTCGTCGCCGGAGTTGGCAACGATCTGGCGCAGTGGCGCTTCAACAGCGCGACGCAGCAACTGGATACCAACGTCTTGATCAGCGTTGTCGCCTTTCAGTTCGGAGATAGCCTGCAGAGCGCGAACCAGTGCCACGCCGCCGCCAGGTACCACGCCTTCTTCAACGGCTGCACGGGTAGCGTGCAGGGCGTCTTCAACGCGGGCTTTCTTCTCTTTCATTTCAACTTCGGAACCAGCGCCAACCTTGATCACTGCAACGCCGCCGGACAGCTTGGCCAGACGCTCTTGCAGTTTTTCACGGTCGTAGTCGGACGAAGTGTCAGCCACTTGCTGACGGATCTGCAGGACGCGAGCCTGGATATCAGCCTCAACGCCGGCACCGTCGATCACGGTGGTGTTTTCTTTGGACAGGATCACGCGCTTGGCATTACCCAGGTGTTCCAGGGTAGTGCTTTCCAGGCTCAGACCGATCTCTTCGGAGATTACGGTACCGCCAGTCAGAACAGCGATGTCCTGCAGCATGGCCTTGCGACGGTCGCCGAAGCCTGGAGCCTTGACGGCTGCGACTTTAACGATGCCACGCATGTTGTTCACAACCAAAGTCGCCAGGGCTTCGCCTTCAACGTCTTCAGCAACGATCAGCAGTGGACGGCCGGCTTTTGCAACGGCTTCCAGTACTGGCAACATTTCGCGGATGTTGGAGATCTTTTTGTCGACCAGCAGGATCAGCGGACCGTCGAGCTCGGCAGTCATGGTTTCTGGCTTGTTGACGAAGTACGGGGACAGGTAACCACGGTCGAACTGCATGCCTTCTACAACCGACAGTTCGTTTTCCAGGCCCGAGCCTTCTTCAACGGTGATCACGCCTTCTTTACCGACTTTTTCCATGGCTTCGGCAATGATGTCGCCGATGGAGCTGTCGGAGTTGGCCGAGATGGTGCCGACCTGAGCGATGGCCTTGGTGTCAGCGCAAGGCTTGGACAGGGCTTTGAGCTCTTTGACGATAGCGATGGTCGCTTTGTCGATGCCACGCTTCAGGTCCATCGGGTTCATGCCGGCAGCGACGGCTTTCAGGCCTTCGTTGACGATCGATTGAGCCAGAACGGTAGCGGTGGTGGTGCCGTCGCCTGCGTCATCGTTGGCACGGGAGGCAACGTCTTTGACCAGCTGCGCGCCCATGTTTTCGAAGCGATCTTTCAGCTCGATTTCTTTGGCTACGGAAACGCCGTCCTTGGTGATGGTCGGAGCGCCGAAGCTCTTCTCGATGATCACGTTACGGCCTTTAGGGCCCAGGGTCGCTTTTACTGCGTCAGCCAGGACGTTGACACCGGCGAGCATTTTCTTGCGGGCGGAATCGCCGAATTTAACTTCTTTAGCAGCCATGATCGATATTCCTTAAATACTTTGTAGTAGCGGGAAAATGAGCGGGGTATCAGCCTTCGATAACAGCGAGAATCTCGTTCTCAGCCATTACCAGCAGGTCTTCGCCGTCAACTTTCACAGTGTTGCTGCCGGAGTAAGGGCCGAACACAACCTTGTCACCCACTTTCACGGCCAGCGCACGCACTTCACCGTTGTCCAGCACGCGGCCGGTACCGACAGCGAGGATCTCGCCGCTGTTGGCTTTTTCAGCAGCCGAACCTGGCAGGACGATACCGCCAGCGGTTTTCTTTTCTTCTTCGCTGCGACGGATGACGACGCGGTCATGCAGAGGACGAAGCTTCATTGTCGATCTCTCCTAATTGTGGTTTTCATCGGCCGGTGTAGTCCCGGCGGGTTTAACAAATCCGGCGGTGCCGGGTGCGTCTCGACGAGCGTGACGCGGAAGTCTGTCTGGCGTGATCGCCAGAAACCTTGCGGTGACCGTTACATATGGGCACATAAGCTTATTACAAGAGTGGGCATTGAAAATTTTTTAGCTGGAGCGCCTGCAAATGAACACGGCACCCGAGGGTGCCGTGTCGATGGAAGGTGTTACTTGGAATCGCGGTGTTCGAACTCGCCTTCGATCACATCAGGCTCACGACCCAGCGGTTGTCGTGGAGCGGGGCCGCCCCGCGGCTGCAGGTCGTCGGCAAATGCGCGCTGACGGATCGCCGCTTCTTCGGCGCGCTGGCGCATCTTGTTGGCCAGCAGTCGACGGGAGATCGGCAGCAGCATGATCAGGCCCAGGACGTCAGTGACGAAACCCGGCAGGATCAACAGACCACCGGCCAGAGCCAGCATCAGGCCCTCAAGCATGGTCTGGGCAGGCAATTCGCCGCGGTTCAGGCTTTCACGAGCACGCAACGCAGTGGCCAGCCCGGCGATACGCAGCACGAACACGCCGAGCATCGAGCCGAGAATCACCAGGAGCAGGGCCGGGAAAAACCCGATCGCCCCACTCACCTTGACGAATACGAACAGCTCCAACACCGGAAACAGTACAAAGAGCAATAAAAAAGGGCGCATCAAATGGTTCCTCAACGCAAGAATGCCTTGCCAGTAATCCCTAGATGACGTCGCCATTTCGTGAATTCAAGCGCCAGCCACCGGATTTTTTGGCCAATGCTCGGCGTGAGCCAGGAAAACCAAGGCCTCGCGCACTTGTGTCGGCGTATTACACGGCGTTTGGAACGGTAGCCAGTACAGGCTCTGACCGATGCGCAGGTGCATGCCTTCGGTATCGATACCCGCCAGCAGGGCCGGCTCGGTTTTGGGCAGGCCGGCCAGTTCAACATAGTGCGCGATGGCTTTGCCATGATCGGCGTTCATGTGCTCGACCATGCTCGCTTCCGCCTTCCCGGCGAAGGGGTTGGCCAGGGTCAGTTGATCCACCCAGTGGATCGCGCCGAAACCGCCGATGTAGCGATGGCGCACGGGCTTGAGCATCCAGAAGTCGAAATCATGGGCCTGGTGATAATTCTGCGAATCAGGGAAATAGCGGTAATAACGCTCTGCAGCAGCCTCGATGGCCCTGGGGTCGTCGATTTTTTCGGCTTCGGCGAGGTAGGTCAGGCGGCCGACGGCCTGCACGTCTTCAGCGCCACGCTCGCCCACGAACAACGAGCATTTTGGATCTTTGTGCAAGTTATGGGTGTGCTGGGCGATGCGGCTGATCAGGATCAGCGGCCGCCCCTGCTCGTCCAGGCAATACGGGACGACAGAACCGAATGGAAAACCGGGCATGGCCTTGGAGTGGGTCGACAGCACGCCACGGTATTCCTTGAGAAGCAATTCTCGGGCATTCTTGGCCGCTTCAACGCTCAATTTATGACTCCTTATATAGAATCCGTCGAAAAAACGGACGGGCGACTGGGGATAAGTTCCCAGTCGCCATCGGGCAATTCTCATGTGCAACCCGTCCACGACCGGTGCAGATAAGGGCGGCTCTCTAGAAGGAAGACCCCTCAAACTGCGACCAGGGCATGCGAATGCAACTCACTGACAAAGTAATCATTATCACTGGCGGTTGCCAGGGTTTAGGCCGTTCGATGGCCGAGTATTTCGCAACAAAAGGCGCCAAATTGGCGCTGGTGGACTTGAATCAGGAAAAACTCGACGCTGCGGTTGCCGCGTGCAAGGCCCAAGGGGTCGAGGCCCGTGCCTACCTGTGCAACGTCGCCAATGAAGAACAGGTGTCGCACATGGTCGCCCAGGTAGCCGAGGATTTCGGCGCAATCCATGGCCTGATCAACAACGCCGGCATCCTGCGTGATGGCTTGCTGCTAAAGGTCAAGGACGGCGTAATGAGCAAGATGAGCCTGGCCCAGTGGCAGGCGGTTATCGATGTGAACCTGACCGGCGTGTTCCTGTGCACCCGTGAGGTCGCGGCGAAAATGGTTGAGCTGAACAACAGCGGCGCGATCATTAACATCTCGTCGATTTCCCGCGCCGGCAACGTCGGCCAGACCAACTACTCGGCAGCCAAGGCCGGTGTCGCCGCAGCCACCGTGACCTGGGCCAAGGAGCTGGCACGCTACGGCATCCGCGTAGCGGGCATTGCGCCAGGCTTTATCGAAACCGAGATGACCCTGGGCATGAAGCCTGAAGCGTTGGAGAAAATGACTGCCGGTATTCCGCTCAAGCGCATGGGCAAACCGGACGAGATCGCGCATTCGGCAGCTTATATCTTCGAGAATGACTACTACACCGGGCGGATTCTGGAAATGGATGGCGGGTTGCGGATCTAAAGCAAGATCAAGAGATCGCAGCCTCGCTTCGCTCGACAGTTCCTACAGGGAATGCCCCCTCTCCCGTAGGAGCTGTCGAGTGAAACGAGGCTGCGATCTTTCAACAAGCGACGCCGATCAGCAGATCAATCGTCGCTGATAGTGATGTTCGGCATCGCCGGCGAAGCCGCTTCCTGCAGCACAATGCGCGCGCCTACATGGCGAGCCAGTTCCTGATACACCAGCGCAATCGGGCTGTCCGGCTCGGCGATCACCGTGGGCTTGCCGCCATCGGCCTGCTCGCGGATAGCCATCGCCAGCGGCAACGAGGCCAGCAGTTCAACGCCGTACTGATTGGCCAGCTTCACTCCTCCGCCTTCACCGAACAGATGCTCGGCATGCCCGCAATTGGAGCAGATGTGCACGGCCATGTTTTCCACTACACCCAGTACCGGAATGTTGACCTTGCGGAACATTTCGACACCTTTGCGGGCGTCCAGCAGGGCCAGATCCTGCGGGGTGGTGACGATCACGGCACCCGCCACCGGGACTTTCTGCGCCAGGGTCAACTGGATGTCGCCGGTGCCTGGCGGCATGTCGATGACCAGGTAATCCAGGTCGCCCCAAGCGGTTTGTGTCACCAGCTGCAACAACGCACCGGACACCATCGGGCCGCGCCAGACCATGGGTGTGTTGTCGTCGGTGAGGAACGCCATGGACATCACTTCTACGCCATGGGACTCGATCGGCACGAACCATTTCTGATCCTTGACCTTGGGCCGTGTGCCCTCGGCAATACCGAACATGATGCCTTGGCTCGGGCCGTAGATGTCCGCGTCGAGAATACCGACCTTGGCGCCTTCGCGCGCCAGCGCCAGCGCCAGGTTGGCAGCGGTGGTGGATTTGCCGACGCCGCCTTTGCCGGAGGCCACGGCGACTACGTTCTTCACGTTGGCCAGGCCCGGAATCTGCGCCTGGGCCTTGTGTGCGGCGATGACGCTGGTGATATCAACGCGGGCGCTGGTCACGCCGTCCAGGTTTTGGAGGGCCATTTCCAGCATCTGCGCCCAGCCCGTCTTGAACAGACCGGCGGCGTAACCGAGCTCCAGCTGGACGCTGACGCGATCACCCTGGATGTCGATGGTGCGCACGCACCCGGCGCTGACCGGGTCCTGGTTCAGGTAAGGGTCGGTGTATTGGCGAAGGACGGCTTCCACCGCTGCGCGATTGACGGCGCTCATGGGCAACTCCGATAGCAAGACTGGAAAATCAGGCGGGTATCGTACCTGTTCTGATCGTTTCGCGGGATGCCGAGAAAAGATCGTCCGAACGCGGCCCGAGCCTTCGGCAGCGCCTACGCGCCTGTGGGCGCTGCCGAAGGCTGCGAGCTTTTGGCCGCACCACCGATTCAATCATCGGAGGAAACAACCTCACGGGGTGAAAAATCTGCGCCAGCGCTTTATAGTGGCCGACCTCCGTTTCATCAAGTAGCCGAGCCCCATGTCCGAGCCACGCAAGATCCTCGTCACCAGCGCCCTGCCCTATGCCAATGGTTCGATCCATCTTGGCCACATGCTGGAATACATCCAGACTGATATGTGGGTGCGCTTCCAGAAGCACCGCGGCAACCAATGCATCTATGTCTGCGCCGACGACGCCCACGGTTCGGCCATCATGCTGCGCGCGGAAAAGGAAGGCATCACTCCGGAGCAACTGATCGCCAACGTCCAGGCCGAACACAGCGCCGACTTTGCCGAGTTCCTGGTGGACTTCGACAACTTCCACTCCACTCACGCCGAAGAAAACCGTGAGCTGTCGAGCCAGATCTACCTGAAGCTGCGTGACGCCGGGCACATTGACCAGCGCTCGATCACCCAGTATTTCGACCCGGAAAAGAAAATGTTCCTGGCCGATCGTTTCATCAAGGGCACCTGCCCTAAATGCGGCACTGAAGACCAGTACGGCGACAACTGTGAAAAATGCGGCGCGACATACGCACCGACCGACCTGAAGGATCCGAAGTCGGCGATCTCTGGCGCCACCCCGGTGCTCAAGGATTCCCAGCACTTCTTCTTCAAGCTGCCGGACTTCCAGCAAATGCTCCAGGCATGGACCCGCAGCGGTACGCTGCAGGACGCTGTGGCGAACAAGATCGCCGAATGGCTGGATGCAGGCCTGCAACAGTGGGACATTTCCCGCGACGCGCCGTACTTCGGGTTCGAAATCCCGGGTGAGCCAGGCAAGTATTTTTACGTCTGGCTGGACGCGCCAATCGGCTACATGGCCAGCTTCAAGAACCTCTGCGCGCGTCGTCCAGACCTGGACTTCGACGCGTTCTGGGCCAAGGACTCCACCGCCGAGCTGTACCACTTCATCGGCAAGGACATCGTCAACTTCCACGCCCTGTTCTGGCCAGCGATGCTTGAAGGCGCCGGTTTCCGTAAACCGACCGGCATCAACGTGCACGGCTACCTGACCGTCAACGGCCAGAAAATGTCCAAGTCCCGCGGGACCTTCGTCAAGGCGCGGACCTACCTGGACCACTTGTCCCCGGAGTACCTGCGGTACTACTACGCGGCCAAGCTGGGCCGTGGCGTCGATGACCTGGACCTGAACCTTGAAGACTTCGTGCAGAAGGTCAACTCCGACCTGGTGGGCAAAGTCGTCAACATCGCCAGTCGCTGTGCCGGCTTCATCCATAAAGGCAACGCCGGCGTATTGGTGGCCGGCAACGTCGCACCGGAACTGACCGACGCGTTCCTGGCTGCCGCACCGAGCATCGCCGAGGCCTATGAGGCTCGTGACTTTGCCCGCGCCATGCGCGAGATCATGGGCCTGGCAGACCGCGCCAACGCGTGGATCGCCGACAAGGCACCCTGGTCGCTGAACAAACAGGAAGGCAAGCAGGACGAAGTCCAGGCCATCTGTGCCCTGGGTATCAACCTGTTCCGCCAGCTGGTGATCTTCCTCAAGCCGGTACTGCCGTTGCTGGCCGCCGACGCCGAGGCGTTCCTGAACGTCGCGCCGCTGACCTGGAATGACCACGCTACCCTGCTCAGTAACCACCCGTTGAACGAGTTCAAGCCGTTGATGACTCGTATCGACCCGGTAAAAGTGCAAGCCATGACCGACGCCTCGAAAGAAGACCTGACCGCCAGCGCCACCGACACCGGCGAAGCTGCCCAGGTCGGCAACGGCGAGTTGATCAAGGATCCGTTGTCGCCGGAAATCGAGTTCGACGCCTTTGCCGCCGTCGACCTGCGCGTTGCGCTGATCCTCAAGGCCGAAGCCGTGGAAGGTGCCGACAAACTGCTGCGCCTGACCCTGGACATCGGCGATGAGCAGCGCAATGTGTTCTCCGGGATCAAGAGCGCTTATCCTGATCCGTCCAGGCTCAATGGTCGCCTGACCATGATGATCGCCAACCTCAAGCCACGAAAAATGAAGTTCGGCATCTCCGAAGGCATGGTGATGGCAGCGGGCCCAGGCGGTGAAGAGATTTACCTGCTCAGCCCGGACAGCGGCGCCAAGCCAGGTCAGCGCATCAAGTAAGGTTCGATCTGCTCGACCGATCCCACAGTCGTGCCCGGCATGACTGTGGGATTTTCATGTCTGGCCCATAATTACCCCATAGGAGCCTGCAACCTCGGACGATCATGAGCGAAATTATTCTTACGCTTGTCAGCGCAGCCCTGATCAACAATTTCGTGTTGCACTGGCCGCTGGGCGTCGATCCACTGCTGGGGGCCGAGCGCCGCCAGGTGCATGCACTGGGCATCGCCACGACGAGCCTGATGCTGATCGCCGGCCTGCTCGCTCATGCGCTCCATCGGTGGCTGCTGGTCCCCCTGCAACTGACATCGCTGCAATTGCTGGTCTTCCTGCCGCTGAGCGTGCTGCTGATCAGTCCGGTGCTGAAGTTACTGTCTGCTGCATTGCCCCAGCTCTGCTTTGAACGACTATGGCCGCTGGTACTGGGCAACGCCGCCGTCCTGGGCCTGATGCTGCTCAACGCGCGGGACGACCTGGGTATGCTGCGCGCCACGGCCCTCAGCCTCGGCGCGGGCTTGGGCTTCTGGCTGGTGCTGAGCCTGTTCAGCGACTTGCGCCAACGTACACGTGATAATGATGTCCCCCTGCCCTTCCGCGGCCTGCCGATCGATCTGATAGGCGCCGGACTGATCGCAGTGGCTTTTCTCGGATTCAGCGGACTGATCAAAACATGAGTCTGATTCAACGCATCGACGCCCTTCTGCCGCAGACCCAATGCGGCAAGTGCGGCCATCCAGGATGCAAACCCTACGCCGAAGGCATCGCCGCCGGGGAGCCGATCAACAAATGCCCGCCCGGGGGCGACGAGACCATCAGCGCGCTCGCCGAGCTGTTGAAGGTTCCGGTGCTGGAGCTGGATATCAGCCGCGGCGCGGCGCCGGCGCAAATTGCCTACATACGCGAAGCCGAGTGCATTGGTTGCACCAAGTGCATCCAGGCCTGCCCTGTCGATGCGATTGTCGGCGCGGCAAAATTGATGCACACCGTAATCATCGATGAGTGCACCGGGTGTGATCTCTGCGTAGCGCCCTGCCCGGTGGATTGCATCGAGATGCGGCCGCTGCCACTGAAAACGGTGGTGCCGGTCGTCGGTGGGCTCGCCATAAGCCTTGAAGAACACCGCGCACGAGCCGTCAAACGCAACCACGCCCGCGGCCGCTTCGAACAGCGCAATGCGCGTTTGCAGCGCGAGGAACAACAGAGAATCGCCGAGCGCCTGGCCCGGGCGCAGCAGGCCGTACCCAAGGCTGACGAGATTGCGCAGGATCCGGTCCGGGCCGCCCTCGAACGGGTTCGCGCGCAGAAGGCCGCAGGCGCTGACGCGGCGTTGAAAAAGGCCAAGATTGAAGTGGCCATGAGCCGCGCCCAGCTGAACAAATCACTCAAGGCGTTCGGGCATCCCCCAACCTTCGACCAGCAATCGCAGTTGATCGTACTGCAACAGCAATTCGAAGCCGCCGAGCAGGCCTTGGCGAAACTGGTGCACGCCCATGCCTCCCCTTGAACCGGTCGATGAGCGCTTGCAGCAGGCGATGAAGCTGGTGCTGTTGGCGCTGCTGCCCGGTATGGCAGTGATGTTCTGGCTGAACGGCTGGGGCATGCTGATCAATCTGCTTCTGGCGGGTATTTCCGCCCTGGCCACCGAAGCGCTGGTGCTGCAATTGCGCAAGCGCCCGTTGTGGCCAACCCTGCAAGACGGCAGCGCGCTCGTCACGGCGACACTCCTGGCGCTGGCCCTGCCCCCGTATTGCCCTTGGTGGGTGACTGTCAGCGCCGCCCTCTGCGCGATGGCATTCGGCAAGCACCTGTACGGCGGCGTCGGCAGCAACCCCTTCAACCCGGCGATGCTCGGTTTCGCCTTGGTGATGGTGAGTTTCCCGCAACAGCTGACGCATTGGCCGGTGTCCCATGGCATGGACCTGTTGAAGGGCCTGCAGCACGTCTTCGGTCTTGGCGTGGATCAGGCGCCGGACGCCTGGGCCCAAGCCACTGCGCTGGACAGCCTGCGCATCAATAAAAGCCTGACCATGGACGAGCTGTTCACGGCCAATCCGGCGTTCGGCCGCTATGGTGGCCACGGCGTGGAATGGGTCAACCTGGCGTTTCTCGCCGGGGGCGTTTTTTTGCTGCAGCGCCGGGTGTTCACCTGGCATGCGCCGGCCGGGATGCTGTCCAGCCTGTTCGTCATCAGCCTGCTGTGCTGGAACGGCTCGGGCTCCGATTCCAATGGCTCGCCGCTGTTTCACCTGTTGACCGGCGCGAGCATGCTGGGCGCGTTTTTCATCGCCACCGAACCGGTGTCCGGGCCCAGGACCCCGGGTGCGCGCCTGCTGTTCGGCGCGGGCGTGGGGCTGCTGACCTACGTGATTCGCACCTGGGGTGGCTATCCTGATGGGGTGGCGTTTGCCGTGCTGCTGATGAATCTGGGCGTACCCGCGCTGGACCGACTGGTGGCGTCGCGGCAGGAAAGGCTTGCGCGATGAATCGAACCACGAGCATTGCCACCCTGGCGTTACTGGCGGTGCTGGGCACCGGCGGGACCTGGTTCGTCCAGCATACGGCCGCACCGCGTATTGCCGAGCAACAACGCCTGCTCGACAGTCGTCACTTGCTCGACATGCTCGCGCCTGACAGCTATGACAATCAGCCACTGGAGCAACCGCTTAGCCTCGCCGACGTCAAGCTGGCCCATAGCACCCTGCTCGGCGGCTACCGCGCGACGCGATCCGGACAGGTCATTGCCTTGTTGCTGCGCAGCCAGACCCTGGGTTATGCGGGCAGCATTGACTTGATGATCGCCATCGGTCCCGACGGCAGGCTGCTGGCAGTCAAGACCCTCAAGCACTCGGAAACTCCGGGGCTCGGCGCTCATATCGCCGACTGGCCGCAGGGCTGGCTCCAGGTGTTTGCCGGCCGGTCACGCGCCGATCCTGTCGACGCGGGATGGGCGCTGAAAAAGGATCAGGGGCAGTTCGACCAGATTGCCGGCGCAACCATCACCTCACGGGCGGCGATCAATGCCATCCATGACGCGTTACGCTATTTCGACGAACATCGGCAGGCCTTGATTGGGGGTAGTGACGAATGAAAAGGTCATCCTTGCCAGGTGCTCTGATGCTGACACCGTTGATCGGTGCCACGTATTCGTGGATGCCCGCGCTGGGCGTATGGCTGATGTTCGTTGTCGTCATCAGCGTGTTCGGCTTGGCCATGGCGGGGCTGCGCCTGCGGCTGACGCCCGCAAGCCGGCTGGTGGCCGCAGTGATCGTCGCGGCAACGTTCACCAGTTGCCTGCAACTGGCCCTGCAAGCTATGGCCTTGCAGTGGCACCAGCAACTGGGACTTTACTCAGGACTGATTGCCTTGCAATGCGTGGTGCTCGAATACAGTGGATTTCATCAGCGCCCAGTGCTTGATCGCCTGCGCCAGGCCGCAATATTTGGCGTACTGATGGTAGGCCTGGGCCTGTTGCGCGAGCTGCTTGGCGACAGCGGGCTGCGCCTGGCCACGCTGGCCCCGGGAGGGTTCATTGTGCTCGGACTGCTGATCGCTGCACGGCAAGCCTGGGCGCGCCCCATCTCATCGAATTGACTCCTGCGAGGAAACGCACTTCACATGAATGCCGCAAAACGTCTGGAAATTTTCCGCAGGCTGCATGAAGACAACCCGGAACCGAAAACCGAGCTTGCCTACTCTTCTGCCTTCGAACTGCTGATCGCGGTAATCCTCTCGGCGCAGTCAACCGACGTAGGCGTCAACAAAGCCACAGCCAGGCTTTACCCGGTCGCCAATACTCCGGCGGCCATTCATGCGCTGGGGATCGAGGGTCTGTCGGAGTACATCAAGACCATCGGCCTGTTCAACAGCAAGGCGAAGAATGTCATCGAGACCTGTCGCCTGTTGGTGGAACGCCACGGCGGTGAAGTGCCGCAAACCCGCGAAGAACTGGAAGCGCTGCCGGGCGTGGGTCGCAAAACAGCAAATGTGGTCCTCAACACCGCATTTCGGCAATTGACCATGGCCGTTGACACTCACATTTTCCGGGTGAGCAACCGAACGGGTATAGCGCCAGGCAAGAACGTGGTGGAGGTCGAGACCAAGTTGATGAAGTTTGTGCCCAAGCAGTTTTTGCTTGATTCCCACCACTGGCTGATCCTCCACGGGCGCTATGTGTGCCTGGCCCGCAAGCCGCGGTGTGGCAGTTGCCGCATCGAAGACCTGTGCGAATACAAGCACAAGACTTCGGACGATTGAGTGACTATTAGGTTTCTTTATCAACCGATTGAAAAAATCTTTTTTACCCGCTGGGAGATTATCGATATAAGAGGCGCCAAAGGCATCTTTAGCCCGGAGTTAACCTATGAGCACTGGCAAAGAGCAATTGGACGTCGAAGACGATTTTACTCCCGTGGAGGCTGATGACGCCGAACCGGTGGTGGAAGTGGCAAAGACCAACCTGAGCAAGCGCCGCACCATCGATAATATGTTGGAGGAGCGCCGACTGCAAAAGCAATTGGCCGATTACGATTTTGACTTGTGAAACCTGAAAGCCTCCCGAAACGGAGGCTTTTTACTTTGTATGAAGCATGATTAGGGCCTGCGCCTTCACACCAGGCCATTGCGTTGAGCCAACTCGATCAGGTCGACCAGGGAGCGTGCATTGAGTTTAAGCAGCAAGCGGGTTTTGTAAGTGCTGACGGTCTTGTTGCTGAGGAACATTCCGTCGGCAATTTCCTTGTTGGTTTTTCCTCTTGCCAATTGTTGCAAGACCATCATTTCGCGCCCCGATAGCCGATCCACCATATCGGCTTCACTGGCATTGCCTAGACTGGAGCGCACTGTATGCAGCGCCTGATTGGGAAAGTAACTGTAGCCCGACAGCACCGCTTTGATCGCACTTAACAACTCTGTGAGATCCTGCTGTTTGCAGACATACCCGGCAGCGCCCAACTGCATGCAACGCATGGAAAAACGCCCCGGCGCCTGCGATGTCAATATCAGTACTTTCATCGGCATCGCAGAAGATGCCAGCCGCGCAATGACTTCCAACCCGTCCAACTTCGGTATCCCAATATCCAGAATGACAATGTCCGGCGTATAGTCGCGGGCATGTTGCAATGCGTCTACACCATTATCGGTCTCTGCAACGACCTCGTAGCCATGACGTTCCATCAGCAAACGCACCGCAAGACGAATGACGGGGTGATCATCCACGATCAGCACTTTATTCATGGGCAAGTCCAATTTTCGCTGTTCGAATTTTTAGAACCAGCACAATAGCCTAGTCGTTTCACCCTTGGCACGGTGCGTCCCCTGCGCGCCCTCACCAAGAGACATACCCTACAAAACATAAAGAAAATTCCTACAAAAAATCCTTGAACTGAGCGAACAGGAGTGAGGGTACTGACCACCAAAATCCGTTTGCCCGGGTTTTTTTGTATCGGAATGCGAGATCGGGGATTTCTTACAATTCCAGATATTTACGTATTCGGCACGACTTATCAGATCAGCACCAACAATAAAACAAATGAAGTAACCACGATAGATGCGCAACAGTGAGCAATAATTACCGAAAAAAGCCTTGATCGATCCTAGTGAAAAGCAGGCACATTAAACGAACAACTCTGGACGCTTATCATGCACCGGCCAACACCCACAATGTTCAAACTATTTGCTAATTAAACATACAATCAAACAAGTAAAAACAATGGACAGAATCAAGCAAACACCAACCAACCCCATGTCAATATTTGCGATATTCGCAACGTTATCTGAAGCCTGCCGAGGCGGGACGCCAGTGGACACACGCAAACCAACGCGCACCGCCGATGGCAGGCACGAATGACAAAAAAAAAGGCCTTGTCGATGACAAGGCCTTTCATTCATTGGCTCACAGGGCTCAGAACAGCTTGCGGCCCTTGTTCGCGGCAATGCGCATGCGCAACGCGTTGAGCTTGATAAAGCCCGCTGCGTCCGCCTGGTTGTAGGCTCCGCCGTCTTCTTCGAACGTTGCGATATTGGCATCGAACAAGGATTCGTCAGACTTGCGACCGGTGACGATCACGTTGCCTTTGTACAGCTTCAGGCGCACAACACCATTCACGTGGGCCTGGGATGCGTCGATCATCTGTTGCAGCATCAGACGCTCAGGGCTCCACCAGTAACCGGTGTAGATCAGGCTGGCGTATTTAGGCATCAGCTCGTCTTTGAGGTGAGCCACTTCACGGTCCAGGGTGATCGATTCGATCGCCCGGTGGGCGCGCAGCATGATAGTGCCGCCTGGGGTCTCGTAACAGCCACGGGACTTCATGCCCACATAGCGGTTCTCGACGATGTCCAGACGACCGATGCCGTGTTCGCCACCTATGCGGTTAAGGGTCGCCAGCACGGTGGCCGGGGTCATCTCGACGCCGTCCAGCGCGACGATGTCGCCGTTGCGGTAGGTCAGTTCCAGGTATTGCGCCTTGTCTGGAGCCTTCTCCGGGGAGACGGTCCATTTCCACATGTCTTCTTCGTGCTCGGTCCAGGTGTCTTCCAGCACGCCGCCCTCATAGGAGATGTGCAGCAGGTTGGCATCCATCGAGTACGGGGACTTCTTCTTGCCGTGACGCTCGATCGGAATCGCGTGCTTCTCGGCGTAATCCATCAGTTTTTCACGGGACAGCAGGTCCCACTCACGCCACGGAGCGATCACTTTCACACCAGGCTTCAAGGCATACGCGCCCAGTTCGAAACGAACCTGGTCGTTACCTTTACCGGTGGCACCGTGGGAAATGGCGTCAGCGCCGGTTTCGTTGGCGATTTCGATCAGGCGCTTGGCGATCAACGGACGAGCGATGGAAGTACCCAGCAGGTACTCGCCTTCGTAAACGGTGTTGGCGCGGAACATCGGGAAAACGAAATCGCGCACGAACTCTTCGCGCAAGTCGTCGATGTAGATCTCTTTGACGCCCATGGCCTGAGCCTTGGCGCGTGCAGGTTCGACCTCTTCGCCCTGACCCAGGTCAGCGGTGAAAGTCACCACTTCACAGTTATAAGTATCCTGCAGCCACTTGAGGATCACCGAAGTGTCCAGGCCGCCGGAATACGCCAGAACGACCTTGTTTACGTCCGCCATGCCATCACTCCACGGGGTTCTACGGAAAGCCGTCGAGTCTACCGGTCATGCGCGTTAATTTACAGAGGCGCGACAGCTTATGACGACGAAGCGACAGATTCTGTCGAGAGCGCGACGATGACTCGCCGGTCAGGAAGTTGCAGGCGCGGCCCCGGGAGTGTTGGTCTGCGGGGCGACTTGAGGGGCGGCCTTGTCTGCAGCCACGCGCTCAAGACGCACGGCCACCCGCCGGTTCTTCGCCCGGTTGGCGGCGTTGGTATTGGGTGCCAACGGATACCGCTCGCCGTGGAAACGCAGGGTTACCTGCGACTCCAGGATGCCATTGGCCTTGAAGAACTCCATCACCGCCAGCGCTCGGCGACGTGACAGGTCACGGTTGGTCAGGCGGTTGCCGCTGTTGTCGGAGTGCCCATCGAGTTCGATGTGATTGACCGTTGGATCGGCCTTCATGTACTCCAGCATCACCTGCAACTGAGCCTTGGCGCGCGCGTCGAGGTCCAGGCTTTCTCCGGGAAAACCGATCTGTAACTGCCTCACCTGTTCGAAATTCTTCGGCAACAGCTTCGCCACGCAGCCTTGGTACTCATTGAACGCCTGACTGAACCTGACTGGTAACAGGCGCACTTCCGACACTCGCCCATCGCCTGACGAATGCCGGATCACCGGGCTGCGGCCGTCGAGCAAGCCGCTGATCAAGCGGCCTGCCTGGACCTGGGACGTATTAAAAAGCACGTTGCCACTGCCGATATGCACCGAGCCCAGGTTGATGTCGCCACGTCCCGGCTGCCAGGGAGCCGCAGCGGCCAGCAGCGTCGCCGACCCGCCGCCGATCATCGCGTTGTAGGCCGTCAGGCGGAACACCGCCTGCTCGCCCGCGCGGCGAACGAACTCGCCCGCACCGAAGTCCGTGATGGGCTGGGCCAGACGGCATTCGAACCGGTCGCCGGCGACCGTCCACTCGGTGTTCTCCAGGCGGGTCTGGAAAGTCAGCGCCATCGCGGGGACGCTGGTAAACACACTGAGCAAGGCTAAATATCGCTGGCGCACGGGAGGCTCCACTGGCTTCGACAACTGAAAGACGGACGCCGACTTGTTTACGGCGTACCTGTTGGATATCGGAAGGTTGTCGCAAAACTTGATAGCGAGTGCCTGGAAGAGTCTTTTCCGGTAGCATTCCCCTCAGTTTGACCCGCCTGGAATCTCCTCATGTCCGACCGCCTGACCCTGCTGCGTCCCGACGACTGGCACATTCATCTTCGCGATGGTGCCGTGTTGACCAATACCGTCGCGGATGTCGCGCGCACCTTTGGTCGCGCCATCATCATGCCCAACCTGGTACCTCCGGTACGCAATGCGGCTGAAGCCGATGGCTATCGCCAGCGGATTCTCGCCGCGCGCCCATCCGGCAGCCAGTTCGAACCTCTGATGGTGCTGTACCTGACCGACCGCACCCAGCCTGAAGAAATTCGCGAGGCCAAGGCCAGTGGATTCGTGCACGCCGCCAAGCTGTATCCGGCCGGTGCCACCACCAACTCGGACTCTGGCGTCACCAGCATCGACAAGATCTTCCCGGCAATCGAGGCCATGGCCGAAGTCGGTATGCCCTTGCTGATCCATGGTGAAGTCACCCGTGGCGATGTCGACGTCTTCGATCGGGAGAAAATCTTCATCGACGAGCACATGCGTCGAGTGGTCGAGCGTTTCCCGACCCTCAAGGTGGTGTTCGAACACATCACCACCAAAGACGCCGTGCAGTTCGTCAACGAAGCCTCGGCCAACGTCGGCGCAACCATCACCGCGCATCACTTGCTGTACAACCGCAATCACATGCTGGTGGGCGGGATTCGGCCGCACTTCTACTGCCTGCCGATCCTCAAGCGCAATACCCACCAGGAAGCCCTGCTCGACGCCGCCACCAGCGGCAGCGCCAAGTTCTTCCTGGGTACCGATTCGGCGCCGCACGCCCAGCACGCTAAAGAAGCCGCCTGCGGTTGTGCCGGTTGCTACACCGCTTATGCGGCAATCGAGATGTACGCCGAGGCATTTGAACAACGCAACGCGCTGGACAAGCTCGAAGCCTTCGCCAGCCTCAACGGCCCGCGCTTTTACGGCCTGCCGGCGAACACCGATCGCATCACCCTGGTCCGCGAGGAGTGGACCGCCCCTACCAGCCTGCCATTTGGCGAGCTGACCGTTATCCCGCTGCGCGCCGGTGAAAAACTGCGCTGGCGCCTGCTGGAGGAACACGCGTGAGTGAAGACCATTACGACGACGAACAGGAAGGTCAAGGCGGCGGTGGTTCACGCCACCCGATGGCTGCCCGCTTCCGTGGGTACCTGCCAGTCGTTGTCGACGTTGAAACCGGTGGTTTCAACTCTGCCACTGACGCCCTGCTGGAAATCGCCGCCACCACGATTGCCATGGATGAAAAAGGCTTCGTGTATCCGGACCACACCTACTTCTTCCGTGTAGAGCCTTTTGAAGGGGCGAACATTGAAGCGGCAGCACTGGAGTTCACCGGGATCAAGCTCGATCACCCGCTGCGCATGGCGGTGAGCGAAGAAGCTGCACTGACTGATATTTTCCGCGGCATCCGCAAGGCACTCAAAGCCAACGGTTGCAAGCGCGCGATCCTGGTCGGCCACAACAGCAGCTTCGACCTGGGCTTCCTCAACGCAGCCGTTGCGCGCCTGGACATGAAACGTAACCCGTTTCATCCGTTCTCCAGCTTCGATACCGCAACCCTCGCCGGTCTCGCCTACGGTCAGACCGTACTGGCCAAGGCTTGCCAGGCCGCCGACATCGATTTCGACGGTCGTGAGGCGCACTCGGCTCGCTACGACACCGAGAAAACCGCTGAGCTGTTCTGCGGCATCGTCAATCGCTGGAAGCAGATGGGCGGCTGGGAAGACTTCAACGACTGACGCAGTCGGTTTATCCCATCCATAAAAAAACCGGCCGCAATGGCCGGTTTTTTTTGCCTCGAATGCGCCTTACAGGGCAGCAGCATTCTCGGTCAGGTAAGCAGCAACGCCTTCAGTCGAAGCCGTCATGCCCTTGTCGCCTTTCTTCCAGTTGGCAGGGCAGACTTCGCCGTGCTCTTCGTGGAATTGCAGAGCGTCGACCAGACGGATCAGCTCTTCCATGTTACGGCCCAGCGGCAGGTCGTTGATGATCTGCGAACGGACAACGCCTTTGTCGTCAATCAGGAACGCGCCACGGAAAGCCACGCCGCCTTCGGACTCAACGTCGTAGGCCTTGGCGATTTCGTGCTTCATGTCGGCAGCCATGGTGTAGCGAACCTGGCCGATACCGCCATTGTTCACCGGGGTGTTGCGCCATGCGTTGTGAGTGAAGTGCGAGTCGATCGACACTGCGATCACTTCGACGTTGCGTGCCTTGAAGTCAGACATGCGGTTGTCCAGAGCGATCAGCTCGGACGGGCAAACGAAAGTGAAGTCCAGCGGGTAGAAGAACACCAGGCCGTATTTGCCTTTGATGGCCGACGACAGGGTGAAGCTGTCTACGATTTCGCCATTGCCGAGTACGGCCGGTACGGTGAAGTCAGGGGCTTGCTTGCCTACGAGTACGCTCATTGATATCTCCTGGTGTAGAAACGTGAAGTGCCGGGTCGGTGCCAGCCTGCCACCTTCAGGCGACAGCCCTGTGACACGAACCCGCTTCATAAGGACCGGCAATCATACACTGGGTTTTTAACCTATCCCCAACGGATTTCCCGAGCGCCACAAAATATCGTGGCCGATGATTTCGTTAGTCTGAACCGTTCGTCAGAGACACGCCCTTATAACGAGATGCTTTCATAAACCACTTTGACAATCATTCTCGTTAACATTAAGATCCATCGCAATTGAGTCACAACCAGCGACGGTTCTCACTTATGTATGTCTGCCTCTGCACTGGCGTCACCGACGGTCAAATCCGCGATGCAATCTATGAAGGTTGCTGCAGCTACAAGGAAGTCCGTCAGGCTACCGGCGTAGCCAGCCAATGCGGTAAATGCGCCTGCCTTGCCAAGGAAGTGGTGCGTGAAACCCTGACCAAGCTGCAAACCGCCCAGGCGGCGATCCCCTTCCCGGTGGAATTTACTGCCGCTTAAATACCCTATTTCAAACAACCGGACTTCATGTCCGGTTTTTTTATGCCTTTAAATCAATTGCTTAGACGCTAGACGCGGAACACAAACATTCTTATTCCGATTAATTTTCACTTATCTTTCAATAACTTAGGTTTGACACTCTTAGTTGAGCGGCTCAAACTCTGCCTTATAGACAGTTAATACAGGGCAGGACCCCATCATGAAAGGCGACATTACAGTCATCCAGCATCTCAACAAGATCCTTGCCAATGAGCTGGTCGCGATCAATCAATATTTTCTGCATGCGCGCATGTACGAAGATTGGGGCCTGAACAAGCTCGGCAAGCATGAGTACAAAGAATCCATCGACGAGATGAAGCACGCCGACAAGCTCATCAAGCGCATCCTGTTCCTGGAAGGCCTGCCGAACGTCCAGGACCTGGGCAAGCTGCAGATCGGCGAGCACACCCGGGAAATGCTCGAGTGTGACCTGCGCATCGAACGCACCGGGCATGCCGACCTCAAGGTGGCCATCGCGCATTGCGAAACCGTTGCCGACTTCGGCAGCCGCGAACTGCTTGAAGACATTCTTGAATCCGAAGAAGAACATATCGACTGGCTGGAAACGCAGTTGGGCCTGATCGACAAGATTGGTCTTGAGAACTACCTGCAGTCGCAGATGGGCGAAGAGTAATAGCACTGTAGGAGCTGTCGAGTGCAACGAGGCTGCGATCTTTTCGATGGCAACCTCAAACTCGACCTCGACACAACTTATCAACCGCAATAAAAAGCCCCGCTCCTCTTCCGAGGGCGGGGCTTTTTAGTTGCCGGAAATCACGAGATCGCAGCCTCGCTGCACCCGACAGCTCCTACACAGCTCCTACAGCGGAGCCAATCGTTTTCAGGCTTCGGTCTTGGTCGTAGCAGCCGCTTCGACAGCAGCCTTGATCGTAGTCTGCAACGAACCGTCAGCAGCCATCTCGGTCATGATGTCGCTACCACCGACCAGCTCACCACCGACCCACAGTTGCGGGAAAGTTGGCCAGTTGGCGTATTTTGGCAGGTTGGCGCGAATTTCCGGGTTCTGCAGGATGTCCACGTAAGCGAACTTTTCACCGCATGCCATCACGGCCTGAGCAGCTTTTGCGGAAAAGCCGCACTGCGGGGCATTCGGCGAACCTTTCATGTAAAGCAGAATGGTGTTGTTAGCAATCTGCTCTTTAATCGTTTCGATGATATCCATGGAGCACCTCGGCTGAACTTTCCGACTCAAGGGTCGGCACGGTGGCGCATTGTAACGGAAACCCGAGCGCCATGCTCGGTCTCCCCGACAGACACGATCACGCCGCCGCCACCGTCACTGGTACGCCGTTCAACGCCGCGTTACCTGAAAGTTCGTCGAGCTGGCATTCATCGGTCAGGTCATTGGCGCTCGAGCCAGGCTGGCCGCTGGCGATGGTCATCTGCACACCGGGGCGGGCATGGCCCCAACCGTGAGGCAAGCTGACCACACCTTGCATCATGTCCAGGCTCGCCATCACCTCGACTTCAATCACCCCTACCCGCGAACTCACCCGCACCCGCTGCCCATCGACCAGCCCGCGCTTGCTCAGGTCTTCAGGGTGCATCAGCAACTGATGGCGCGGTTTGCCTTTCACCAGACGGTGATAGTTATGCATCCAGGAGTTGTTGCTGCGCACATGACGGCGGCCAATCATCAACAGCTCATCGGCGGCCGGCGCCTGCAGGGCAGCGAAACGTGTCAGGTCAGCGAGGATCACCGGCGGCGCCGCCTGAAGTCGCTGGTTGGCGGTTTTCAGGCGCTGCGCCAGGTTGGGTTTCAAAGCGCCCAGGTCGACGCCATGGGGGTGATCGAACAAGGTCGCTAATGACAACTTGTGCTCGGAAGCGTCGCCATAGGCGCCCATGCGCAGGCCAAGGTCGATCATCTGCGCGGGCGCAATCGTCGGTTTGAGCGCCTTGCCGGTCCTGGCGGCAAAGGCCTGGGCCAGCCCCACGAAAATCTCCCAGTCGTGCAGCGCGCCTTCAGGCTTGGCGAGGATCGCCCGGTTGAAGCGGCTGACGTTGCGCACCGCGAACAGGTTGAACGTGGTGTCGTAGTGATCGTTCTCCAGGGCCGAGGTCGACGGCAGGATCAGGTCGGCGTAACGCGTGGTCTCATTGATGTACAGGTCGATACTGACCATGAACTCCAGGCCATCCAGCGCCTGCTCCAGCTGGCGACCGTTGGGCGTGGACAACACCGGGTTGCCCGCCACGGTAATCAGCGCCCGCACCTGCCCATCGCCCTCGGTGAGCATTTCCTCGGCCAGCGCCGAGACTGGCAGCTCGCCGGCATACTCTGGCCGCCCGGACACGCGGCTCTGCCACAAATTGAAATGCCCGCCGGAAGTCGACGCCACCAGGTCCACTGCGGGCTCGGTACACAGCGCCCCACCCACCCGATCAAGGTTGCCGGTGACCAGGTTGATCAATTGCACCAGCCAATGGCACAGCGTGCCGAAGGCCTGGGTCGACACCCCCATGCGTCCGTAGCACACCGCCGTAGGCGCGCCGGCGAAATCACGGGCCAGCTGGCGGATGGACTCGGCCGGCACCGCGCACAGCGGGCTCATGGTCTCGGCTGTGAATGGCGCAACGGCCGCACGCACTTCGTCCAGGCCATCCACCGGCAGGTGACTGCCCTTGGCCAGGCCCTCAGCGAACAAGGTGTTGAGCAGACCAAACAGCAGCGCCGCATCGCCGCCGGGACGCACGAACAGATGCTGGTCGGCGATCGCCGCCGTTTCACTGCGCCGCGGATCGACCACCACCACTTTGCCGCCCCGGGCCTGAATGGCCTTCAAGCGTTTTTCCACGTCCGGCACGGTCATGATGCTGCCGTTGGAGGCCAGGGGATTACCGCCCAGGATCAGCATGAAGTCGGTGTGATCGATATCCGGGATCGGCAGCAGCAGACCGTGGCCGTACATCAGGTGACTGGTCAGGTGATGGGGTAACTGGTCGACCGAGGTCGCGGAAAAGCGGTTGCGGGTTTTCAGCAGGCCGAGGAAGTAGTTGCTGTGGGTCATCAGCCCGTAGTTATGCACGCTGGGGTTACCTTGGTAGACCGCCACCGAATTCTGTCCGTGACGCTCCTGAATCTGCGCCAGGCGCTCGGCCACCAGACTGAACGCTGCCTCCCACTCGATCGGCTGCCATTCACTGCCCACTCGAAGCATCGGCCGATGCAGGCGATCCGGATCATTCTGGATATCCTGCAGGGCCACCGCCTTGGGGCAGATGTGACCGCGACTGAACGTATCCTGGGCATCACCCTTGATCGAGGTGATCTGCACGCCCGCGCCTTCGACTTCAGTGGTTTCGATGGTCAGGCCGCATATGGCCTCGCACAGGTGGCACGCACGGTGGTGGAGAGTCTTGGTCATGGCCAGTCTCTGTCTTGTTCTGGGCGGGCAATAGCGACCGCGGGAACAAAACTATGGCGCCTGCCCTGCCACTTCGCCAGCGACGTTCGTCTTGTGAATCGGCCGCCATCAGGCCAGCCGATGCACACAAGGAATCAGTTCGGCGGCAGCCTGGGGGGGAGTTGCTGCTGGATTTCCTGGACGGTCTCGATCTGCTCATGGCCGACATGCACGCCGGTGAGCTCGCCGATCAGGCGCCAGTGTTCGTCCAGGCCGCTGCTGATGGTGGCCATGCGGTCGATCATGCGGCGGCCGGCGGCCTTGGTAACTTCGTCATTGCTGCGCAGCAGCTCGAAGGACATCGAAGTCATGGAAGCGGTGAGGTGAGTAAGGGAGCGGGCCGTGAGGCCGAGCAGTTCCATGAGTTGCTGTTCTTTCGATTCCATTCCGAAGGGCTTCCTGCGTCGTTCGTGCGTTAGTTATAACCCAGCACTTTGTATTAGCAAAACTTTCAGACCAGAAACAGGCGCGTTGCCGTGGCTGGACGAAAGGTCAGAAATCGACTCTGCCTGCCCGGTTTGATTGCAAAGCCCCGGGGCCGCAGTGTACAAATGGTGCGCTGCTGTCAGGAAACAGGCTTCAAAAGCGCTACTGCGGTAATCCCGTAGCCCCTCCGAATCCCCTAAAAACCGTAGCCCTATTGGTAAGACGCGACATTTAATTATAATATCGCGCCTTCCCCTATTTCGTCGCCCCGTGCGGCTTACGCCGCAGGTCTCGCCCGTTTTTCAGTTAAACAAGGCTTTGAGTATCTGCGGTCTGTTGCAAAAAGGTAGTCAATGATGAGCGCAAGGCACTTTCTCTCCCTGATGGATTGCACGCCCGAAGAGCTGGTCAGCGTGATCCGTCGAGGCGTTGAGCTCAAGGACCTGCGTAACCGCGGCGTACTGTTCGAGCCTCTGAAAAACCGCGTACTCGGGATGATCTTCGAGAAGTCCTCGACGCGCACCCGTATTTCGTTCGAAGCCGGCATGATCCAGCTGGGTGGCCAGGCGATCTTCCTGTCGCCGCGCGACACCCAACTGGGTCGCGGCGAGCCGATCAGTGACTGCGCGATCGTTATGTCGAGCATGCTTGACGCGGTGATGATCCGCACCTTCGCCCACAGCACCCTGACCGAATTCGCCGCCAACTCCCGCGTGCCGGTCATCAATGGCCTGTCCGATGACCTGCACCCGTGCCAGTTGCTGGCCGACATGCAAACCTTCCTCGAACACCGGGGCTCGATCCAGGGCAAGACCGTGGCCTGGATCGGCGACGGCAACAATATGTGCAACAGCTATATAGAAGCGGCGATCCAGTTCGACTTCCAGTTGCGCATTGCCTGCCCGGTAGGCTATGAGCCCAATCCGGAATTCGTGGCCAAGGCCGGCGATCGTGTGACCATCGTCCGCGACCCGAAAGACGCCGTACACGGTGCGCACCTGGTGAGCACCGACGTCTGGACCTCCATGGGCCAGGAAGAAGAAACCGCCAAGCGTCTCAAGCTGTTTGCTCCCTTCCAGGTCAACCGTGCGCTGCTCGACCTGGCCGCTCCGGACGTGCTGTTCATGCACTGTCTGCCTGCCCACCGTGGCGAGGAAATCAGCCTCGACCTGCTCGATGACAAGCGCTCGGTCGCCTGGGATCAGGCCGAAAACCGTCTTCACGCACAGAAGGCCCTGCTCGAATTTCTCGTCGAACCGGCGTACCACCACGCATGAGCCAGCCATTATTGCTAAACCTGCGCAACCTCGCCTGCGGCTATCAAGACCAGCGAGTCGTGCAGAACCTCAACCTGCATTTGAATGCCGGTGATATCGGTTGCCTGCTGGGCTCTTCGGGCTGCGGCAAGACCACCACCCTGCGCGCCATTGCCGGCTTCGAACCGGTGCACGAAGGGGAAATTACCCTGGCGGGCGAGACGATCTCCAGCGCCGGATTCACCCTCGCGCCGGAGAAACGCCGGATCGGCATGGTGTTCCAGGATTACGCGCTGTTTCCGCATCTGAGCGTCGCCGAAAACATCGCTTTCGGCATTCGCAAGCACCCGCAAAAAGATCGTGTGACCGAAGAGTTGCTGGAACTGGTCAACCTCAAAGGCCTCGGCAAACGCTTTGCGCACGAGCTTTCCGGTGGCCAGCAGCAGCGTGTCGCCCTGGCCCGCGCCCTCGCGCCGGAGCCGCAATTGCTGCTGCTCGACGAACCGTTTTCCAACCTTGATGGCGAGTTGCGACGCAAGCTCAGCCATGAGGTGCGCGACATCCTCAAGGCCCGTGGCACCAGCGCGATTCTGGTGACCCACGACCAGGAAGAAGCCTTCGCTGTCAGCGATCATGTAGGGGTATTCAAGGAGGGGCGCCTGGAGCAGTGGGACACGCCCTACAACCTGTACCACGAACCGCTGACACCTTATGTCGCAAGCTTCATCGGCCAGGGCTATTTCATTCGCGGCAGGCTGGACAGTCCCGAGTCGGTGCAGACCGAACTGGGCGAGTTGCGCGGTAATCGGGCGTATACCTGGCCGGTCGGCGGCGCCGTGGACGTGCTATTGCGTCCCGACGATATCGTTTATGCACCGGACAGCGGCTTGAGAGCGCGGATCGTCGGCAAGTCGTTCCAGGGGGCTTCGACCTTGTATCGCCTGCAATTGCCGACGGGTGCACAGCTGGAGTCGATTTTCCCGAGCCACGCCGATCATCTGGTCGGTGCTGAAGTGGGCATTCGTGTCGCGGCTGAACACCTGGTGTTGTTCCAGGCCTCCGGCAGCACGGCGGCGCAGATTCCGGCAACCGAGACCGGCGTTCGACGGTACAGCACAGCCAGCTGAGCCAAGCGCAGTTGAACCGGCTCGTTCCCCTGTGGGAGCGAGCCTGCTCGCGATGGACGTTAACGATTACGCGAAGATCCTGATACCCAGCGGCGCACTGCAGTCTTTCGCGAGCAAGCTCGCTCCTACAGGAGCGGTGTCAGGCACGCCCGATATCCGCAAACTTCGCCTGGGTATGCTCGGCCAGCACCGCAGGAGCCAGCTCCACTTCCAGCCCCCTGCGCCCCGCACTGACAAAGATGCTGTCAAACACCTGAGCTGAATTATCGATAAAAGTGCGCAAGCGCTTCTTCTGCCCTAGCGGGCTGATCCCCCCCAGCAAATACCCGGTCGAGCGCTGCGCTGCCGCGGGATCTGCCATCTCGACCTTCTTCACCCCCGCAGCGTGCGCCAAGCCCTTCAAGTCGAGACTTCCGACGACCGGCACCACCGCCACCAACAGTTCGCCTTTTTCACTGGCCGCCAGCAATGTCTTGAACACCTGTGCCGGATCAAGGCCGAGCTTCTCCGCGGCCTCCAAACCATAAGAAGCGGCCTTGGGATCATGTTCGTAACTGTGCACACGATGTTCGGCTCGAACTTTTTTCAACAAATCCAATGCGGGGGTCATGTCAGCTCCAGACTGGGCGGCGGTAGAAAAATCCACTGGCGGATTCTAGGTCATTGCCCCCTAAAAGGCTCTATAGCGCCACTGTTTCATCGGTGCGCAGCAGCGGTTTACCACTCGTCCGCATTCCTCCTGCCGGGTGAACAATAGGATCATTCACATGACTAATAGTTGAAATGTGACCGATGGTTCACTTTCGACCTTTGACAGCAGTGTTTCTTGTCTATATTTTTTCGAATACGAATGCTGTACGAATGGTCCTACGCTGCACGCAGACAAAAACAACAACGAGGTTTTCAATGACAACTGCTTTACAACAACCGCCGCTCTCGAGCCAGTGCATGGCCGAGTTCCTGGGCACTGCCCTGCTTATCTTTTTCGGCACCGGTTGTGTGGCTGCGCTCAAGGTCGCGGGTGCCAGCTTCGGCTTGTGGGAAATCAGCATCATCTGGGGTATCGGCGTGAGCATGGCGATCTATATGACCGCCGGCGTTTCCGGGGCTCACCTCAACCCCGCCGTCAGCATCGCGCTGTGCATCTTTACTGACTTCGAAAAGCGCAAACTGCCCTTTTACATCCTCGCCCAGGTCGCCGGTGCCTTCTGTGGCGCCTTGTTGGTTTACACGCTCTACAGCAACCTGTTCTTCGATTACGAACAAACCCACCAAATGGTTCGCGGCACCCAGGCAAGCCTGGAACTGGCCTCGGTGTTCTCGACCTTCCCGCACCCGGCCCTGTCCACGGCCCAGGCGTTTCTGGTTGAAGTCACCATCACTGCCATCCTGATGGGCGTCATCATGTCCCTCACCGACGACAACAACGGCTTGCCCAAGGGCCCGTTGGCCCCGCTGCTGATCGGCTTGCTGATCGCGGTGATCGGCAGCTCGATGGGCCCGCTGACCGGTTTTGCGATGAACCCGGCCCGGGACTTCGGTCCGAAACTGATGACTTTTTTCACCGGCTGGGGTGAAATTTCCCTGACCGGAGGGCGTGATATCCCCTACTTCCTCATTCCGATTTTTGCACCGATTGTCGGTGCCTGCCTCGGCGCTGCCGCCTATCGCGGGCTGATTGCCCGTCATCTGCCCAGCGCCGCGCCCGAGACCACGGATGCAGTACCGGCCATTGACGGCAAACCGCGCACTTCTTGATACCGTAGGCGCGTGATCCTGCCAATCTGGTCCCGCGCCTGACTCCACTCCCTTTTATTCGTCCCAAGGCAATCGACATGACCGACATTCAGAATAAGAACTACATCATTGCCCTTGATCAGGGCACGACCAGCTCGCGCGCGATCATTTTCGACCGTGATGCAAACGTGGTGTGCACCGCCCAGCGCGAATTCGTGCAGCATTACCCGCAAGCCGGTTGGGTCGAGCATGACCCGATGGAAATCTTCGCCACCCAGAGCGCCGTGATGGTCGAAGCCCTGGCGCAAGCCGGCCTGCACCACGACCAGGTGGCCGCCATTGGTATTACCAACCAGCGCGAAACCACCGTGGTCTGGGACAAGACCACCGGCCGGCCGATCTACAACGCGATCGTCTGGCAATGCCGGCGCAGCACCGAGATCTGCCAGCAGCTCAAGCGCGACGGCCACGAGCAATACATCAGCGACACCACCGGCCTGGTCACCGACCCCTACTTCTCCGGAACCAAGCTCAAGTGGATCCTCGACAACGTCGAAGGCAGCCGCGAGCGTGCGCGCAACGGCGAATTGCTGTTCGGTACCGTCGACAGCTGGCTGATCTGGAAATTTACCGGCGGCAAAGTGCACGTCACCGACTACACCAATGCCTCGCGCACCATGCTGTTCAACATCCACACCCTGGAGTGGGATGCGAAAATGCTGGAGGTGCTGGATATTCCGCGCGAGATGCTGCCGCAAGTTAAGTCCTCCTCGGAAATCTACGGCCACACCAAGAGCGGCATCGCCATCGGGGGCATCGCAGGCGATCAGCAGGCCGCGCTGTTCGGCCAGATGTGCGTCGAGCCTGGCCAGGCTAAAAACACCTACGGCACCGGCTGCTTCCTGCTGATGAACACCGGCGACAAGGCAGTGAAATCCCAACACGGCATGCTCACCACCATCGCCTGTGGCCCGCGCGGTGAAGTCGCTTACGCGCTGGAAGGCGCCGTGTTCAACGGCGGCTCGACCGTTCAATGGCTGCGTGACGAACTGAAAATCATCAATGACGCCCACGACACCGAGTACTTCGCCAACAAGGTCAAAGACAGCAATGGCGTGTACCTGGTGCCCGCCTTCACCGGCCTCGGCGCGCCGTACTGGGACCCGTATGCCCGTGGCGCACTGTTCGGCCTGACCCGCGGCGTGCGCGTGGATCACATCATCCGTGCCGCGCTGGAGTCGATTGCCTACCAGACCCGCGATGTCCTGGACGCCATGCAACAGGACTCCGGCGAACGCCTCAAGGCCCTGCGCGTGGACGGCGGCGCGGTAGCGAACAACTTCCTGATGCAGTTCCAGGCCGACATCCTCGGCACCCAGGTCGAGCGTCCGCAAATGCGCGAAACCACGGCACTCGGCGCTGCGTACCTGGCGGGCCTTGCCTGCGGCTTCTGGGGCAGCCTCGATGAGCTGCGCGGCAAGGCGGTGATCGAGCGTGAATTCGAACCGACCCTGGACGAAACCGCCAAGGAAAAACTCTACGCCGGATGGAAAAAAGCCGTGAGCCGCACCCGCGACTGGGAACCCCACGAAGGCGATGAATAAGCCAGCCAAGGCACTCAGTATCGGCATGTAACTGGTCGGGAGCAGATTCCTGCGGCATCATGGGCAAATTTTGCCCGGCAGCCCAAAGGAAGCCCCATGAATCTGCCTCCCCGTCAGCAGCAAATCCTCGAACTGGTCCGCGAACGCGGCTACGTGAGTATCGAGGAAATGGCTACGCTGTTCGTCGTCACACCGCAGACTATCCGCCGCGACATCAATCAGCTCGCGGAAGCCAATTTATTGCGCCGCTACCACGGTGGTGCAGCCTATGATTCCAGCGTCGAAAACACCGCCTACGCCATGCGCGCCGACCAGATGCGCGATGAAAAACAGCGGATTGGCGAAGCGATTGCCGCACAAATCCCTGATCACGCCTCACTGTTCATCAACATCGGTACCACCACCGAGTCGATTGCCCGCGCCCTGCTCAACCACAGCCACCTGAAGATCATCACCAACAACCTGCACGTGGCCTCGATGCTCAGCGCCAAGGATGACTTCGACGTGCTGCTGACCGGCGGCAATGTGCGCCGAGACGGCGGCGTGGTGGGCCAGGCCAGTGTCGACTTCATCAACCAGTTCAAGGTCGACTTTGCCCTGGTCGGGATCAGTGGCATTGATGAAGATGGCAGTCTGCTGGATTTTGACTATCAGGAAGTGCGGGTTTCCCAGGCGATCATTGCCAATGCCCGGCAGGTGATACTCGCGGCGGACTCCAGCAAGTTCGGGCGTAATGCCATGATTCGCCTGGGGCCGATCAGCCTGATCGATTGCCTGGTGACTGATCAGCCACCCGTGCCGGCGTTGGCGCAGTTGTTGAGTCAGCACAAGATTCGGTTGGAAGTCGTTTAAGGCTTTCTGCCTCAAAAGATCGCAGCCTTCGGCAGCTCCTACAGGTTCACTCACCCCTGTAGGAGCTGCCGGAGGCTGCGATCTTTTGCTTTAAATGTTCGAAAATTTTCCTTTCCCCGCCCTTCGATCAGTATTTTCAATCGAAGTTGGCTGGCTGTGCGCGTATTTATGGGCTACCATTTTCACAAATGAACATTAATGTTCGAATTCAAATATAGATAACCAAAAACCAGAGGCTAGCCGATGCCCACTTCTACCTTGCCTACCCCCCCACTCTCCGAGGTCTACGATGTTGCCGTCATCGGTGGCGGGATCAATGGCGTGGGGATCGCAGCGGATGCGGCCGGTCGCGGCCTTTCTGTGTTCCTTTGCGAAAAGGACGATCTGGCCAGCCACACCTCCTCGGCCAGCAGCAAGCTGATCCACGGTGGCCTGCGCTATCTCGAACATTACGAATTCCGCCTGGTGCGTGAAGCTCTCGCCGAACGTGAAGTGCTGCTGGCCAAGGCGCCACACATCGTCAAGCAGATGCGTTTTGTGCTGCCCCACCGCCCGCACCTGCGTCCGGCGTGGATGATCCGTGCCGGCCTGTTCCTTTATGACAACCTCGGCAAACGGGAAAAGCTGGCAGGTTCAAAAAGCCTCAAGTTCGGTCCAGACAGCCCGCTGAAGAGCGAAATCACCAAAGGCTTCGAATATTCCGATTGTTGGGTAGACGACGCACGCCTGGTGGTACTCAACGCCATGGCCGCCCGCGAGAAAGGCGCCCACGTTCACACCCAGACCCGCTGCGTCAGCGCCCGTCGCACCAAGGGCCTGTGGCATCTGCACCTGGAACGCGCCGACGGCAGCCTGTTTTCGATCCGCGCCAAGGCCCTGGTGAATGCTGCCGGGCCATGGGTGGCGAAATTCATTCGTGACGACTTGAAGATGGAATCGCCCTACGGCATCCGCTTGATCCAGGGCAGTCACCTGATCGTGCCGAAGCTGTACGAAGGCGAACACGCGCACATTCTGCAAAACGAAGACCAGCGCATCGTGTTCACCATTCCCTACCTGAATCACTTCACTTTGATCGGCACCACCGACCGCGAGTACACCGGCGACCCGGCGGCAGTTGCGATTACCGAAGGCGAGACCGATTACCTGCTCAAAGTGGTGAATGCGCACTTCAAGAAGCAGGTCAGCCGCGAAGACATTCTGCACAGCTATTCGGGAGTGCGTCCTCTGTGCAATGACGAATCCGATAACCCGTCGGCCGTGACCCGGGATTACACCCTGGCGCTGTCTGGTAGCGGCGAAGAAGCGCCATTGCTCTCGGTATTCGGCGGCAAGCTGACGACCTATCGCAAGCTGGCCGAGTCGGCCCTGGCGCAATTGACCCCGTATTTCACGCACATCAAGCCAAGCTGGACCGCCCACGCGACCCTGCCCGGTGGCGAGGACATGAGCACCCCGCAGGCGCTAAGCGCCTTGATCCGTGACAAGTTCGACTGGGTGCCCACCGAAATCGCCCGCCGCTGGGCCACCACCTATGGCAGCCGCACCTGGCGCATGCTCGAAGGCGTGCGCGACCTGAACGACTTGGGCGAACACATCGGCGGCGGTCTCTATACCCGCGAAGTGGACTACCTGTGCAGCGAAGAATGGGCAACCACCGCCCACGATATCCTGTGGCGCCGCAGCAAACTGGGGCTGTTCACCACCCCGGCAGAGCAACAGAAGCTGGCGGATTACCTGAGCAAGGTCGAGCAGAACCGCAGCAAGATTGAAGCGGCCTGATCGTTAGCTGGCGGTACGCAAAGCCCCTGGATTGTGAGATCCAGGGGTTTTTGCATTCTGCGCTGCACTCCAGGTTACTTGCAGGCGCCCGCTCCCACAGGGTGTTGGTGGTGGACGCAGCATTTGTGTTCGGCGCAGATCACTGTGGGAGCCGGGCTTGCCCGCGATGGCGTCTGCACATTCGACGTTGATGTGGCAGGGAGAAGACAGTTGCTCGCGCAGCTAATCCCTGCATCGCATTCGGTTTTCCGAACGCTACCTGTCGATCTATTCGGTTAACCGGATCATTGCACTCTCTAAAACCCGCAACAAATAATTAATCCCCTTATAAATCAACACTTTGATCTACAGCCCCAGGCCTGGCACGAGTCATGCTCTACACTCTTGGACGAATACCTGTTGTGCCGATCCATCAGGCGCACCAGGCATTCGAAGCACAAAAAGGGCCGATGAACTGGCTCCATAAAAAAAACAATGTCGAGGAAAATTTGATGCGTATCGTTCCCCACCTCCTGGGCGCAGCCATTGCTGCCGCTCTGATTAGCACTCCAGTTTTCGCCGCCGAACTCACCGGCACACTGAAGAAGATCAAAGAGTCCGGCACCATCACCCTCGGGCATCGTGACGCTTCCATTCCGTTTTCCTACATCGCGGACGCTTCCGGTAAACCGGTCGGCTACTCCCACGACATTCAGCTGAAAGTGGTCGAAGCGCTGAAAAAAGACCTGGACCTCCCGGACCTGAAGGTCAAATACAACCTGGTCACCTCGCAAACCCGTATCCCGCTGGTGCAGAACGGCACCGTGGATCTTGAGTGCGGTTCAACCACCAACAACGTTGAACGCCAGCAGCAAGTGGACTTCTCCGTCGGCATCTTCGAAATCGGTACTCGTCTTCTCTCCAAGAAAGACTCCACGTACAAGAACTTCGACGACCTCAAGGGCAAGAACGTCGTGACCACTGCGGGCACCACGTCCGAGCGCCTGCTCAAGTCGATGAACGCCGACAAGCAAATGGGCATGAACGTCATTTCCGCCAAAGACCACGGCGAGTCCTTCCAGATGCTGGAATCGGGCCGCGCCGTTGCGTTCATGATGGACGACGCACTGCTGGCCGGTGAAGCCGCCAAAGCCAAGAAGGCCACTGATTGGGCAGTGACCGGTGATCCACAGTCCTACGAAATCTACGGCTGCATGGTCCGCAAGGGCGACGAGCCGTTCAAGAAGGCTGTAGACGCTGCCATCGTGGCCACCTACAAGTCGGGCGAGATCAACAAGATCTACGAAAAATGGTTCATGGCGCCAATCCCGCCAAAAGGCCTGAACCTGAACTTCCCGATGAGCGACGAGCTCAAGGCCCTGATCGCCAATCCGACCGATAAAGCGGCTGACGACAAGAAATCCTGATTTCTGACTAACCTTACCTCCTGACGGGACCAAAATCCCTTCAGGAGGTTGTCACTCCCTGCTGGCATTTTCTGGAAACACTCGAACCGGTGGCTGTCGAGCCGCTCGTGTGTGCCTGACTATTATGGTCGGGGCGGGAACGGAGCTTCCCCAAGCGGGCACTTGTATATCGATCCGAGGGGAGACCCGAATGAATTACAACTGGGACTGGAGCGTGTTCTTCAAGTCCACCGGCGTGGGCAGCGAGATCTATCTCGACTGGTACCTCACCGGTCTGGGCTGGACCATCGCCATCGCCATCGTGGCATGGATCATTGCCCTGACACTGGGCTCGATCCTGGGTGTCATGCGCACCGTACCGAACCGCTTCGTATCGGGCATCGCGACCTGCTACGTCGAACTTTTCCGTAACGTGCCACTGCTGGTACAGCTGTTCATCTGGTACTTCCTGGTGCCCGACCTGCTGCCGCAGAATCTGCAGGACTGGTACAAGCAGGACCTCAACCCGACCACTTCGGCCTTCCTCAGCGTCGTGGTGTGCCTTGGCCTGTTCACTACCGCTCGCGTTTGCGAACAGGTGCGTACCGGCATCCAGGCATTGCCCCGTGGCCAGGAAGCCGCTGCTCGCGCAATGGGCTTCAAGCTGTCGCAGATCTACTGGAACGTGCTGCTGCCCCAGGCTTACCGGATCATCATTCCGCCGCTTACCTCGGAATTTCTCAACGTCTTCAAGAACACGTCCGTCGCCTCGCTGATCGGCCTGATGGAGTTGCTCGCACAGACCAAGCAGACCGCCGAGTTCTCCGCCAACCTGTTCGAAGCCTTCACCCTGGCGACACTGATCTACTTCACCTTGAACATGAGCCTGATGCTGCTGATGCGCCTGGTCGAGAAGAAAGTTGCCGTGCCGGGCCTGATCTCCGTAGGGGGTAAATGATGGAATTCGACTTCTCGGGCATCATCCCGTCCCTGCCGGGCTTGTGGAACGGCATGGTCATGACCCTGCAACTGATGGCGCTGGGCGTCGTCGGCGGGATCATCCTGGGCACCATCCTTGCGTTGATGCGCCTGTCCCACAGCAAAGTGCTGTCGAACATTGCCGGTGCCTACGTCAATTACTTCCGTTCGATCCCGCTGCTGCTGGTCATCACCTGGTTCTACCTGGCGGTGCCGTTCGTGCTGCGCTGGATCACCGGCGAAGACACGCCGATCGGCGCGTTCGCCTCGTGCATCGTGGCGTTCATGATGTTTGAAGCGGCGTACTTCTGCGAAATCGTCCGGGCCGGCGTGCAGTCGATTCCCAAGGGACAAATGGGCGCGGCCCAGGCCCTGGGCATGACGTACAGCCAGATGATGCGGTTGATCATCCTGCCCCAGGCGTTCCGCAAGATGACCCCGCTGCTGCTGCAACAGAGCATCATTCTGTTTCAGGACACCTCGCTGGTCTACGCCGTCGGCCTGGTGGACTTCCTCAATGCTTCGCGCGCCAGTGGCGACATCATCGGCCGCTCCAATGAGTTCCTGATCTTCGCAGGTCTCGTGTACTTCACAATCAGCTTTGCCGCCTCGCTGCTGGTCAAGCGTCTGCAAAAAAGGTTTGCCGTATGATCTCTATCAAGAATGTCAACAAGTGGTATGGCGACTTCCAGGTACTGACTGACTGCAGCACCGAGGTCAAGAAAGGCGAAGTGATCGTGGTGTGCGGGCCTTCCGGTTCCGGCAAATCCACCCTGATCAAGTGCGTGAACGCCCTGGAACCCTTCCAGAAAGGTGACGTGGTAGTCGATGGCACATCCATCGCCGACCCCAAGACCAACCTGCCAAAACTGCGCTCGCGCGTCGGCATGGTGTTCCAGCACTTCGAACTGTTCCCACACCTGACCATCACCGAAAACCTGACCATCGCGCAGATCAAGGTGCTCGGCCGCAGCAAGGAAGAAGCTACGAAAAAGGGCCTGCAGTTGCTTGAGCGGGTCGGGTTGTCTGCCCATGCGCACAAGCATCCGGGCCAGCTTTCCGGTGGCCAGCAGCAGCGCGTGGCGATTGCCCGCGCACTGGCGATGGACCCTATCGTCATGCTGTTCGACGAACCGACCTCGGCGCTCGACCCGGAGATGGTCAACGAAGTGCTCGACGTGATGGTGCAACTGGCCCACGAAGGCATGACCATGATGTGCGTGACCCACGAAATGGGCTTTGCCCGCAAAGTGGCCGACCGCGTGATTTTCATGGACGCAGGCAAGATCATCGAAGACTGCAAGAAAGAGGAATTCTTCGGCGACATCAGCCACCGCGCCGAGCGTACGCAGCATTTCCTCAACAAGATTCTGCAGCACTAAAAGCCAACGGTCTCCCCCTGTAGGAGCTGCCGCAGGCTGCGATCTTTGATCTTGATCTGGTGATTGTTCGAAGATCAAAAGATCGCAGCCTTCGGCAGCTCCTACACGGGATGCCGGATGACCTGTTGTTGTGGTTGACCCAAGGCATCTGTGATGAAATGCGACCCCACTCTCTATCGCGCCGCGCCGCCATCACTCGCCGTGAAACCCCGTCTGATTCGCCATCTGTTCCTGCCGCCACTGGTCATCGCCCTGATGATTGGATTGGGTTACGTCGGCTTCTGGGTCAGTGAACATTTCGGCATCCGCAGCCTCAGCGAAAACGGCCAGCGCCAGCTGGAACTGCATGCCCGCGCCGTCGAAAGCGAAATCAGCAAATACACCTACCTGCCCAGCCTGCTGGAACTTGAATCCAGCGTGTCAAAGCTGCTCGACGATCCATCGCCGGAACACCGGCAGACGGTCAATGAATACCTCGAAGGCCTGAATCGGCGCAGCCGCAGCCGGGCCATCTATGTCATGGACACCACCGGCCGCGTCATGGCCACCAGCAACTGGCGCGATGTCGACAGTTACCTGGGCGAAGACCTGTCCTTTCGCGCCTATTTCCAGAACGCCGTGCGCGGTCAGCCGGGGCGCTTCTACGGAATTGGCAGCACCAACGGCGAACCGGGTTATTACCTGGCCCACGGCCTTGAGGAACAGGGCAAGATCATCGGCGTCGCGGTGGTCAAGGTGAGGCTGGAAGCCATGGAAGAACGCTGGCAGCGTGCTCGCCTGGAAGCCTTCGTCAGTGATGAAAACGGCATCATCATTCTGTCCAGCGATCCGGCACGACGGCTCAAGTCGGTCATCCCGTTGAGCGACGAAACCAAGGAAAAACTCGCCCGCAGCCTGCAGTATTACTGGTTCCCGCTGAATGAGCTGCAACCCCTGGCGCGGGAAAAACTGGCCGAGGGTGAGGAGAAACTGACCTTCCCCGCCAACAGCGAGGTGGAGTCCGCCCAGGAGGACATCAGCTACCTGTCGCAGACCCGCCCCTTGAGCGACACACCTTGGAATTTCACCCTGCTCACGCCCCTGCAGGACTTGCGCCGTGAAGCGATCAACCAGGGCATCCTGGTGGCTGTCGCGTTCGCCCTCGTGGCGTTCCTGCTGATTGCCTGGAACGAACGGCGCAAGGTTATCGCTACCCGCCTTGCCGCCCGGGAAGCCCTGCAGGAAGCGAACAATCAACTCGAGCGTCGGATTACCGAACGCACCAGTGACCTGCGCGCCAGCAATGAACGACTCAAGGGCCAGATCCGCGAACGGCGCCAGGCTGAAGAGACGTTGCGCAGGGCCCAGGATGAACTGGTACAGGCAGGCAAACTGGCGGCGATTGGCCAGATGTCCACCAGCATTGCTCACGAACTGAACCAGCCGCTCGCCGCCCTGCGGACCTTGTCCGGCAACACCGTGCGTTTTCTGGAACGCGGTCAGCTCGACGTCGCCAGTACCAACCTCAAGACCATCAACGAGCTGATCGATCGCATGGGCCGGATCACCGCCAGCCTGCGTTCCTTCGCCCGTCGTGGTGACGACAAGGGCCAGGCCAGCCTCGGCAAGGCGGTAGAGGCTGCGCTGCAACTGCTCGGTGCCCGTCTGGAAAGCGCGCACTTGCAGCTGCACCGCGAATTCGCCGATGTCCAGGTGCAGATCGACCAGACTCGCCTTGAGCAGATTCTGGTCAACCTGATCGGTAATGCCCTGGATGCCATGCAGGCCCAGCCCCTGCCGCAACTGTGGCTGGAGGGTGAACCCCACGATGGCAAATATCGCCTGCGGGTGCGTGACAATGGCCATGGCATCGACGCCGAGGCGCGCAAACATCTGTTCGAACCCTTCTTCACCACCAAACCCGGCGAACAGGGCCTGGGCCTCGGCCTGACCCTGTCCGCCAGCCTGGCCGCCGCCACTGGCGGGCACCTGGGTGTCGAGCACCCGGCCAATGGTGGAACCTCCTTCGTTCTCAGTTTACCGTTGGTAAGCCCCCTTCACGCCGAGCCCCTATGAACCACGAACTGAGTGTGCTGATCGTCGAAGACGACCCTCATGTGCTGCTGGGCTGCCAGCAGGCGCTGACCCTGGAAGACATTCCCTGCGAAGGCGTGGGCAGCGCCGAGGAAGCACTGGAGCGGGTCGGCGAAAACTTTGCCGGGATTGTCATCAGCGATATCCGCCTGCCTGGCATCGACGGCCTGGAACTGCTGACCCGGCTCAAGGAACGTGACCGCAGCCTGCCCGTGGTGTTGATTACCGGGCATGGCGACATTTCCATGGCGGTCGGCGCCATGCAAAAAGGCGCCTATGACTTCATGGAGAAGCCGTTCTCCCCGGAACGCCTGGTCGACGTCGCCCGTCGCGCGCTGGAGCAACGTAGCCTGGCGCGGGAAGTCTCCTCGCTACGCCGGCAATTGGCCGAGCGCGACTCGCTGGAAGGCCGGATTATCGGCCGCTCACCGGCCATGCAGAATCTGCGGGAGTTGATCGCCAACGTCGCCGACACCTCGGCCAACGTACTGATCGAAGGCGAGACCGGCACCGGCAAGGAGCTGGTCGCGCGTTGCCTGCACGATTTCAGCCGGCGCCATGCCAGGCAGTTCGTCGCGTTGAACTGCGGCGGCCTGCCGGAGAATCTGTTCGAAAGCGAGATCTTCGGTCACGAAGCCAATGCCTTTACCGGCGCGGGCAAACGGCGCATCGGCAAGATCGAACACGCCGACGGCGGCACGCTATTCCTCGATGAAGTGGAAAGCATGCCGTTACCGCTGCAAATCAAACTGCTGCGGGTTCTGCAGGAACGGACCCTGGAGCGCCTCGGTTCGAACCAGAGCGTGGCGGTGGACTGCCGGGTGATCGCCGCGACCAAATCCGACCTGGACGAATCGAGCAAAGCGGGTGAGTTCCGCAGCGACCTGTATTACCGACTCAATGTGGTCACACTGGAACTGCCACCGCTACGAGAACGCCGCGAGGATATCCTGCAACTGTTCGAGCATTTCCTGCAGCAGTCCTCCCTGCGCTTCGACCGCGCGGTGCCTGACCTGGACAACCAGACCCTGTCGAACCTGATGAGCCATGACTGGCCGGGGAATGTGCGCGAATTGCGCAACGTCGCCGAGCGCTTCGCCCTCGGCCTGCCGGCCTTCAAGAAATCCGGCGCCAGCGGCAGCAATCAGGGCCTGGCGTTCGCCGAAGCGGTCGAAGCCTTCGAGCGCAATTTGCTGGTGGATGCGTTGCAGCGCAGCGGCGGCAATCTGACCCAGGCGAGCCAGGAACTTGGAATGGCCAAGACCACGCTGTTCGACAAAGTGAAAAAATACGGGTTGAGCCACTGATGGACTTGATTCTAAAGGCGAGCCTGGGCGCGGCGGTGGTGCTGATCCTCGCCGCGCTGGCCAGGACCAAAAACTATTACATCGCCGGGCTGGTACCCCTGTTCCCGACCTTTGCCCTGATCGCGCATTACATCGTCGGCAAAGGCCGGTCGCTGGATGATCTGAAGACCACCATCGTGTTTGGCATGTGGTCGATCATCCCGTACTTCATCTACCTGGCCACGTTGTACGTGATGGTCGACAAGATGCGGCTGGAAGCCTCACTGGCGGTGGCAGCGGTGGCCTGGCTGATTGCGGCCACCGTGTTGGTCGGCGTGTGGGTGCGCTTTCAAACCTGAGCTATTGATTCACCGTGCCGCCCTTGGCTTCACTCATGATCTGCCGAATTGCACCCACGAACGTCTCCACAGGTTGTCCGCCGCTGATCGCATACTGACCGTTGAAGACCACGGTCGGTACCGAACTCACTCCGCGGGACAACCAGAGCTGTTCTTCTTCCCGAACTTCCCGGGCGAATTCGTCTGACGCCAGGATCGCCTCGGCCCGCTGCTGATCCAGCCCGACACTCGCGGCAATCCGCGCCAGTTGCTGATGATCGGACGGGTTGGCTCCATCGCTGAAATACGCCTTGAACAGCGCCTCCTTCAGGTTGAACTGCAACCCTTCCAGCCCTGCCCAATACAACAGGCGATGGGCATCGAAGGTGTTGTAGATGCGGCTGTTGCCGTCCGTGCGGAAAGCAAAACCGACCTCGGCACCGCGCTCGCGGATCATCTCGCGATTTTTCTGCGACTGCTCAGGCGTGGAGCCGTATTTCTCGGTGATGTGCTCGGTGATGTTCTGGCCTTCGGGTCCCATCTTCGGGTTCAGCTCGAATGGCTGGAACCGGATCTCGGCCTGGACCTCGTCACCCAACAGATCAAGGGCCTGGGTCAGGCCGTACAGGCCGACGACACACCAGGGGCAGGACACATCGCTGACAAAATCGATTTTCAGGGGGGTAGTCATCACTCACCTCGAAGACTGGAACGCGTCGCAAAGCCCAGACGATACACCTGTAGGGGGGTTAGAGGAGATTGGGGGCCGGCAGCGGATCGATCTGCGCCCAATGCGACGTGTCTTCGCGGTGAGCCTGCAAATAGGGCAGCACCGCCGCCAACAGCGGCGCCTTGAACGCTTCCTGGAATCGATGTGCCAGTCCCGGAATCAGCTTCAACTGACTTCCGTGAATATGCGCCGCCAGGTGCACGCCATGCATGACCGGCAGCAACGGATCAGCCGTACCGTGCACCACCAGGGTTGGCACCCGCAGTTGATTGAGCAGCGCCACCCGACTCGGTTCCGCGAGGATGGCCATGATCTGGCGTTTCACGCCTTCGGGGTTGAACGCCCGGTCATAGGATTGCGCCGCCTGTTGCAGCAACGCCTGGCGATCATCACTCACCGTCGGGCTGCCCAGCGCCGCGAGCAGATCAGCCTGTTGTTCCAGCGCTGCTTCGCGATTCGGCGCACCACGACGCGCAAGCAACTGCACCAACGCCGCACTCGGTGCCGGCAGTCCTTCGGCACCGGAACTGGTCATGATCAGGGTCAGGCTCTCGACCCGTTGCGGCGCCATCGCCGCCATGTGCTGGGCAATCATTCCGCCCATGCTCGCGCCCAGCACGTGGAACTGCTCAACGTGCAAGGCATCCATCAACCCAAACGCATCATCAGCCATGTCGGTCAGGGTGTAGGGCGCGGACACTGGCAAACCAAGTTTGTAGCGCAGCACCTCGAAGGTCAGGTTGGCGTCGACGGGTGCCTGGCGCCACGTCGAGAGACCGACATCGCGGTTGTCATAACGGATCACCCGAAAGCCTTGCTGACACAGCGCGACAACCACTTCGTCCGGCCAGTGAATCAACTGGCCGCCAAGTCCCATCACCAGCAACAGCGCCGGATCCGAAGCACGGCCAATACTCTGATAAGCCAGGCTTACCTGTGCCAGATCGGCTCGTTCAGTTGGAACATCGACATCGCAACGCGAAGCCGCCATCAACGGCAGGCCGAACAACAACGCGGCCAGTAAAAGAAATAAACGCATGAAAAAACACCGAAACGCAGAACCCCAGTAGAGCGCGAGTCTGATGAAGTTTGTTCAAGCGCGCTGCCACAGTTCCATGACAGTTTGATGAAGAGTGCCGAGCGGTCATATTCGCAACCATGCGATCGTTGATGGTCGGATCGCCGCCCGGAGCATGCGCCGCCAGGCTATGCCAATCGAGTGCGCAACTGCCGAGCCGCCGCAACCATGTTCACCAGCGCAGCTTCGGTCTCCGGCCATGCACGGGTCTTCAGTCCGCAATCGGGATTGACCCACAGGCGCTCGGCCGGAATCCGCTTGGCGGCCTTGCGCAGCAAGTTGATCATCTCGACAGTATCCGGCACTCGCGGCGAGTGGATGTCGTAGACGCCCGGGCCGATATCATTCGGGTAGTCGAACGCCTTGAAAGCCTCCAGCAATTCCATATCCGAACGTGAGGTTTCGATGGTGATTACATCGGCATCCATGGCCGCGATGGCCTGGATCACGTCGTTGAATTCGCTGTAGCACATATGGGTGTGGATCTGGGTTTCGTCACGGACACCCGAGGCGGTCAATCGGAACGCTTCCACCGCCCAGTCGAGGTACTCCTGCCATTGCGCCCGACGCATTGGCAGGCCTTCGCGGAACGCAGCCTCATCGATTTGCACGATCTTGATGCCGGCTTTTTCCAGGTCCACCACTTCGTCACGCAGTGCCAGGGCCAACTGTTGAGCCTGGACTTTGCGCGAAACATCTTCCCGTGGGAACGACCACATCAGCATGGTCACCGGCCCGGTCAGCATGCCCTTCATCACCTTCTCGGTCTGATTTTGGGCATAGGTAATCCAGTCCACCGTCATGGCCTTGGGACGGCTCAGGTCGCCATAGATGATCGCCGGTTTCACACAACGGGAGCCGTAACTCTGTACCCAGCCGAACCGGGTGAAGGCATAACCGTCGAGCTGCTCGGCGAAGTACTCGACCATGTCGTTGCGCTCGGCTTCACCATGCACCAGCACATCCAGGCCCAGGCGCTCCTGGACTTGCACGGCGTGCCGGATTTCGCTGTGCATGGCATCGGTATAGTCGTTGGCAGACAGCTTGCCCTGCTTGAATGCCTGGCGCGCCAGGCGGATCGCACCGGTCTGCGGGAACGAGCCAATGGTGGTCGTGGGAAATGCTGGCAACTGCAGGCGAGCACGCTGTTGTTCAATACGCTGGGCAAACGGTGATTGGCGCCGGCTGTCAGCGGCACTTACCGCCGCAACACGAGCCTGCACGGCAGTTTTGTGAATACGCGGCGATTCGGCACGACTGGCCTCAATGGCATTGCTTTCAGCCAGCGCCGCTCGCACCTTGGGCGCTTGTGGATCGTTAAGCGCGTCACGCAGCACGGCGATCTCGCCACACTTTTGCACGGCAAACGCCAACCAGCTTTTCAGTTCCGGATCGAGTTTGTCTTCGCGGTCCAGATCCACGGGGCTGTGCAGCAGCGAGCAGGAACTGCTGACCCACAGGTTGTCGCCAAAGCGTTCCTGGGCCGGTTGCAATTGCGCCAGCACCGATTCCAGTTCGCAGCGCCACACATTGCGCCCGTTCACCAGGCCCACGGACAGGATTTTGTAGGTCGGCAGGCGATCAAGCACCTGGCCGAGTTGATCCGGCGCACGCACGGCGTCGATGTGCAGGCCTTGCACCGGCAGGCCGACCGCCAGGCCGAGGTTGTCTTGCAGACCACTGAAGTAGGTCGCCAGGAGTTTTTTCAGCGGTGAGTACTGGAGGATGTGGTAGGCGCGTTCGAATGCGCTTTTCCACGCCTGGGGCAGGTCCAGGGTCAGAATCGGTTCGTCGATCTGTACCCATTCCACGCCTTGCGCGGCAAGGCGACTGAGGATTTCGTTGTAGACCGGCAACAGCCGTTCGAGCAGATCGAGCCGGTCGAAGTCGTCGCCCTTGGCCTTGCCCAGCCAGAGGTAGGTGAGCGGGCCGATGATCACCGGCTTGACGGTGTGGCCGAGCGCCAAGGCTTCGTCGACCTCGTCGAACAGTTGCTCCCAGCTGAGTTTGAACTGCTGATCGGCGCTGAACTCCGGGACCAGGTAGTGGTAGTTGGTGTCGAACCACTTGGTCAGTTCCTGGGCGTATTGCGCCTGGCCATGCTCACTGCCGCAGCAGCTGGCGGTGGCGCCACGGGCCATGGCGAACAGGGTATCGAGGGTCGGCAGGCCGTTCTCGTCTTTGGCGCCGTCAAAACGCTGTGGGATCACGCCGAAGGTCAGGGAATGGGTCAGCACCTGGTCATACCAGGCGAAGTCGCCTACCGGCAGCAAATCGATGCCGGCGTCTTTCTGCAGCTGCCAATGGGTGGCACGCAACTGCCGGCCGACGCTGTGCAGCGCATCCTGGTCGAGGTCGCCCTTCCAATACGATTCAAGGGCTTTTTTCAGTTCGCGGTCTGCGCCGATGCGGGGAAAACCAAGTGTGTGGGCCAACGCCATGGGGAATGCTCTCAATCAAAAGGGGACGTGAAACATGGCGCTATTGTCGACAGACAGGGCAACATGAGACAAACTCAACCTTTTCGTGTTGATCACAAGTTTTCCTCATGGAGACCCCCCGGTGCTTGAAATCCGCCACCTGAAAACCCTGCACGCCTTGCGCGAAGCTGACAGCCTGGTCGATGCGGCCGACCGCCTGCACCTGACCCAGTCGGCCCTGTCCCACCAGTTCAAAGAGCTGGAAGAACGCATGGGCATGCCGCTGTTCGTGCGCAAAACCAAGCCTGTGCGCTTCACCAGCGCGGGTTTGCGCCTGCTGCAACTGGCTGATGCGACACTGCCGCTGCTGCGTGGCGCCGAGCGCGACATTGCCCGGCTGGCTGGCGGCACGGCGGGACGCTTGCACATGGCTATCGAATGCCACAGTTGCTTCCAGTGGCTGATGCCGACCATCGACCAGTTCCGCGACGCCTGGCCGGAAGTCGAACTGGACCTGGCCTCGGGCTTTTCCTTCGCCCCGCTGCCGGCCCTGGCGCGCGGCGATCTGGACCTCGTGGTGACTTCGGACCCGCAGGAGCTGGCGGGTATCACCTATGTGCCGCTGTTCACTTACGAGGCAATGCTTGCAGTGGCCAATCAGCATCGTCTGGCGAGCAAGGCGTACATCGTGCCCGAAGACCTGATCAGCGAGACCTTGATCACCTACCCGGTGGAACGCGACCGGCTGGACATCTTCACCCGCTTCCTGGAGCCGGCCGACACCGAACCGGCGCAGGTTCGCACCTCCGAACTCACGGTGATGATGATGCAACTGGTGGCCAGCGGTCGCGGCGTATGCGGCATGCCCCATTGGGCATTGCATGAATACAGCTCACGGGGTTATGTGAAGGCCAAGCGCCTTGGCGAGAAAGGCTTGTTCGCGACGTTGTACGCGGGAATTCGTGCGGACATGCTGGATGCGCCTTACATGCGCGACTTCCTGCTGACCGCCAAGGACACCTCGTTCTCGACGCTCGATGGCGTCAGTGCCGTCCGGTAGGAGCGAGCTAGCTCGCGATGGACGCCAACGATGACGCGGGAAACCTGACACCCCTCGGCGCACTCAGGTTTTTCGCGAGCGAGCTCGCTCCTACACGGTTCGGCTGACATCGATTACGTGGAAAGCCTCACAGCCTGAGCCGTCCCTGGGCTTTTCAGGTTGCCTTACGCTGCTCCAGCATCAAGCGCACCGCCAGCGCCGCCAGCACACCCCCCATGAAATACCGCTGCACTGCCAGCCAGCCCGGGTTGTGCACGAACCACGCCAGCCTTGCGTCCCTGGCAGATGGAGCGGGAAATGAGATAGATCATGTTCGGCCCGGGCGTGAGCACCATCAGCAACGCCGCGGCGGCGAAAATCAACAGGTCGTGGAGTGGAATCATGGGCAATCCTTCGTCCGTAAAAGATCAGGCAGTCGCGATGAGCGAAGCTCGATAAAACGGCAGGATCAGGTCCCGCGTCAATGGCGCCAGCAAGACATCGCCATCGGTGGCCGGATCGATCCAGATCACCTCTTCGATCTCCGCCGCCGGCGACACGTCAGTCGCAATCGCCAGCTGAAACAGCTCTGCCTGCACGACAAAACCCGGCTCATTGGCGGCCGGGGCGCTGAACTGGCCGAGGTAGGCGGCGTGCGCAGGATCGATCAACAGCCCCAACTCTTCCTCCAACTCCCGCGCCAGCGCGTGCACCGGTTGCTCCTGGGCTTCGATCTTGCCACCGGGCTGCATGAAGGCGGTGGTACCGCGTTTACGTACCAGCAGCGTGCGCCCGTCCGGGCCGATCAGCAGCGCCGCGGCAATGTGGATGACGCGGGGGGTTGAAGTAACGGTCATGAAGGAAAACCTGCCCTGGATAAAAAACCCAAGGATACAGGTCCGCCTGTCCGTTCCCAATGGATCAGTACAACGCCTAAGCCCTCTCCTGCGCGTGCGCAACATTAGCCGGCGGCTCCTGCGGGACCTTTACAAAGATGCTGTACTTCGCCCCTTCCATGGCTTCAAAGGCGATGAGTTTCTCCACCAGTGCCCCGTTCAACACCTTGCCGGCGTTAAGCAGCAGCATGCCATTGTCAGCATTGAGGTTGCGCGCCAGGATCATGCCCGCCGCCACGTCGCGAGTAGTCAGCACCTTGACCGCAGGGTCGGCCAGCGAGACATCGCTCTGGCAGGCGGCGCAGACCTGGATGAAATCTTCCACCATCCCCGGGTCATAGAGCCGTCCCGCATAGTTGCGGATATAGAGCAGAGCTTCATCGCTGTTCATCTGCCGCTCCAGAATCAGCCCGCGTTGCAACTCGATGAAATCCACCGCCAGTTTCAGCAGCCGCGAACCGAAGGGAATGGCCTCGCCCTTGAGCCGGTCGGGAAAACCGGTGCCGTCCCAACGCTCCTGATGGTGAAGAATCAGGCGGGCCGCATCCTTCATCGGGTCGAGGGTCATCAGCAACGTCTCGCTTTGTTTCGGATAACCGCGATAACGTTCGCGGTCGTTGTGATGCAGCAAGTCCGCCGGGGCGGTCATCATGCTGTCCGTCCAGCTCAGCTTGCCAATGTTGTAGAGCGCTGCGGCCATGGTCAGGTCGCGACCGGTGCCTTCATCCACCCCATGGCGGTTGCAGTACACCCGCACCAGCTCGATGATCTGGCGATTGGTCTGCTTGGCCGGCGGCAAGCGCAAATTGGCCAGCAGTGAAAACACCTCGGTACCCGTGACGTAGCTGCGCTTGAGCTCTTCGTAGGCCAGGTCGAGCATATCGGCCGTCTGCTGCAATTCGGCAGTGCGCGCGGCCACATGCTTTTCCAGCGTGGCATTGAGTCGCTTCAGCTGCTCGTTCTGCTGATCGGTTTCCTGCACCAGGCGCAGGCGTTCGCGCTCCGAGTGCTGGTAGGCGAGTGATTGGCGCAGGGTGAGCAGCAGCTCCTCATCGTGCCAGGGCTTGCTGATGTAACGATGAATCTGCCCTTCGTTGATCGCCTTGATGATGGCCGCGGGATCGGCGTAGCCGGTAAGCATGATTCGCGTGGTATGGGGATAAAGCTGGTGGACATGCGCCAGGAACGTGGCGCCATCCATATTGGGCATGCGGGCATCGCTTATCACCAGGTCGATGGGCTGCAGCGCCATGATCTCCAGCGCCTGGGCACCACCGGTTGCCAGCAGCACGTCGTAGGGTTGACCGCGCAGCAGGCGGCGCAGGCTATTGAGAATCGACTCCTCATCATCAACCAGCAGCACTTTGGGTTTATGACTCAAAGTGGTGGGGGGTTGCTCTTCCATGATGTCACCTCGGATAACACTGCTGCATCGCCGGGTCCGGGCGGGGTGGACAGCGCCTGAAAGCGGAGTCTGGCCTACAGGCTAGATGAAATTGAGCGCCTTCCGGCAAATGATTTCATTTTGCCAGCGCGAAGCACTGGCCAGAGGTCTATGCTCAGGTGACTCGGATCCTTTATCTGTACGTTCGGCCAGGTGATCAGGGAAAGGATACCCCTCCTATGAGCACACTCCACGAAACCGTTGCCGGCTTCGGCTCACGTCAATGACGACCCTGCTGGCGCGGACCAACCGGCGCATTCTGATCATCGACGATGCACCGTCGATTCATGCGGATTTCCGCAAGATCCTCGCTCCCGCCATCGACGACGAACTGGCCCTGGCCGACGCCGAGGAAGCCCTGTTCGGCACGCAGCCGGTGGAGCGCCTGACATTCCAGCTCGACTCCGCCTATCAGGGGCAGGAAGCCCTGGCGCGAGTCCAGCAGGCCCTGGTGGAGGGGCGACCTTATGCGATGGCCTTCATCGACATGCGCATGCCACCGGGCTGGGATGGCCTGGAAACCATCGAGCAACTGTGGAAGGCCGACCCGCAGCTGCAGATCGCCCTGTGTACGGCTTACTCCGACTACAGCTGGGAAGACATCGCCGAGCGGCTGGAATTCGGCGATCAATTGCTGGTGCTGAAAAAGCCTTTCGACAGCCTGGAAATCCGCCAGATGGCCAGCGCCATGACCTGGAAATGGCAGATGGCCCAGGACGCGGCATTAAAAGTCTTGAGCCTGGAACAGACCATCGAGGCACGGGTGCACGAACTGCTCAAGGTCTCGCACCTGCTGCAATACGACGTGCTCACCGAACTGCCCAACAGCACGTTACTCGGGGACCGCTTGAACCAGTCACTGGCCCTGTCCCGGCGCCATGACAAACAACTGGCGGTGATGTTTTTCGGGCTCGATCGCTTCAAGCGCATCAACAACGCGCTCGGCCATCCCGCCGGCGACCAGATGCTCAAATTGGTCGGGCGCAACATGGTGGCGGCGGTGCGTGCGTCCGACTCGGTGTTCCGCTATGGCTCGGACGAGTTCGTGGTGATCCTCGCCGACATTCGCCATCCCCAGCAGACCACCGGCATCGCCGAGAAACTCCTGAACGCGATCCGGGCGCCCCAGCACATTGCCGGCCACGAATTGAGGGTCACCGCCAGCCTGGGTATCAGCCTCTATCCGGACGACGGTTTTGATGCGATTTCGCTGATCAAGAAAGCGGAAACCGCAATGCGCAACGTCAAGGAGACCGGCCCGGACAGCTACCGCTTTTTCATCGAAGAAATGAACCAGCGCGCCTTGTACCAGCAAAGCATGGAGACCGGGATCCGCCTGGCGCTGGCTCGCAACGAATTTGTCCTGCACTACCAACCCAAGCTGGACCTTCGCAGTGGCCAGGTGGTCGGCGCCGAGGCCTTGATCCGCTGGCACAAGCCCGGCCACGGCCTGGTCTATCCATCGGCATTCATCGCAGTGGCCGAAGACAGCGGCCTGATCGTGCCGCTGAGCAAATGGGTCCTGGCCGAAGCCTGTCAACAGAGCTGCGCGTGGCGGGCAGCCGGGCTGCCACCGATCTGCATGGCAGTGAATATGTCAGCCATTGATTTCCGTCAGCGGGATTTTGTCGATGGCATCGAGCAGATCCTCGCGCAAACCGGCATGGAGCCGGCCCTTCTGGAGCTGGAGATCACCGAAAGCGTGTTGATGCAAAACATCGAGTCCACCGTTACCTCCCTGCAACGGATCAAGGCACTGGGGGTGCGCCTGGCCATCGACGACTTCGGCACCGGTTACTCCAGCCTGAGTTACTTGCGGCGCTTTCCCATCGACGTCCTGAAAATCGACCAGTCATTCATTCGCGGCTTGGGCAGCGACAGCAACGACGCAGCGCTGGTCAGCGCCATCATCAGCCTGGGGCGCAGCCTCAAGCTGACCATCATTGCCGAAGGGGTGGAAACCGCTGAGCAACTGGACTTCCTCAAGGCCCAGCACTGTGAGGAAGTCCAGGGCTACTACTTCAGCAAAGCGGTGGAGCCCGAGGTATTCGTTCGCTATGTGGAGTCGCTGAGGCCCTCCTTGTCGAACCTCCCGTGAATCCGATCCAACGACACTCATGCCCAGCGCCAAGGAAACACCAGATGAGGTTGCGCTTTCACCACCTGCTGCTGATACCCGTGCTCGGGGTGTGCCTGAGCGCCGAAGCCGCGCCGCTGGACGAACCGCTCAAACCCCTGCCGGCGGTGCCTCAACAGGACGCTCAGCGGGTAGCACTGGGGCGCCAGTTGTTCAACGAAACGCGTTTGTCGGTCAATGGTTCACTGTCCTGTGCCAGCTGCCACCATCTGACCAGGGGCGGCGCCGACAACAAGGCCTTTTCGATTGGCTTTACCGGTCTTCCGGTGGCGGTCAATACCCCCAGCGTACTCAACGCCAGCCTGAATTTCCGGCAGTTTTGGAACGGTCGCGCAGACTCCCTGGAAGCCCAGATCGACGAAGTCGTACAGAGCCCCAGCGAGATGGGCAGCAACTGGCAACACGTGGTGCAGACCCTGTCCGCCGATGCGGCCTACCGCACTTCATTTGCCAACGCCTACCCCGACGGGGTGACCAGGGACAACGTGCAGAACGCCCTCGCCAGTTACGAGCGCACGCTGATCAGCGCCAACTCGCGGTTCGACCAGTACCTGCTGGGCGATACCCAGATACTCAGTCGCGAGGAAAAGTACGGCTATCAGCGTTTCAAGGAATACGGCTGCATCGCTTGCCACCAGGGGGTGAACATCGGCGGGAACATGTACCAGAAGTTCGGCGTCCTGGGCGATTACTTCCAGGTGCGGGGCAACCCGGTGGAGGCCGACCTGGGGCGATACCTGGTAACCGGGGACGAAGAGGACCGCAACGTGTTCAAGGTGCCCAGCCTGCGCAACGTCGCAATCACCGCGCCGTATTTTCACGACGGCTCGGCCGCGACGCTCGAAGAGGCGGTGGACGTGATGTTCAAGTTCCAGCTCGGCCGTATTCCTTCGGCCGAAGATAAAAACCTGATCATCAAGTTTCTCAAGACCCTGACCGGCGAATGGGAGGGTAAAGCCTTATGACACTGTCCTACCGACGCAACATGACGCTGTTGGGCATCGTCGCCCTGATGCTGGCCTCGACGCTGCTGTTCCTGTACCTCAAATCCAGCGCGGACCAGACCACGACCTACGCCGAATCCAGGGACTTGATCGGCCGCATCAAACAGCTGAATGCGCAGTGGGAAACCGAAATCCTCAAGGCCAGGATCGCCATCAGCCACAATTATGACCCATTGGTTTCGCCACTCACCGAGATGACCCGGCTCTGGCAACGATTCGATTCGATGGAGTCAAGCCACGACCGCAATGCCTCGGCCGCCTGGCGCACCAGTCATGATGCCTTCCTTGCCGCCCTCAAGGAAAAAACCCGCCTGGTCGAACAATTCAAGTCGCACAACGCCGTGTTGCGTAATTCACTGGCGTTTCTGCCCACCGCCGAGGACGACATCCAGGCGCAACTGGCCGAACTGGTGGACGGCGACAAACTGCAGTTGCAGAACATCGCCACTGACACCTATGACTTGCTGCTCAGCAGCCTGGAATTCGCCCAGGTCACCTCTGATGGCAAGGCTGCCGACATTCTGCTCGGCTTGAACAAACTGAAGGTCAACAAAGAACGCCTGCCCGAGCAGTTTCACAGCCCGATCGACATCCTCAGCAGCCATATCTCATTGATCCTGCGCGAACAACCACTGGTCAACCGGCTGCTGGAAAACATCGAGGCCATCCCCGTGGCCGAACGCCTGGACGACATTACCGACCTGCTCAACACTGACCAGCACAGGACCGAAGCCGTCGACCAGCGCTACCACTTTTCCATGCTGATATTTTCAGTGTTGCTGGTGCTGTGCCTGGTGTACCTGACCATTCACCTGATGCGCAGTTTCAGGGTGATCCAGCGAGTCAACCAAGCCCTGGAAGCCGCCAATGACGACCTCGAATTGCGGGTAGAAAAACGCACCCGTGAACTGCGCGATACCCAGAGTGAACTGCTCGACACTGCACGCCAGGCCGGGATGGCCGAGATAGCGACCAACGTGCTGCACAACGTCGGCAACGTACTCAACAGCGTCAACATTTCCGCCGACCTGGTGACTCGTAAACTGCGCGCCAGCAAGGCCCAGGGCCTGGCCAAGGCGATGCAGCTGATTAACGATCATCCAGGGGATCTGGGCACCTTCCTGACCCAGGACCCGAAAGGCAAACTGCTTCCCGGTTACCTCAATCAACTGGTGGAAGCGATAGCCCTGGAGCAGCAGGGCATGAGCGAGGAACTGGCGCAGTTGAGCAAGAGCGTCGATCACATCAAGGACATCGTCGCCACCCAGCAATCCTATGCGGGCGCCAACAGCCTCATGGAGCCGTTGTACATCAGCGAATTGCTCGAAGACGCCCTGCGCATGAACGCGGGCGCCCTGACCCGACATCAGGTGACGGTGGTCAAGGATTACAGCGCATTGCCGCAAGTCATGGGTGACAAGCACCGGCTGCTGCTGATTCTGATCAACCTGATCAGCAACGCCAAATACGCGATGTCGGGCCTGAGTAATCGTGCGCGGCAAATGACCCTGGCGGTGAAAATCATCGATGACACAACCCTGCAAGTCAGCGTCAAGGACGACGGCGAAGGCATTGCCGAGGAAAACATCACGCGGATCTTTGCCCACGGTTTTACCACCCGCAAGGAAGGTCACGGCTTCGGTCTGCATAGCTGCGCCCTCGCCGCCATCGAGATGAACGGCCACCTCACCGCCCACAGCGACGGCCCGGGCAAAGGCGCCCTGTTCACCTTGCGGATCCCGCTGCACCTCGTACAGGAGCCAGCATGAGCGAGGGTTTCAACCGACGCATCCTGCTGATCGACGACACTCCGTCCATTCATGCGGATTTTCGCAAGATCCTCATGCCTCCCCCGGTGCAGACGCAGGAGATGGATGCGATGGAAGCGACCCTGTTCGGCAGCGAGACCGCACCGACCCGCGTGACGGTTGAGCTGGATTCGGCCTACGGAGGGCAGGAAGGCCTGAATAAACTGAAGTGGGCACTGGACCAACAGCGACCCTATGCCCTGGCCTTCGTCGACATGCGCATGCCCGAAGGCTGGGACGGCGCCCAGACCATCGAACAACTGTGGCAGGCAGACCCGCGCTTGCAAGTGGTGGTGTGTACCGCCTACTCCGATTATTCCTGGGATGAACTGCTCGACCGCCTGCACGCCCATGACCGGGTACTGATTCTGAAAAAGCCGTTCGACAATGTGGAAGTGCAGCAAATGGCCAATACCCTGCTGGCCAAATGGGACATGACAGAACGGGCCAGCTTGCAGATGAATCATCTTGAGCATCTGGTGCAGCGGGAAGTCGACGAGCGCAAACAGCTTGAATCACAACTGGTGCAATCGGAAAAACTGGCGTCGCTGGGGCAGCTCGCCGCCGGCGTTGCCCATGAGATCAACAATCCCATCGGCTTCATCTCATCCAACCTCGGCACGCTCGATGGCTACTTCCAGCAACTGCAGGAAATGCTCGATGCCTATGGACAGGCAGAGACCTTGATCCAGGCCGGTGAGTGGGCCGAACGCCTGCAGCAGCTGCGCGAACGGATTGAACTGGACTTCCTGCGCGAGGACATTCCGCTGCTGATCAAGGAGTCCAAGGACGGCATCAACCGGGTCGGCCGGATAGTCAGGGACCTCAAGGATTTTTCCCGGGTGGACGCCAATCAGGAATGGCAGTGGATCAACCTGCAGCAGGGCATCGAGTCGACCCTGAACATCGTCGCCAACGAACTCAAGTACAAGGCCGATGTGCTCAGGGAGTATCAGGTGCTACCCGACATCGAGTGCCTGCCCTCACAAATCAATCAGGTGTTCATGAACCTGATCGTCAATGCCTCCCAGGCGATTGGCCCGGAACGCGGCACCCTGACCCTGCGCACCGGGCATGCTGCGCAGTCGGTATGGATCGAAGTGCAAGACACCGGCTCCGGCATCGCACCGCAGAACCTGCAGAAAATCTTCGACCCGTTTTTCACCACCAAACCCGTGGGCCAGGGCACAGGCCTGGGATTGTCCTTGTCCTACGGCATTATCAAGAAGCATCGCGGAGAAATCACGGTTCGCAGTGAAGTCGGCGTGGGCACCACATTCCGGGTCGAGTTACCCATTCGCCAGAGCAGCCAGGTCGACTGACGCCCCGCGAGGCTGGCATCAGCGGGTTCACCAGCGCAAAGTCTTGATCGGCGGTGGTTCCTTGACGACGATAAACCCGTAGTCGCCAATCAGGTATATCCGGTAGTACGGCCTGTCCACCAGCGCTGGATAGGCCAGGTATCCCACGCGCGTGGCATTGCGCCGTTCCTTCTCGGCGACCACATTGGTGATGCCGACGCCGGGAAGGTTCTCGGCCAGTATGTAGAAGTCGATGTTGAGCAGGTAATGCAGCACCGGCATCTGCCTGAACGAACCGGCCGCGCCGGTCAGCCAGTGGTCGGAATAGGTCACCGACAGGTAGATACGCTTGGCTTCGCGCAGCTCGCGATGGGCGCTGATGTCTTGCGCAAGACTGCCCAGGGCCTGGGTGGCGAAGGCTTTCTGCACGGTCAGCACCCGGCCGTAGGCGTAGGACAGCGACAGCATCGCCAGCAGCGGTAAGGCCAGCAGCAGCGGCAGGCGCGGGTGAAGCCGCGCCAATGCCAGGTGGCCGAGGTAGAACAGCAGCACCAGCAGCACGGCGAAGCCCATCAAGGTTCTGGCGCCTTCGTTGAAGTCGCGAAATAACAGCGCCATGCCCGACACAAGCAAGGTCACCAGCGGTAGGGTCAGCAGGCATACCAGGCCGATGGACAGGCGTTTGGCTGCGCTGTCCGGACGCCTGGAAATCTCGCGCCCCAGCCCTGCGGCGCCCGCTATTGCACACAACAGCAGCCCGGCCAACACCCAGGTAAAGCCGCCATGGAACAGCAACTGCACCTTTTCCAGTACGCGGCCGATATTGATCAGCACCTGCAGCCAGGGATCGGCGTCCAGGTTCAATAACAAGGTGCGATTTGCCTCGGTAAACGGGTAGGCGGTCACGCCGTAGATCAACGCGCCAAGGGCCGCCTGGGCGATTCTCCAGCCGATCAGATCTCGCCACTTGCGCCATTCCAGCTGGTCATGGGCGCCCTTCAGGACCTCCAGGCAGCACAAGCCCAGGAACACATTAAAACTAATCTGATACAAGCCCAAACCCAGCGCCACCAGACCGGCCGGCACAAGCCACTGCAGGATGCGCGAGGGGTGGTGAAAACTGATCGCGTAGACGACCGCCACCACGCTCAATGCCATCGCAGGGCCATCGTATTGATAAGACAGGTTCTGCAGAAAAAACGGGTTGTACCACAGGGGCAACACCACCAGGCAGTTGGAGACCCTGGGCTCGCGCCAGTAGTGAAACGTCAGGCGGGTCAAGGCCGAAGCCATGGCCAGCGTGGCGATCAACAGCGGCAACGGAAAAATGTTCGGCGCGCCAGGGCTCAAAGTCAGGGCGTTGTACATCAGCTCGGCGAACAACCGTCCCTGCCCTGCCCATTCCATGCCGCCCGACAACGCGCGCCAGTTGTCATCGATATAGCGGTAGTCGGCAAGGATCAGCGGCAACACATACACCAGCGTCGCCAGCACAAACAACCACCAGGCCTGGCGCCGCCCCAGCTCACGGGTGAGAGCGTCACGCAGTCGGCCCATGTTAAAGATCGCGCCCCTGCCTGGCGCCTACGATGTCCCTTATCACATAACGCGGTCGATGCTTGGCCTCGATGTAGATGCGGCCGACGTACTCGCCGAGAATGCCGATGCCGATCAGTTGAACACCGCCGAGAAACAGAATGGCGGTCATCAGCGAGGGGTACCCAGGGACGCTGTTACCAAAGAAGATCTTGTCCAGCACCATGTACACCGCATACAGCACGGCAAAGACTGAAATGGCACCACCGATGTAGGTCCACAGGCGCAACGGCACCGTGCTGAACGAGGTCACGCCCTCCAACGCCAGGTTCCACAGTTTCCAGCCGTTGAATTTGCTGTTGCCGGCCACACGCGAGGCGCGCTCGGACTCCACCACCACGGTGTTGAAACCGGCCCAGGACAGCACGCCTTTCATGAACAGCTGATGTTCCGGCAGCGCGCGAATCACGTCGACGACCTTGCGGTCCATCAGCCGGAAATCGCCGACATTTTCTTCGATGCGGGTGTAGGAAATGCGATTGAGCAGGTGGTAGAAAAGTGATGCACTGTGGCGCTTCATGTAGCTGTCGGCGCTGCGATCACGGCGCTTGGCAAGCACCACGTCCGCCCCCTTCAACCACTGTTCGATCAACAACGGGATTACGCTGATCGGGTCCTGCAGGTCGACGTCCATGGGAATCACCGCATCGCCGGTGGCATGTTCAAGGCCGGCGAACAGCGCGGGTTCCTTGCCAAAATTACGCGAAAAATTGATCAGCACGACCTGCTCGTCGACCTGCGCGAGCGCGGCCGCCTGTTCGGCTGTACGGTCCGTGCTGCCGTCGTTGATGAAAACAATTTCGACTTCGGTCTGGTCCAGTTTCAGCTCGTTGCGCACGGCCTGGTAAAACAGATTGATGGCCTGCTCTTCATTGAACACCGGCACGATGAGCGAGATTTTCATACCTGATGCTCGCGGAAGACAACGTATTTGGAGAAGAGGAAACCCAGCACCAGGCTCAATGCGGAAAACAGCCCGACCGTGAGCAGGCCATGCAGTCGCCAGACGTCGGCAACATGGCCCACCCCCAGACTCAAGGCACCCATGGTCACCAGGAATAGAGCATAGTTGGCGACCGACGTTTTGCCGTCGAAGGTGAATTGCGCGTTCATGTAGAAAGAGAAAGAGGCGGCCACGCAGAACGCCATGAGGTTACTGCTGGCCTGGCTGAAGTCAGCCGCCACGCTGAGCAGGAAAAAAATCTGCCAATGGATCAGCGTATTTGCAATCCCGATCACCGTGTAGCTGGACATTCCTTTCCACAAGCGTCTCATGGCGCCCCCTCCGTTGCTGACTACCGTCATCCTCGGCACATAAGGGTTTGAGCTTGGCGACTGTCAGAAATCACAGGCGGGGGTATTTTTCAGACCGGCGGTGAGGTCCTTTTCAAAAAAAAAACCCCGATCGACAGACCGGGGCTTGGGCATTTCACCTACGTAGACTCAGGGAGCTGAACGCACCGCACCCTGGGATACATTGGTCGGCTGCAATTTGAACACGTAGAACAACACCGTCAGCAGCACCAGGAAGGCCGGGCCGACATACAGCGCCACGCGGGTGTCCGGGAAGTAGGCCATGAGGCACACCACCAGCACCAGGAACGCCAGCGCCAGGTACGAGCTGACCGGGAACAGCCACATCTTGTATTTCAGGCCGGCACGTTCGCTGGCGCTCAGGCCTTTGCGGAATTTGAGCTGGGCCAACAGGATCATCACCCACGTCCAGATCGCGCCAAAGGTGGCAATTGCCGTCACCCAGACGAAGACTTTCTCAGGCACCAGGTAGTTGAGCAGCACGCCCAGCAGCAAGGCGCCGATCGACAGCAGCAGTGCGCGACGCGGTACGCCGTTGCTCGAGGTCGTGGCAAAACCGGCCGGGGCCTGGCCATTCTGCGCCAGGCTGTAAAGCATGCGCCCGGTGCTGAAAATGCCGCCGTTGCAGGACGACAGCGCAGCGGTAATCACCACGAAGTTAATGATACCGGCTGCAGTCTTGATGCCCAGACGCTCGAAGGTCATCACGAACGGGCTGCCCTGGGTGCCGATTTCGTTCCACGGGTAGATCGACAGGATCACGAAGAGCGCGCCGACGTAGAACAGCAGAATGCGCCAGAACACCGAGCCGATCGCGTTCGGGATTGTCTTCTGCGGGTTTTTCGCTTCGCCGGCGGTCAGGCCGATCATCTCGACGCCGAGGTAGGCGAACATCACCATCTGCAGGGACATCAACACGCCCTGTACGCCGTTGGGCATGAAACCGCCGTGGGCCCAGAGATTGGAAATCCCCAGCGCCACGCCGTCGTTGCCGAAGCCGAACGCGATCACGCCAACACCGCCGATCACCATGGCAATGATGGTGACGATCTTGATCAGGGCGAACCAGAATTCGAATTCGCCGAAGGCTTTCACAGCGATCAGGTTAATCGAGCCCATGCTGATCAACGCCGCCAGGGCCCAGATCCAGCGCGGTACCTCGGGGAACCACACACCCATGTACACCGCCACGGCGGTGATTTCCGCCACGCAGGTCACCAGCCACAGGAACCAGTAGTTCCAACCGGTGAGGAAGCCCGCCAACGGGCCCAGGTAATCTTGAGCGTAACGGCTGAAAGACCCGGCGACCGGGTTATGCACGGCCATCTCACCGAGCGCGCGCATGATCACCAGGATCGCCAGACCGCCGATGATGTAGGAAAGCATGATGGCCGGGCCGGCCATTTCGATGGCCTTGGCCGAACCAAGGAACAGACCGACGCCGATACAGGCACCGAGCGCCATCAAGCGAATATGCCGTTCGCCGAGTTCGCGTTTAAGCGGGCCGCCCTGAGCGGTCTCGCCGTGGGGCAGGTGATTGCCGACTGGCATGGGGGTACAACCTCGTCTTGTTATTGGATATGACCACCGAGTAACCAAGCGCGGGCGGGTCGCCATTGCTTGCCTGAAACCGGACCTGCTTCGTGGGCAGAACCGTCTTGTAGGACAAAACCTCCAAGATCAGCGGGGCGTGCAGTATAAAAAGCTTACGGCAGGGTTTTTCACTCTATAAACCACGACATTCAGCGAGAACTCTCGGGGAAAGACCGGTTTGCGGAGGGGCATTACCTGGACCTTGTAGGAATTTTCGCAGCTAAAACGGCGCGAAGTATTGCACGCTATTGGTGCGTCGTCATGTCCCTACTTAGGCCGTATTTACCCGCGAACAGCTCTATCTCAAGCCTGTCGGGCAAATCCTGGGCATTACTTGCATTCCAACCTGCATTCCAACTTGCAATACAACTTGTAGGAGCTGTCGAGTGAAACGAGGCTGCGATCTTTTGATCCGTTTTTTTAAACACAAGATCAAAAGATCGCAGCCTCGTTTCACTCGACAGCTCCTACGGGCTCCTGCGGGCTCCTGTAGGCTCCTGCGCACAAGCTTGTTCACAATTTTTTCGCCATCGCCAACCACCGACTAAGCTTCAGACAAGTCCGATCAATCTGCGTGAATGGATCAGTCGACTATGGGCGCTTTGTGGCAAACCGATTCGAGTAAAACCGTGGTCCAGACTGAAGCTGTGGATGAAGCGCCGTCACCTGAAAAACCCCGTGGTTCAAAACATGGGTGGAAGGCTTTTTTCCTGTTGCTGTTGATTATCCTCATCGTCGTCGGCTTGGCGGCCGCCAAGGAAATGCGCACCTCGAAATTCCAGTCCAGGGAGGTCAGCAAGTATGCCGCGACGCTCAATTACGACCTGCAACCCGGTCCAAGCGATGCCATTCGCTATCCCGGCGCGGGTCCTTTTGACCTGCGCCTGGGCTACAGCTCCCTCGGGGAATTTCTACCACGCCTGATCAAGCGTGATTACGTGGTGAAGTCGCAAACCCGTTTCTCCCAGGCGTTGATGGACTACAGCGACAAAGGCTTGTTTGTCCCCTACGCGGAAAAAATCCAGGCCGGGCTGTCAATCACTGACTGCCGGGCGGCCCCCTTGTATCAATACAAATACCCGCAACAGTTGTACGCAAGCTTCGATGCGATTCCGCCAGTGGTGGTCAGCAGCCTGCTGTTTATCGAAAACCGCTTCCTGCTCGACCCGCGTCAGCCCCATGCCAACCCGGCGGTGGACTGGCCACGGTTCGGCATGGCCGCCTGGTCGCAGGTTGCAAAATTGCTGCACATGCCCGGTCAGTCGGCAGGCGGCAGCACACTGGCGACCCAGCTGGAAAAATACCGGCATTCGCCCGATGGCCTGACGGTGTCCGGTGCGGAAAAGATCCGGCAGATGATTTCAGCCACCGTGCGCGCTTATCAGGCCGGGCCCGACACCCTGGTCGCCCGGCAAAACGTTGTGCGTGACTACCTCAACAGCGTGCCCCTGTCCGCCGTGCCCGGGCATGGCGAAGTGCACGGCATGGCCGAGGGTTTGCGCGTCTGGTACGGAGCCGATTTCAACCAGGCCAACCAACGCCTGGCCAGCACTCAGACGGATCCGAAAAGCCTGGCGGAAAAAGGCCTGGCCCTGCGCGAAATGTTATCGCTGATGATCGCCCAGCGCCGCCCTTCGCATTACCTGACCAAAGGCCACGATGAACTGGCCAGCCTCACCGACAGCCACATTCGCTTACTGGCGCAGAATGGCGTGATCGACGCGCCGCTGTCGGCCGCCGCACTGGCCAGCAAAGTCACCTATCGCGACTGGGCCACGCAGCCGACTATCCAGCCGATCGAAACCAATAAAGGCATCAGCGTCGCCCGCAGTCGTCTCGGCGGCCTGCTCAACCGTCCGCTGTACGATCTCGACCGGCTTGACCTGTCGGCCACCAGCACCCTGCAAGGCGACCTGCAAACCCAGGCCACCGAGTACCTCAAGCACTTGGCCGACCCCGTCTTCGCCGCGCAAATCGGCCTGATGGGCGAACGTCTGCTGACCCCCACCAGCACCGCCCAGGTGCGCTACAGCTTCACCCTGTTCGAACTGACCCCGGACGGTTCCCGGGTACGAGTCCAGACCGACAGCACCGACCAGCCCTTCGACATCAACGAAGGCAGCAAGCTGGAGCTGGGCTCAACCGCGAAAATGCGGGTGATGACGACTTATCTGCAAATCATCGCCGAGCTGCATGATAAATATGCCGCCATGACCGTGCCGGAACTGAAGAAAGTCGAGGTCCCGGACCAGGATCGCCTGAGCCGCTGGGCCATCGATTACTTCATCCAGAACAAGGACCGCAACCTGCAAACCATGCTCGGTGCCGCGCTTGATCGAAAATACTCCGCCAGCCCCGGCGAAGCCTTCTTCACCGGCGGCGGATTGCACACCTTCAACAACTTTCGCAAAGAGGACAACGGACGCCTGCCCACCTTGCGCGACGCGCTGCGTGAGTCGATCAACTTGCCTTTCATCCGCCTGATGCGCGACCTGGTGCGCTACACCACCTACTCCGGCCCGAACAACAGTGCCGAATTGCTCAAGGACGACCGCGACCCCAGACGCCAAGAGTACCTGGCCAGTTTCGCCGACCGCGAAGGCACTTCGTTCCTGCTGAAATTCTGGAAAAAGTACAAGAACAAGGACACCCAGGCGCGCCTCGAAACCTTCCTCGACGGCATGCGGCCGACGCCGATTCGCATGGCCGCAGTGCATCGTTACCTGCTGCCGCAAGCCAGCCAGGAAAGCTTCAACAGCTTCGTCCGTTCGCACCTCAAAGGCGCCAAGCTCACGGAAAAACTCACGGACGAACGCCTTGAGCGGCTCTACGAAAACTATCGTCCTGGCGCCTACGACCTGCCCGACCAGGGCTTCATCGCCAAGGTCCACCCCCTGGACCTGTGGTTGATGGGTTACCTGCTCAACAACCCCGACGCCAAGTTCAGCCAGATCGTCAAGGCCAGCCAGTTCGAGCGCCAGGAAGTCTACAGCTGGCTGTTCAAGAGCCGACACAAAGGCGCCCGGGACAGTCGCATCCGCACCATGCTGGAGATCGAGGCTTTCCTCGACATTCACCAGCGCTGGCAGAAAGTCGGCTATCCGTTCGATCACCTGGTGCCCTCACTGGCCACTGCCATCGGCAGCTCGGGCGATCGCCCGGCGGCGCTGGCTGAGCTGATCGGGACCATTCTCAACGACGGTGTGCGCATGCCGACGCTGCGCATCGACAGCCTTCACTTCGCGGTGAACACGCCCTATGAAACCAGCTTGATCAGTAATCCGGATGCCGGCAAACGGGTCATGCCAACCGAGGTTGCCAGGGCCATGCGCGAAGCCCTGTCGCAGGTGGTAGATGCCGGCACGGCCAAACGGGTCTCCGGTAGTTTCATCACGCCCGACGGCAAACCATTGGCCATGGGCGGCAAGACAGGCACCGGGGATAACCGTATCGAAGCCATCGGTTCGGGCGGGCGGATACTCAGTTCGAAGTCGATCAACCGCACGGCCACCTTCGTGTTTTTTATCGGCGATACCCACTTCGGCACCATGACCGCATTCGTACCCGGTCGCACGGCTGAAGCGTTCAAGTTCACTTCTGCCCTGCCGGTGCAGGTGCTCAAGGGGATGGCGCCGATACTCACGCCCTACCTGCAACCCGGTAGCCAGACCCAGTGCCAGCCGCCGGTGGTTTCTCGGCTTTCTTCGAACTAATCGCGACGCCGCCTTGTCCAGCAGTGGTTGCTGTGCATGACCCTGCTAGACGAGCAATTCCAGCGTCAGCCACTGATCGCCGACGCTTTTGAGCCAGGTGCCGATCCGGCCCAGGCAAGCGCCCAGCGCATGCAGGTCTGCCGTGACGGCCCAGGAGTGTCGGCAACCCTTTGCGCAAAGCGCTCAAGAGCCTCCGCCAGTTGTTGCAGTTGGTGCTGACGGGTGTAATTGCCCTGCAGCAACGCCTTGTGTTCATCGGCAGCGCCCTTGAGGTCTCGTAAGACCAGCAAGCCATCGAAGATCAGTTGATCCAGGACATGAGTCAGGGCCTTCCAAGCCAGGTGCGCAAAAACCGTACACTGGCGCCGGCTGAAGGCGGCCCGGCGCACGAGCGTTCAGGAAGGTCTTGAGATAAAGGACAACTTGGGGCTTGCACCTCACGTAGCGCATTGCATGGAAACATCGCTGGCAAAGCTTATCAAAATCAAGAGCGTAAGCATCCTGACAACCTTTTGAACGGCGCATTCATAAACCGCTCCCTGGCTTCAATAAGCGGCCGCCCACGCATGCCCTCGCACTCGCCTGCGCAAAACGCTTTTAGGGTATTGCCTGCCAGGCAACCGTTCGTCGAGCGACATTGCCCATCAATAAGATATATCTTACGCTCTATCTAAACACGACATAGAGCAAGAAAAATGAGAGACCATCATTCCCCCCACCGTGAACACGGCGATGGCCGCGACGGCTTCGAAAAACGCCCAGGCCGCGAGCGGGGCGGCCGTGGCCCACGGGTGTTCGCCCCGGGCGACCTGAAGCTGCTGCTGCTGGCGCTGATCGCCGAGCAGCCCTGCCATGGTTATGACCTGATCCGCCAGATTGAAGGCCTGTTCGACGGTGCCTACAGCCCCAGCCCCGGAGTGATCTACCCGACCCTGACCTTCCTTGAAGAAAGCGAAATGATTCAGGGCGACGCCGACGGCGGGAAAAAAAGTTACCGCATCACCGACGCCGGCCGCTTGTCCCTGAGCGAGCAAGCCGTGGCGCTGGACGGCGTGCGCATGCGCATCGATGTCAGCAAACGGTCGTTACGCGGCCATGACCGCCCCGCTGAAATTCACGAAGCGGTGCATAACCTGCGCCATGCCCTGCAACTGCACCACGGTCGCTGGAGCGCGGCAGAAATCGTCCGTGTCGCCAGCCTGCTCAATAACACCGCCAAAGCCATCGTCGACGGCCCTGCCGTTCAAGCAGCCCAGGAGAAAGCCGAATGACTGCAGTGCAGACCCAAACCATTCACCGTGTCACGCACGAGATTAAACGCCGGCGCCTGGAAGTCTTGCGCGTGGTCGACCTGACACCACGCATGCGGCGCATTACCTTGGGCGGGCCGGAACTGGCGGGCTTCATCAGCCTCGGTACCGATGACCACGTCAAACTGCTGTTCCCACAGAATGCGGCTGAAACAGCGGCGCTGGAAACCCTGGTACTCGGCGCCGGCAAAACCGAGCAACCGCTGCCGGCCATGCGCGACTACACCCCGCGTCGCTACGACCTGGATACGCTGGAGCTGGACATCGACTTCGTGCTGCACGGCGACGGCCCCGCCGCGACCTGGGCCGAACAGGCCGAACCCGGGCAGTTCCTGCACATCGGCGGGCCACGGGGGTCGATGATCGTGCCGGATATCTTCGACAGTTACCTGCTGATCGGCGACGAAACCGCCCTGCCCGCCATCGCCCGGCGCCTGGAAGGCCTGGCGGCCAATCGGCGGGCCCTGGTGATCGTCGAAGTGGAGAACGGCGCCGAGCAGCAAAAGCTTGAAAGCCCGGCCGAGGTCCAGGTGATCTGGGTCTTGCGCGAAGGTGGCAAGGACCACCTGTTGCGCACGGTCAAACAACTGCAGGTACCTGCAGGCAACCTTTACGCCTGGGTGGCGACCGAGGCCAGGACCTCGCGGCAGATTCGCCGGGTGCTGCTGGATGAGCATGGGCTGGACGATCAATTCGTCAAGGCGGCGGGTTACTGGCGGCTGGACGACACGGTTGAACAATGAAGCTGGCGCAGGGCAACGCATAACGCCGCCCTCAAAGCGTCGCTGACCTGCCGAGCCTTACCGGGGATTGCGGCAGGTACTGAAGAAAAAAGATTGTCCTCATGTATGCGGCATTACGGCGGCGAATCCAGCCCAGCAGTGGCTGCCCGGCCTGGATCAGCAGGCCGCCTGCGACCCGCTCCATGCGCGTCGGAATTACGACGATATGCCGGCGTTGATTCAGGCGCTGGAGGAATTCAAAATGCTGAACGTTACATTAGAATCATAGATCTCGACCTTTAAATGCGGGGTTCCTGATCCGCTGGCAAACCAGTCACTCGACGGTGGCTGGTTCTGCGTTCAAACCTGCGAATCCCAGATCACCGTGACAGTGCCCGAATACGTCGTACCGGTCTCCATCGATGGGACCCTACTGGCCGGGATTTCAAAAGACAGTCTCCCCGGAGCTGAAACGTAATTGGAAACTTTGAATTTTTTCGGGATCAATGCCGAGAGCTTATAAACTGGCACCCAGCCTCCCGCCTCATCTATCAGGCCTGCAGGCGCTTGGAAAAAGGTATCCAGCTTTACAAGCTTGCCAGTCGTACTTTTCAAAGCGCAGTCACTAGACAGGGTCATCTCGCAACGTAATTTCACGGTAAACGGTGAAGAAGCGTCGAGATGGAAGCCAGTTTGACCCAGCAAAAATGTTGGCGGTCGCCCAATGCTCTCCCAGTGATCCCAGCCTCTCGGAGGGGAAAGCACCACTTTATTGCCACCAAAGATATTGACCCGCAACACGTGAGTGACTCTCAGCGTGACTTTCACCGAGATATTGCTCTGATACGGCGTCAGAAAATAACCAGGTTCAAACTCGGTCGCCACATTATAATTAATGAGGCCTTCGTAGATCCCTGCATCCATTTCATAAGGGTTGGGTGTATCGACCTCATAAATAAAGTTCATCGAGTCAAGATACAGCCCGGGAAGACTGTACCGTGTCTTTTTCCCGCAGACTGCCCCCTCCGGGCCGTACCAGAAAAAATTGTACAAACCCATCGACTTTCCCGAATCAAGGCCAGGTACAGCGCGGCATGGAGCATTGATGTCCTGAAACCATCCACCGACCCACAAAGACTTATGCCCCTCTGGTGGGTTCTTGCCCGTGATAGACAAGACGGTCGCAGGGCTAAGATCATATCGGGCACCAACACCGCGTATATGAAGTGTTACCGAATATTGCTTTCCGTTGACGCCTTTTACCGAGAAGCGCGAGGCAGACGGTATCCTGAACTGGACCGTATTTTCTCGGAGGTCATAGATGGGGCCACTGTTGAACCGGACATTTACTTTCGAACTTCCTGTGTGCGGTGCGGCGCACTTATCGGGGTGCTCTGCACAGATCCCGGTGATAGACGATTTGTTAGTGAATTTTTTGTCGGGAGCGCCCTTGTCTGGCACAAACTCAAAATCAATATCAACGTTAGCCGCACAGGCTATCCCTGCAGCGCCTGCGAGGACAGCTACCAGTAAACCGCGAAGAAGTATTGAAGTAGAAATACGCGATAGGTCCATTTATCTTGCTTCCCTTTAAACATTAAATACGGCACCGACCTCCATTAACTCAGCGCTTTCATTACGGATGCAATCCAGACAGCAAAGTTTATGAGAAATCGAAAAATCCGACTGCGCATCTGCAATGAAGGAAGAACACTGCTAGATATACACGTCACCCAATCAAGTGATATAGGAATACTCCGAAATCTCACAGCGAATCCGCAGGTACAATGACCGCCGTCATTGACTATTACGTAGCAGCCTACTCAAGAGTTTTCATGCTGCGAAACTTGCTGTTAGCGATGCCGATCCAACCACAATACGATCAACGCGCTCGCCACGAACCCGGCCAATACGCCACTGGCGTTGATCAGGACTTGTGGATAACCCAACGTGTCCACATTGATGAACGGATAGGGGTACACCGCCAACGCGTGTCCGCGAAACAGCACATACACGAAGTAAATTATCGGGTAAATCACCCACAGGCCAATGTGCCGCAGGCGCAACGTGCCCTTGGGTACGCAGAACCACCAATAGGCCAGGTACAGCAACGGCATCACGTCGTGCATCAGCTCGTCGGCCAGGAACTGCCAGCCTTCAGGGTGCCACAGATGTCGCAGCAACAGGCTGTACGCCACCCCGACCACGACGATGCTTACCATCACCCCGCTGCTCACCCACGGCTGCAGGAACCAGCGTCGCGTGGCTGATTCCCGGGAGGTCAGCTCACAGGTCAGGACCGTGGCCACCAAGGTGTTGCTCAGCACGGTGAAATAACTGAAGAAACTCACCAGCCCGCCCATCAGGCTGGCCTCAAGGGTGAAGCGCGAATAGAGAATCAGGTACAGCTGAATGCTCAACCCTGCCCAGCCGAGCACGGCTGCCACGGCGACGAAACGGCGCCTTGCCACGGCTTGGGCGAGCCTGTTCAAAGCGGTCGCTTGGTGCGCATCAACCTGATGTACAACTGCTCGACTTTTTCCCGCGCCCATGGCGTTTTACGCAGGAAGGTCAGGCTCGACTTGATGCTCGGATCGCTCTTGAAGCAGCGAATGTCGATACGCTCGGCCAGCCCCGACCATTCATAGTGCTCGACCAGGGCGTTGAGGATTTGCTCCAGGGTCACGCCGTGCAGCGGGTTGTTGTTCTGTTCGGTCATGCCGGGCCTTTGCGCGAAGAAAGAATAAAGAAGCCGCGCACCTTAGCCGAGGGCTTCGATTGGTGAAAGGGCTCAATTAACTGTAGGCCAACCAGAAAAGATCGCAGCCTTCGGCAGCTCCGGTTTTGCGCACTTGCCTGACTCGCGATGCGCCGGGTGATCGCCATCCGGGGCGTATACCGGCGCCTGGGAATATGTGAGACCGCTCCCATAGGGTGTGTTTTTGCCTGTCAATCCCTGCGGCAAGGGGTCGCACACGACTGTTACCAAATCCGAAAGGCTGCATCTCAGCAAAAGCGCTTTCTCTATTTGTAACAGAACATTATCCTTACGCCCTTCCCGGCTGAAACGCTTCTGCTGCCTGCTCCACCCTTGCGCTTTTCAGTTCATCCCCCAGAAAAAGATCAAAGAAATTTTTCCCATGCCCGATTTGCACGTTTCGCAAGACAGCGCTGTCTGTGCGCCTGTTGCCCGCCTGAAAATGCTCCACCTGATCGGCGGCTTCACCGCGATGAGCCTGGTTACCTGTGCCCAGGCCGCCCCTGCCTTCGATAGCGAATCGCCCTGGATGCTGGGTGACTGGAACGGCAGCCGCACCGAGCTTGCGGAAAAAGGCTATGACTTCAAGGTCGATTACACCGGTGAAATGGGCAGCAACCTGCACGGTGGCTACGACCACGATCGCACCGCACGCTACAGCGACCAGTTCGGTCTGGGCAGCCATCTGGACCTGCAGAAAATTCTCGGCTGGGACGCGGCCGAATTCCAGCTGACCGTCACCGAACGCAGCGGCAACAACATCAGTAATGACCGCATCAACGACCCGCGCGTCGGCGGGTTTACTTCGGCCCAGGAAGTCTGGGGACGCGGGCAGACCTGGCGCCTGACGCAAATGTGGTACCAGCAAAAATTCTTCGACCAGAAGCTCGACATCAAGGCCGGCCGCTTCGGCGAAGGCGAAGACTTCAACAGCTTCCCGTGCGACTTCCAGAACCTGGCGTTCTGCGGCTCCCAGGTCGGCAACTGGGTCGGTGGTATCTGGTACAACTGGCCGGTCAGCCAGTGGGCCCTGCGCGTCAAATATCACCTGACACCGGAGTTGTACGCGCAGGTCGGGGCGTACGAACAGAACCCGTCCAACCTGGACCGCAACAATGGCTTCAAGCTCAGTGGCAGCGGCACCCAGGGGGCGATCCTGCCGGTAGAGCTGGTGTGGTCACCCAAGGTCAAGGGCCTGCCAGGCGAGTACCGCGTCGGCTATTACTACAGCAACGCCAAGGCCACCGATGCCTACAAGGACAGCAATGGCCAGCCGGCAGCCCTGAGCGGCGAGGCCTACCGCAGCGCTTCGAGCAAACATGGCCTATGGCTAGGCGTGCAGCAGCAACTGACCAGCCGTGCCAGTGACAACTCCCGGGGGCTGAGCGTGTTCGCCAACGGCACGATGCACGACAAGAAGACCAACGCCATCGACAACTACGTCCAGGCCGGGGTCGTTTACAAGGGCCTGTTCGATGCACGGGCCAAGGACGATATCGGTTTCGCCATGGCGCGAGTGCACGTCAACCCGGCTTATCGCAAGAACGCCGAGGCGACCAACCAGGCCCGCGCCGTGTCCGACTTCGACGATCCGACCTACCTGCCGCCGCAGGACACCGAATACAGCGCCGAACTCTATTACGGCGTGCACGTCACCGACTGGCTGACCGTGCGCCCGAACCTGCAGTACATCCGCCACCCGGGTGGGGTAGACAAGGTCGATGACGCGCTGATTGGCGGGATCAAGATCCAGTCTTCGTTCTAAACAACACCCTAACCCCACTGCAGGAGCGAGCTTGCTCGCGATGGACCCGAGAACACCGCAGGGCACCAGACACCCAGCGTCATCGTTAACGACCATCGCGAGCGAGCTCGCTCCTACAGAGGGCCGTTTTTTATCTGAACCATGCCCACGCCAGATCGTCATCTACAGTGAACTTGCGCGGGACTACTTAAAACGTCACGGAGAACCACACTATGAGCACTGATGGTGCTTTGAGTCGAAGCCGTCTATTGCCGACTCTGCTCGGCATTCTGCTTTTGCTAATGGGCCTGGCCATGCTGGCCGGGGGAATCAAGCTGAGCATGCTGGGCGGCTCGCTTTACTACCTGCTGGCCGGTATTGGCCTGACGCTGACCGGCGCGCTGCTGATCGCTGCACGACGTGCTGCGCTGAGCCTGTACGCACTGGTGCTGTTCGCCAGCACCGTCTGGTCGCTGTGGGAAGTGGGCCTGGACTGGTGGCAACTGGTGCCACGCCTGGCGCTGCTGTTTGCCCTGGGCATCGCCATGTTGCTGCCGTGGTTCCGCCGTCCGATGTTGCGCGAAGGCACGGGCCCCATGACCACTGGCGTTCTGGCCGTGGCCGTGGTGATCGCCGGTGCAACCGCACTGGCCAGCCAGTTCACCAACCCGGGTGAAATCAAGGGCCAACTGGACCGCGACAGCGTGCCGGGCATGGCCAACACCGCCCCGGCCATGCCGGACGGTGACTGGAACTCCTACGGCCGTAGCGCTCACGGCGATCGCTATTCGCCATTGGCGCAGATCACCCCGGAAAATGTTCACAAACTGGTTCCGGCCTGGGAATACCGTACGGGTGACATCCCGGGGCCGAACGATCCAGGCGAGACCACTGCGGAAAACACCCCGCTGAAAGTCAACGGCATGCTGTATGTGTGCACGCCGCACAGCCAGGTGATCGCTCTTGATCCGGACACCGGCAAGGAAATCTGGCGTTTCGATCCGAAGCTCTCCACGCAGAACGCGGCGAACTTCAAGGGTTGGGCGCACATGACCTGCCGCGGCGTGTCGTATCACGACGACGCCGTCTACGCTTCCGAGCAAAGCCCGACCGGTACTGCCAGCCCGGCGCCGGCCAGCAACGCCTGCCCGCGTCGCATCTTCCTGCCAACTGCCGACACCCGCCTGATCGCCCTGAACGCCGACACCGGCAAGATGTGCGAAGACTTCGGTAACGGTGGCCAGGTCGACCTGAGCGCCAACATCGGCGGCTTCAATGCCGGCGGTTACTACTCCACCTCGCCACCCGCCGTCACCAAAGACCTGGTCGTGATTGGTGGTCACGTCACCGACAACGTTTCCACCGACGAGCCAAGCGGCGTGATTCGCGCGTTCGACGTGCACACCGGCAAGCTGGTGTGGAACTGGGACAGCGGCAAACCCGACGACACCACACCGATTGCCGAAGGCCAGGTCTACACCCGCAACTCGCCAAACATGTGGTCGATGTTCGCGGTCGACGAAAAACTCGGCATGCTCTACCTGCCAATGGGCAACCAGACCCCGGACCAATTCGGTGGCGATCGTACTCCTGAGTCGGAACTGCACGCTGCCGGCCTGACCGCACTGGATATCGCCACTGGCCAGGTGCGCTGGCACATGCAGTTCACCCACCATGACCTGTGGGACATGGACGTCGGTGGCCAGCCTACCCTGATGGACCTGAAAACCGCTGATGGCGTCAAGCCAGCGGTGCTCGCCTCCACCAAGCAGGGCAGCATCTACGTACTGGACCGCAGCACTGGCAAGCCGATCGTGCCGATCAACGAAGTGCCGGTACCGCAAGGCGCTGTTGCAGGTGACCACACCTCGCCGACCCAGCCCAAATCCGACCTGAACCTCATGCCACCACCGCTTCAGGAGCGTGACATGTGGGGCGTGACCCCGTTCGATCAACTGATCTGCCGGATCGATTTCAAATCCATGCGCTACGACGGCCCGTTCACGCCGCCATCGCTGCAGGGTTCGATCGTGTATCCAGGCAACTTCGGCGTGTTCGACTGGGGCGGTATCTCGGTTGACCCGGTGCGCCAGATCGCCTTCGTGAACCCAAGCTACATGGCGTTCAAATCGAAAATGATCCCGGCCGCCGAAATCGCTGCCCAAGGCCCGCGTAAAAGCGAAACCGAAGGCGTGCAGCCAAACAAAGGCGCGCCATACGGCGTCGTCCTCGAAGCCCTGCTGTCGCCAATGGGCCTGCCGTGCCAGGCACCGGCCTGGGGCTACGTGGCAGCGATCGACCTGACCACCTCGAAAGTCCTGTGGAAGCACAAGAACGGCACCGTGCGTGACAGCTCGCCAGTACCGATCCCGCTGAGCATGGGCGTTCCGAGCCTGGGCGGGACCTTCGTCACCGCCGGTGGCGTGGGCTTCCTGAGCGGCACCCTCGACCAGTACCTGCGTGCCTACGACGTGAAGAACGGCAAGCAGCTGTGGGAAGGCCGCCTGCCTGCCGGCGCGCAAACCACGCCGATGACCTACACCGGCAAGGACGGCAAGCAGTACGTGCTGGTCATGGCCGGCGGTCATGGCTCGCTGGGCACCAAGCAGGGTGACTACGTAATTGCTTATAAACTGTCCGAGTAAGTATTAGCGGCGGTTAAACGAAAGGCGACCCCTGTGAGGGGGTCGCCTTTTTTGTGCCCCGGGATTTTGTCCGGCATTCGAAGACTCCATGCTGTCAAAACACTGAACACATACCCTGAAATATCCCTCGCCATTGAAACCACCCCCCACCTGCCCCATCTAAGACCCATATCCCATTGCGCAGGTGCCCCATGAGCGACCAGCAAGAATTCCCCGAAGACCCCAGCGAGTACGCGGACCCCGAGAACGCCGAGCACCACTCCACCGGCAAAGGCCTCGCACTCCCCGGCCAGAACCTGCCGGACAAGGTCTACATCATCCCGATCCACAACCGCCCCTTCTTCCCGGCCCAGGTACTCCCGGTCATCGTCAATGAAGAACCCTGGGCGGAAACCCTGGATCTGGTCAGCAAATCCGAGCATCACTCCCTGGCCCTGTTCTACATGGACACGCCCCAGGAAGACCCGCGCCATTTCGACACCTCGGCGCTGCCGCTCTACGGCACGCTGGTCAAGGTGCATCACGCCAGCCGCGAAAACGGCAAACTGCAGTTCGTCGCCCAGGGCCTGACCCGCGTGCGCATTCGCACCTGGCTCAAGCACCACCGCCCGCCTTATCTGGTGGAAGTCGAATACCCGCACCAACCCACCGAGCCGACCGACGAGGTCAAGGCCTATGGGATGGCGCTGATCAACGCGATCAAGGAACTGTTGCCGCTCAACCCGCTGTACAGCGAAGAGCTGAAGAACTACCTCAATCGCTTCAGCCCCAACGATCCATCCCCCCTGACCGACTTCGCCGCCGCCCTCACTTCCGCCACCGGCAACGAGCTGCAGGAAGTGCTCGACTGTGTGCCGATGCTCAAGCGCATGGAAAAAGTCCTGCCCATGCTGCGCAAGGAAGTCGAAGTCGCGCGCCTGCAGAAAGAAATCTCCGCCGAGGTGAACCGCAAGATTGGCGAACACCAGCGCGAGTTCTTCCTCAAGGAGCAGTTGAAGGTCATCCAGCAGGAGCTGGGCCTGACCAAGGACGACCGTAGCGCCGACATCGAACAGTTCGAACAGCGCCTGGAAGGCAAGGTACTCTCGGCTCAGGCGCAGAAGCGCATTGCCGAAGAAATCAACAAGCTGTCGATTCTCGAAACCGGCTCGCCGGAGTATGCGGTCACCCGCAACTACCTCGACTGGGCGACCTCGGTGCCTTGGGGCGTCTACGGCAAGGACAAACTGGACCTCAGGCACGCCCGCAAGGTGCTGGACAAACACCACGCCGGCCTGGACGACATCAAGGACCGCATCCTCGAATTCCTCGCCGTGGGTGCCTATAAAGGCGAAATCAGTGGCTCCATTGTGCTGCTGGTCGGCCCGCCCGGTGTGGGCAAGACCAGTGTCGGCAAATCCATCGCCGAGTCCCTGGGTCGTCCGTTCTATCGCTTCAGCCTCGGCGGCATGCGCGACGAAGCCGAGATCAAGGGCCACCGGCGCACCTACATCGGCGCACAACCGGGCAAGCTGGTGCAGGCGCTCAAAGACGTCGAAGTGATGAACCCGGTGATCATGCTCGACGAGATCGACAAGATGGGCCAGAGCTACCAGGGCGACCCGGCCTCGGCGCTGCTGGAAACCCTGGACCCGGAACAGAACGTCGAATTCCTCGACCATTACCTGGACTTGCGCATGGACCTGTCCAAAGTCCTGTTCGTGTGCACCGCCAACACCCTGGATTCAATTCCCGGCCCGCTGCTGGACCGGATGGAAGTGATTCGCCTGTCGGGCTACATCACCGAAGAAAAAATCGCCATCGCCAAGCGTCACCTGTGGCCCAAGCAGCTGGAAAAAGCCGGCGTCTCCAAGGGCAGCCTGTCGATCAGCGACAGCGCGCTGAAAGCGTTGATCGATGGCTACGCCCGTGAAGCCGGGGTGCGCCAGTTGGAAAAACAACTGGGCAAACTGGTGCGCAAGGCGGTGGTGAAGCTGATCGACGAACCCAAAGCGGTGATCAAGCTCGGCCCGAAAGACCTCGAAGCCTCCCTCGGTCACCCGGTGTTCCGCAACGAGCAAGTGCTCTCCGGTACGGGTGTCATTACCGGTCTTGCCTGGACCAGCATGGGCGGTGCGACCTTGCCGATCGAAGCAACCCGCATCCATACGCTCAACCGTGGCTTCAAGCTCACCGGTCAACTGGGCGATGTGATGAAAGAATCGGCAGAGATTGCCTACAGCTACGTGAGCTCGAACCTGAAGTCTTTCGGCGGCGATCCGAAGTTCTTCGACGAAGCCTTTGTGCACCTGCACGTTCCAGAGGGCGCCACGCCCAAGGACGGCCCGAGCGCGGGTGTCACCATGGCCAGCGCCCTGCTGTCCCTGGCGCGCAACCAGCCGCCGAAAAAAGGCGTGGCAATGACCGGTGAACTGACCTTGACCGGGCACGTGCTGCCCATTGGCGGGGTGCGCGAGAAAGTGATTGCGGCGCGTCGGCAGAAGATTTTCGAATTGATCTTGCCGGAGCCCAATCGCGGGAGCTTTGAGGAGTTGCCGGAGTACCTGAAGGAAGGGATCACCGTGCACTTTGCCAAGCGTTTTGCGGATGTGGCGAAGATATTGTTCTGATCGCGCCTGCAATACCGTTCGCGAGCAAGCTCGCTCCCACAGGGATTGCGACAAACCTGTGGGAGCGAGCTTGCTCGCGATAGCGTCGGCAGTGACGCCACCCTCTTCCTGGTCGCCTCCGAGCGACTGTCACACTCTGTCTCATCTTCAGTTATGCTCGCCGTTCGTCGTCACCGCCGGAGCCGTTGAGCCCATGTCCCCGATTCGCCTGCTTGTTCCCATGAGCCTCGCTCTGCTTGCCGCCTGCTCCTCGCAACCGGGTCAGAACCTGACCGTGGAAAAACAGAGCCAATGCCCGGCCAAGCTGCATAACGGGCAGAACCTGATTGTGACGCTGCCCAGCAACCCGACCACGGGCTACCGCTGGGCGATTCAGGACTCGGCTGGCGGCGTGCTGCACGCCCTCGGCCCCGAGGTGTACAGCAACCCTGAAGACGCCGGCATCGTCGGCTCCGCAGGGATTTCGACCTGGCGCTTCCAGGCCTTCGCCACCGGCACCGGACGCCTGCGCCTGACCTCCCAGCAACCCTGGGCACCTGAGGTGTTGCCGGTAGACACCTTCGACTGCGCGATCTCGGTGAACTGACCATGGGCTGGCTGATTCTGGCGCTGATGGGCGCGGTGACGTTCCTGTACGGCCTCAGCGTGCATGCCACGCTGCTGTGTCTGCTGGTCAAGCCATTGCCAATACTGGCCCTGCTCGGCTGGTTGCATGATGCGCCGCCCAGTGAATATCGCCGCTGGATCAGCCTCGGCCTGATTTTCTCCCTGCTGGGCGATGTGTTGCTGGCGTGGCCGATGGATTTGTTCGTTTTTGGTCTCGGGGCCTTTCTGGTCGCGCATCTGGCGTACTTGAAGGCGTATCTGAGTGATTGCCGCCGGTTGGCGGTAATGCCGCTGATCCTGGCCCTGGTTGTCGGTGCCCTGTTATTGGGGATTCTGATTGCCAGTGGTTTGGGGCCTTTGCTGATCCCGGTGATTGTCTACGGCCTGGCGATCAGCACGATGCTCTGGCGCGCATTGGCCCGCCTGGGCACCGATGTGCCGCAACGTTCGGCCATGCTGGCGGCGGCCGGCGCAGTGGCCTTCGTGTTTTCCGACAGCGTGATCGGCATCAGTCGCTTCGTGATGCCGTTCGAGGCGGCGCCGTATGTGATCATCCTGAGCTATTGGCTGGGGCAGTGGGGGATTGCGGCTTCGGCGTTCGCCACCGAACCGCGCCGCGCCTGAGAAAAAAATCGTCCGCACGCGACCCGAGCCTGCGGCAGCGCCTGCAGGGGATCGCGTTGCAAGGTAAGAGCTGCCAGGCTGCGATCTTTTGATTTACGGTTTATCAGACAACCCGCGCATCAGCGCGCCAAGTTGGCTAAAATGCCGGCCTTTTCCACCCATGCCGCTGGAACCGCCGTGAGCAAAGAACCCGATCGCCTTTTCGCCCAGCCGTTGGCCCAGGTGCCTGACTTCGCCTTCAACGAGGATGTGGTGCGGGTCTTCCCGGACATGATCAAGCGCTCGGTGCCGGGTTACCCAACCATCGTCGAGAATCTCGGGGTGCTCGCCGCGCAGTTTGCCCAGCCCGACAGCGTGCTCTATGACCTGGGCTCGTCCCTCGGTGCCGTGACCCAGGCGTTGCGCCGGCACGTGCGCACGGACGGCTGCCGCGTGATCGCTGTGGATAACTCGGTGGCCATGGTTGAACGCTGCCGCGAATACCTCAACGGCCAGGACTCGATGTTTCAGGAGTTGTTGCCGGTGGAGGTGATCGAAGGCGACATCCTGGCGCTCGAGTTCCAGCCGGCCTCGGTGGTGGCGCTTAACTTCACCCTGCAATTCATCGCCCCGGAGCAGCGCACCGCGCTGCTCGCGCGTATCCGCCAGGCTCTGGTTCCGGGAGGCGCGCTGATTCTGTCGGAAAAACTGCGCTTCAACGATCCTGAAGAACATGCGCTGCTCACCGACCTGCACGTCGCCTTCAAGCGCGCCAACGGCTACAGCGAGCTGGAGATTGCCCAGAAGCGCAGCGCCATCGAAAACGTCATGAAGCCCGACAGCCTCGAAGAACACCGGGAGCGCCTGCTCGCGGCCGGGTTCTCGAAAGTCGTGCCGTGGTTCCAGTGTCTTAACTTTGCCTCGTTGATTGCCTTGCCATGATTGATTTGTCTCCCCTCGCCCGCCGTCTCGCTGGCACCCCGCTGGCCGATTGGGCCAACACGCTGCAAGCCCAGCTCGACAAGAAAATGGAAAAAGGCCATGGCGATCTGGAGCGTTGGCAAAGCGCGCTGGACGCCTTGCCGAAGATCCAGCCGAGTGAAGTCGATTTGCTCAACGGCCTGACCCTGGACACCGATTGCGACGACGACACCCGCGCGCAGATGCGCACGGCGCTGATGGGTTTGTCACCGTGGCGCAAGGGGCCGTTCGATTTGTTCGGCGTGCACGTCGACACCGAGTGGCGCTCGGACTGGAAGTGGTCGCGGGTTGCGCCGCATCTGGATTTGAAGGGCAAACGCATCCTCGATGTCGGCTGCGGCAATGGCTACTACATGTGGCGCATGCTCGGTGCCGGTGCCGACAGTGTGATTGGCGTTGATCCGAACTGGCTGTTCTTCTGCCAGTTCCAGGCCGTGCAGCGTTACCTGTCCGAACCGAATGCCTGGCACCTGCCGTTTCCGTTCGAAGACCTGCCGCCGAACATGGAAGGCTTCGACACGGTGTTTTCGATGGGCGTGTTCTACCACCGCCGTTCGCCGATCGAGCATTTGCTGGCGCTGAAGGATTGCCTGGTCAAGGGTGGCGAACTGGTGCTGGAGACGCTGGTGATCGAAGGCGATCAGCAGCAGGTGCTGGTACCCGAAGACCGTTACGCACAGATGCGCAATGTATGGTTCCTGCCGTCGGTTCCGGCGCTTATGCTCTGGTTGCGCCGCGCCGGTTTCACCGAAGTGAAGTGCGTGGATGTGAGCGTGACCACTGTCGAGGAACAGCGCGGGACGCAGTGGATGAAGTATCAGTCGTTGAACGATTTCCTTGATCCAGAGGATCACAGCAAGACGATCGAAGGCCTGCCGGCGCCGATGCGTGCCGTCATCGTAGCCCGCAAATAAACTTCCCCCTGTAGGAGCGAGCTTGCTCGCGATGAACTCGAGAGCGCCGTGGGGAATCAGGCTCCCAGCGTTTTCGTTGACGACCATCGCGAGCAAGCTCGCTCCTACAAGGGGATTGGTGATTAGGGTTTGGCCCGGCGCGCCTTGAAGAACTCGCTCAGCACTGCGCCACACTCCTGGGCCAAAACCCCGCCTTCAAACACCACCCGGTGATTCAAAAAACCCTGGGTAAAGAACTGCCCCTGGCTCTGCACAATCCCCGCCTTGGGCTCCAGGGCGCCGTACACCACCCGCGCAATCCGCGAATGCACGATCAACCCCGCGCACATGCTGCATGGTTCAAGGGTTACGTAGAGCGTGCTGCCGGGCAGGCGGTAGTTGCTGGCGGCCAATGCCGCAGCGCGGATCGCGACCATCTCGGCATGGGCGCTGGGGTCGTTGCCGCTGATCGGGCAATTGAAGCCACGACCGATGATTTCTCCATCCTGCACCAGCACCGCACCGACGGGCACCTCTCCCAATGCCGCGCCTTGGGCCGCGAGGGCCAGCGCCTCGCGCATGAAATCCTGGTCACGGCTGCGATCGATGATCGCAGCAGGGCGAATCTGCCGCATCACGCCACCTCGATGGCGGCCATCAGGCCGGTTTCCATGTGGTCGATCACATGACAATGAAACATCCACACGCCGGGATTATCCGCCACCAGGGCGACCTGTGCGCGCTCGTTCTTGCCCAGCAGGTAGGTGTCCGTGAAGTACGGAATGACCTTGTGACGGTTTGAGGCAATCACTTTGAAGCTCATGCCGTGCAAGTGGATCGGGTGCTGATACTGGGTCATGTTTTTCAGTTCGAAGATGTAGCTCTTGCCCTTTTCGAGCTTGGCAATCGGCCGGTCGGCGCAGGTTTTATCGGTGATGTCCCAGGCCTGGCCATTGATCTGCCAAAGGCTGGGCGGCTTGCCGTTATCGACGTTGACCGACACCGAGCCCACCCATTCGAAATTGAAGTTGAGTTTCTCGGCATTGGCCAGGTCCGGCTCGGCCACCGGGTTGGGCGGCAGTGCGGGGGGCCATTGGCTCGGCGCGTCGGTGTTGGCCACCGAGCGCAAGGTCCCCAGGCGGACCGGGCCGTTGCGCAGGGATAACTCTTCACCCGCGGCAGGCGCCTTGATCGCCAGGCAAATGCGCATGCCCGGGCCGAGCCAGTACTCCTTGCCCAGCGGGCGCGGTTCGATAGGGTTGCCATCCAGCGCGTAGATCTGCGCTTCAACGCCGGGAATGTTCAGTCGATAGGTCAGGGTGTTGTCGAGGTTGAGCAGGCGCACGCGGGTGATCTGCCCGGCGGGCAAATCGATCACCGCCTGGGACACTCCGTTGATGGTCGACAAGCGCCCTGCGGTGCCACCCCGGGCCGCTTCGCGAGGGATGCTGAACGCAACGAACGCGCCCTCTTCATCGACGTGCCAGCTCTTCAGGCTCAAGGTCTTTTCATATTTGAAACCGGTAGGCTCGCGCTCTTCCACAATCAGCGGACCGACCAGGCCACGGCCAAGTTCTTCGCTGCTGTTTACGTGGGGGTGATACCAATAGCTGCCGGCATCGGGGACACGAAACTTGTAGTCGAAATACTCACCCGGCAGAACCGGGAGCTGCGACACATAGGGCACGCCGTCCATCTCCAGCGGCAGGCGGATGCCGTGCCAGTGAATAGTCGTGGCGACCGGCAGGTGGTTGATGAAACGCACTCGCAGCCATTCGCCCTGGCGCACGCGCAACTCGGTGCCCGGCGCCGAAGGGCCGAACGCCCAGGCTTGGGTGGTGTGCCCAGGGACCAGTTCGACGTCCAGTGGCGCCGCGATCAATTCGTAGTCATGACCCGCGTCGGCGTCAGCCATCTTGCCCAGCCAGTACCGCGAGGCGCCACCCGCTCCGAGACCAACGACAACAAGACCGGACAGGCCACCGAGAATTTGGCGACGGGTAAAGGACATGAACTCAGCTACCTCACTTATCTGCACCGGCCCGGGGGCCGGTAAAAGGCGAATACGATACACCTGCAGTTGAGAAACAGTAAGGGCGGCGCGGCGGATGGCCGCAGCCGGAGGCGGGCCTAGCCGAAAAAGATCTTTGCCTCTCCAAGATCCCTGCGCGGTCAGTTTGCGCCGGCATCTCTTTTTGGAACGCCAATGGTTTTGCGTTCACCCGTTGCGGAGACTTCGTACACGTTCATGACCCAGGTGTCGGCGATCACGGTTTCAACCACATAATTCCTCTTGGCTTGCGGCGTGAATTGCTGCGCAACAGGCTGCTCCTTGTCGAACGGCGTAGGCATGGGAATACCGTTAAAGGTAAACGGTTTGTCCTTGACCTCCCCTTGCACGTACATAGTTTTGTCCGCCTCGACCAGCTTACTGATGCTGTCAGTACCACCTGCGATTTTCTTCAGATAAGCCGGTACACGCTTGAAGTAAGCAGAGTCATAAACCCGTTCACCCGCGCTCACAAATCCAGCATTGGCATACCCGTAGGTATAACTGACAGGACGATCACCCTCGCCGCCTATTGTACGGAAAGTCACGCTTGCTTGATGGTCATTCATGGCCAGTGGAACTACCGGCTCTGAAGTAAGGTCACCCGACTCACGGCTGCTGCAGCCCGTCATGATAAGAGCGAAAGTGATTGCTAACGGAAACGCCAAAGAAATTTTCATTCAATCCCTGAACCGTCTAAAAGAAGGACTGTATGGAGCCATTTGCAGAGTAAAAGTTCCTTGTACTCTATCGGTGCTGCTGTGGAATTGACCGCTCTGTCGATACCACACTGACCTTATAATATTTACTCAAGATCCAATGACCGACGTACTGGACGGCGATAAAACAGCGCACAGCTGCTATGACGATGGCAGGACCGCTTGCAAGCCCTTCTGGAGAGATTCACCCTACGGCGTCTCACATTAACCCGAGTCAAACCATAAGGAAGAACGCCATGTTTACCAGGAACCTGCTGTTGAGTTTTTGCGCTGCGTTACTGGTTGGCTGCACGGGAAGGGGCTTTCAACCGCCTCCCCCGGAATTTACCAATTGGAAAAAAAGCGGGGTCTCGCAAGAGGGTGTTAAAAGCGCTATGACCGCATGCGGCTATACCAACCTGACAGGGACGGGGGACACGACGCCGATTGACCAGGTACTCACGCAGTTTTATTGCATGAAAGACTCCGGTTTCAAGCGCACAGATAACATTGACCTGTGCAAGGAAGGCCGCATCGGAGAATCACCGGTGTGCGAAGGCCGCCGGTAACCCATCAGCAAAAGAAAGCAGGTAATGAACGATCTGCGCAACGGACTGTACGGCACCACACTGGTGTAACCTGCCGAGGCCTCCATTGGCAATGGTGCACTATGACATATGATGAGTAGATACTTTCCTTGCTGTCGCACCGGCCTCTCTAAAGCCTGGATGGTGACGATCAGCGCGCTTCTCATCGCCTGCCAATCGCCGCGCGAGGCACTGCAACAACTGGCTGATGAGCACGGCCGACAATTGGAGGTCCTGCCGGGACACGCCTTCCCCCTCTTGTTACTTGCGCCGCAAACTGCAGAAAAGATGACTCGCCTGCGTGTCTACCTGGAAGGCGATGGCCATTCCTGGGCGACGGCCACTCAACCCAGCCTGGATCCGAGCCCACACAATCTGTTAGTGCCACGGTTGGCGGTCGATGATCCGACACCGAATACGTACCTGGCACGCCCCTGCCAGTTCGTCATGGCCGCAGCCTGTCAATCAGCACTCTGGACCAATCGACGATTTTCTCAGGAAGTGGTCACCCGCCTCAGCCAGGCGCTGGATCAATTAAAACAGCGATATGGCAATAGGGAGTTCGAACTAGTGGGGTATTCAGGTGGCGCCGCTCTCGCATTATTGTTAGCGGCGCAGCGCAATGATGTTACCCAGGTGCAAACCCTTGCTGGCAATCTCAGTCCACGTCTGTGGGCGAAGATGAAAGGACTGTCGCCACTCAACGGTTCACTGGATCCGCTGGACTATCGTAATCGACTCGCCCTATTACCCCAGCGTCATCTCATCGCAGAAGCAGACCTGATTATTCCAGGTAGTTTAGCTGACAGGTACCAACAGGCGCTTGGCTCGCCGCTCTCCCAGTGCGTCCATGTACTAAGAGTAAGCCATGATAAGGGGTGGGAAGCGACATGGAGCCGATGGGCTAACACTCCGTTGGCACATTAAAATCATGAAACTCAGGGTGGGCAGGTTCGTTTAAAACATCCGAATCCTATCCCCCTGGGGCCTGACCCGGGCGCGACCGCAACTGCGACCCTAAAGTTCCATTTATTGCTGAATAACCCCGAAAAGCCTAAACAAACAACTGTAGCGTCACATTTTTTAGCTATTTTCTCGTCATTTGTTCTTTTTTTGATGAATTATCCTACAAGCATCGTGTAAATTTGAGCGCGCTTGAATCAGCACTTCACTGACAAGCTGGCAGGGATGCCTAAAACAGACGCTGACGCGTGGGTTGTTCCCTGCCGGTTTCTGCCCTGTAAGGATACTGCCTTGAACATTTCCCACCTGCGCCGCTCGTTGTTGGCGCTGTCCGTCGCGACTACTACTGCCACGGTCCATGCCGCACCCGCACCCGACTTCAACCACGACCTGAGCACAGGGGCATACAGCAGCTCCGGTGATGTTTTCAATAACGCCACCTTCACCGGGACGTCGCAAAACGCAGGTGTAGAGCTGATCAACGTGACCCTGGCGGGTAACCTGGTCAACCAGGGCAAAATTAACCTGACGGCTGCGAACCCCACCGACTTCCCGTCCGGTATCGCCATGACCCTCAATTCCAACGTCGGTGGCGACCTGATAAACAATGGCGACATTACGGTGAGCGGCAACGCCGTCGTCGGCCTGGACCTGTATCTGGCGAAGATCGCAGGTGAAGTGAACAACAACGGCAACATCACTGTGGCTGGCGAACAAGCCGAAGGCATGCTGATAACCTCGACCCAGGCGCGCATCAATAACTCGGGCACTATCACCGCGCGCGGCATCGACTCTGTGGGTATCGACATCGAAGAGGCACGCTTTACCGGTCAGATGACAGGCGCTCCCTTCCAGAGCGATATCAACAACAGCGGGACTATCTCCGCTGACGGGGTCGGTATCCGCTTTCGCAGTCTTGACACCTCCGGCGGTTTCAACACCCTATCCATCAGGCAGACAGGCGGCCTGATCGAAGGCGGCACTGCAGCAATTCTGGCGGACGACAATGCCTCCCCTTCGTATTTCTACTGGCAAGGTGGCCAGGTCAAGGGTGACCTGCTGGGCCTGAGTGGTGTACTGGTACAAGGGGACGCGATGTTCGATGGCTCGACCATCCGCGCCGGTTTCGTCGATATCGACGGTGGCCGCCTGACGCTGCTTCGCCCGCAGACTACGATCGTGGGCGACCTCGACATGGACAGCGAAACAGCGCGCCTGCGCCTGCTGCTGGATAACAACACACTGCCCAATACGCCGATCCTGAAAGTCACCGGTAATACTTTCTTCTCTCCAGGTAGCCAGATCGAACTGCAGGCTCGAACCGACGACTTCCGCACGTCAGCCCAGGGCACGCGCTACACCCTCATCAACTCTGGCACTTGGGAAGACCCGCAGAATCTGTCCGTGGTTTCCTCATCGGCGCTGCTTGAGGTGAGGAACTTCGGCATTGAAGGCCAGGACGTGAAAGCACTGGTTGCCACCCGCAGTGATGAGGTGATCACGGAAGACCTGCAGGGTGCCAGTGGTTCGGGCAACGCGGTAAACGCCATCAAGCCGGTCAAGAACACGGTCATGGGCCAGATGGACGAAAGCGACCCGGTATTCCAGAGTTTCGCCAACGCAGCCACCAGTGAAGACCTGGCCAAACTTGCCGAAACTCTGACCCCGGACGTCAGCCGTGGAGTCATCAACGCCGCCACCAACAGCCAGAACCTGGTCGCAAGTGCCATCAACCGCCGCGCCAGCAAAGCGCGTAGCGGTCTGTCCTCCGGTGACGTCTTGGCAGAACAAGGCGTATGGATGCAAGCACTGTCCAGCGATGCCAACCAGGACACCCGCCATGGTGTCGACGGCTACGACGCAAATACCAACGGCATCGCCGTGGGTGCCGACGGCAAGCTCAACGCCGATACCACGGTGGGCCTGGCTTACAGCTACCTGACCAGCGACGTCAAATCCGATCTGGGCAAAAAAACCGACGTCAGCGGCCATGCACTGACGCTGTACGGCAACTGGGCTCGTGACAACTTCTTTGTCGACACCTCGCTGATGTATGGCTGGAACGACAACGAGTCCAAACGCTACATCGCCGGTACCCGCGCCAAAGCCGACTACGACAGTGAGATCTTCGGCGTCAACGCACTGGCTGGCTATACTTTCCAGCTCGACAAGCAGTGGCTGCTGGAACCACAGATCGGTGCGCGCTATGCCAACGTATCGATGGATTCGTACCGTGAAAAAGGTAGCTCAGCCGCCCTCGACGTCGGCAGCCAGCGCTATGAAATCGGCGAAATGGGCCTGGGTGCCCGTCTGGCAGCTGCTTTTGACGTAGGTGTGGGCAGCCTGGAACCGCAAGCCAAGCTGATGGCCTGGCACGATTTCATCGGCGACAAGGCCGCCACCACCTCCACTTTCGTGCTCGGCGGTACCCCGTTCACCACCACAGGCGCGACACCGGCGCGCGACAGCTATGAGCTGGGAGTGGGCGCGAACTACCGCGTGGGTGCGTGGAGTGTGGGAGGAACGTACAACTACCTGACCAGCAGTGGTTTCGACGCCGACACCTTCACTGCGAACGTGCGTTACGACTTCTGATCAACGTCTTCGCCTGAAACAACAAAGCCCGCATTGGCGGGCTTTGTTGTTTCAGGCTGATGCACAAAGCTGCCAGAATTTGCCAGACCCAAAAAGCCAAAAGCCCGCAATTACGCGGGCTTCAGGGCATTTCTTGCTAGTTGGTGCCGGACAATGCCGGACGTCCAATCATTCCCACTCTATTATCAATTGATCGAAAAAAACTTTATAAAACAGAGCTTTCAGACATTGGATAATTAAACAACCATGAAAAATGCCATGCACAGTAAACCGTTCAAGAAGTCGGATTAGCCTCTCTCGGGGCAAAGGCTGCCGAGAGCTGACGCTTAGCTACTCAGTTCAGTAGCCCTGTAAATCGTTCTTCTGGAAGTCCCGCAGCGACAATCGCTTCGGCTTTTATCAGCGTGCCATCGAAATCTGCCGGCTTATCCAGCCCTATCCGTGCGCTGGTGCAGTAAAGCGTTTCATAATCAGGTCCCGCTAACACCGGGCAAGTGGTCTGAATACACGGGGAGTCGATCACGCTGTCAACTTTGCCGTCAGTCGCGTAACGCACGACTCTGCTACCGCCCCATTCCGCATTCCAGAGAAAACCCTGCGCATCAATACAAGAACCGTCTGGAGCACCCTGACCGTTGACTGTAGTGAATACACGCTGGTTTTCTAGCGACGGGTAATCACAGCAGAAAATGCATCCTTGCAGGGAGTCCGCGTAATACATGGTGGAACCGCCCGGGCTAAAACAGATGCTGTTCGGGATCGCCACTTCGAGAAGGTCCAGCGTTTCTGTCTCGAGCGTCGCGGCATTGAGCCGGTGAAATCTGCCTATGGTTTGCACCGGCTCGCCGGTGTCCATAGTGCTGAATACGAAGTTTCCCATACGGTCGCAGCGACCATCATTGATCCGGGTTCCTGCCACGCCAGGGGTGGCTGTGATTTTGCTGAAACGACCGGTGCTCAGGTTGTAGTAGCCCAGGCAGGATGCCAGTCCCATCAGCAATATGTCTTCGTCTGCCGTGAGGGCAAATGACCCTAGCGGCTCTGGCAGGGAGCAACGCTGCACTTCGCCGCTTTCGGGGTCCAGAGCAAGCAGTTCGCAACCTGGGATATCGGTCCAGAACAGGCGTTCCGTTCTTTCACACCAGATAGGGCACTCGCCAAGGAGGCTGGTGGTGTCGGTTAGGGTTTTAAACATGGTTGCGTCCTACGAAACAGGATGGGGTAAACAAGGCAGTCAGTTGGAGAACAGCGCTGACCACCTGTCACCGAACAGGGCGATGGCCAAGCCTGCGAGCATCACCATCGACCCGGCCAACTTGACGAGAGACACCGGCCTTTCCGATGCCCCCATCATTCCGAAATGATCGATAACCAGTGACGAGACAATCTGCCCTGCGATAGCGAGGCCCAGCAGGGCTGACAGACCGATTTTTGGCGCAAGCACCACATAACTAAGCAAGGCACCGGCACCCAGCAGACCGCCCAGCAGGCTCCACCAGGGCTGGGCAGGTATAGCCGCCAGTGAGGCCACTATCCCGCCGCGCATCAATGAAAAGACGCCCAGGCATACCGCACCGGCAGTAAATGAGAACAGCGCCGCCGCTACGGAATCTCCACCCACACCTTTAGCGAGTTGACCATTCAGCGTGGTCTGCAGGGTTATGCCAAGCCCTGCGGCGATGGCCAGCAGGTAGTAGGCTGCGTTCATCTCGCGTCTCCTTACTTGGCTGACTCAAGCGGCATAAATGTCTCGGCAAAAATATCCGGCTGGTAGCCTGCGGCAGCAAACAGATGCTCACGGGATTCGTCGATTGCTGCACGCAGCCTTTCGCTGTCCACGCCCAGCACCTTGCCGCCGCGCTTGACGATGCGCCCGCCAATCATGACCGTGTCGACATTGCTGCGTTCGGCCGCGTGTACCACGGTGCCGAATGCGTTACCCGACGGGTAAAGGTTGATGTCCTGCGCATTGATAAGGATCAGGTCGGCCTGTTTGCCGGGGGCCAGGCTGCCGACTTTGTCCTGCAATCCGGCACAGGTAGCGCCGTCGAGAGTGGCGGCTTTGAGCAGGCCATGAGCAGGCAGGGTCACCGGATGATGTTCTGCGCCGCAGCAGCGCTGCTGGTGCATGCCCATGACGCGCTGCAGGTAGAACGCCACCCGCATCTCCATGAACATGTCACCGCTGTAGGAGGTTTCGTTATCGACACTCAGCCCCGGACTGATGCCGTGACGCTGGGCCGACTGCATGGCGAACATTCCATATTCAATGCCGTAGTGGGCATCTGAACGCGGGCATACGTTGACCCGCACGCCAGCCTCGCGAAGGATTTTCCAGCCGGCGTCCGGCAGCGCTGTGCAGTGGTTGAAGATGTTATCGGGGCGCAGCAGACCCTCGCGATGCAAACCCTCCAACTCAGCTGCCATGTCCCCGCCGAAAAATTCGGTAATGATCGGCAGCCCCAAGCGCCGGGCTTCAGCCCATAGCTCAGGCTCCAGCTGCGCCATCACCGCCAGCGAGAGCAGTGGATTGTCGCCGTTCTTGACGTATTTTTCCTGCAGGCGCTCCAGGTTGCCGGGCCAGTGGGCTTTGTCCCACTCACCGGAAACTGGCGCACCAGAGGCGTGTACAGATCGGATACCAGCATCAAGCAGCGCCTCTACCGCAGCATCGGAGTGCGAGCCGGTGCGGCTGTTGTGCGAGTTATCGACCACGGTGGTGATGCCGGCATCGATGCAGCCCAGCGCAGTCAGCAAGTTGCCGATATACATGTCAGCCGGGCGATAGTATTTGGCGAACGAGAAGTGCGTGGCGTTGCAGTAATCTTCCAGGGTTTCGGCATTCGGATTGATTCGACGCAGTTGGCCCTCCCAGGAGTGACGATGCGTATCGACCATGCCGGGCATGGCAATCATGCCGGATGCCTCGATAACAACAGCGTCGCCGGCCTCAATGTTTTCACCTATGGCCGTGATGGTGCTGCCTTCGATAAGGATATCGCCGCGCGCCAGATTGCCGATATCACCATCCATGCTCAGCACAGTGGCGCCGCGGATAAGGGTGCGGGCGGCCGGAGCGGCCGGGGCCTGCACGATGCTGCGGTTATATTCAGCCATTTTCTGTACACCTCTTCAAATTTCGTTGGAAGCAATGTACGCAATGCGGTACTACGGGAAAAAGATGGTTAAACTGTTTTTATTATTCAATATTTACGAATAATAACGACTTCCCCCGATCACTGCTTTGAGGCTGCTAACAGTCATGGACCGTATTCAAGCGATGCAGGTTTTCGTTCGTGTGGCTGAAGCAGAAAGCTTTATCCAGGCGGCGCAGACGCTCTCTCTGCCGGCCTCGACAGTTACCAGCAGCGTCAAAAATCTTGAGAAGTACTTGCAGGTGCGCCTGCTGAACAGAACAACGCGACGGGTCAGCCTGACGCATGAGGGCGCTCAATATCTGGCGCAATGCAGGGAAATATTGGAGCTGATCGAACACACAGAGACCAGCCTGACGGATTCCGTAAAACGGCCACAGGGGCGTTTGCGTGTCGATATGCCGGGTGGCATTGCACACTTCATCGTCATGCCAAACCTGCAAGACTTCTACAGGCGCTACCCGGATATCTACCTGATGATAGGCGTCAACGATCGGCAGGTTGATCTGGTTCAAGAGGGTGTCGATTGCGTTATTCGTACAGGCGAGCTCGATGACTCAACGCTCGTTGCGCGCCCACTCGGTCGGTTTCGCTGGGTGACCTGTGCGTCTGCCGCCTATCTCGAAGAGAACGGTACTCCGCAAAATCCGCAAGATTTGTCTCACCACCGGGCCATTCATTACTTCTCGGGCCGTGCAAGGCAAGCAGGTGAAATGCGCTTTGCCCGTGGCACCGAAAAAATCTCAGTCCCGGTGAACGGCACAGCGGCTGTCAACGAGACTGGGCTTTACATCAAAATGTGCCTTGAAGGTTTAGGGCTGGTGCAGCTCGCTGAGAACGTGGTCAGCGAGCATCTGCGAAAAGGGCGGCTGGTTGAAGTACTTGCTGACTGGCAGCCCGCATCGGTTCCTGTGCACCTGCTATACCCGCATCAGCGCTTTCTATCGCCAGCTGTGAGCGCATTCGCTGACTGGATTGCTGGTCTTGTTCGCGACGATGATTCAGCAGGTTCAAGTTGAACGTTGCGCCCGGCCAGCATTCCGATGAATGCGCCGGCTACGGAGATTGCGGCTGTGATCAGCAGCGGTGCTGTCCAGCCACCGGTCCAGTCGTGCAGTTGGCCTAGCAGCAAGGGGCCTGCGGCTGCCATCAGGTAGCCGACGCACTGCGCCATTCCTGACAGTGCCGCCGTGTCACCGGCATTTTTTGTGCGCAGGCCGATGAAGGTCAGGCCGAGCATCATGCTGGCACCAGAGCCGAAGCCCAGGAACGCGGCCCACAACATGGCGAAGTCTGGCGCGTAAATGAGCCCGATCAGGGATGAGGCGGTTAACAGGCTGACGGTAGCGGCTGCCAGTTTCTGGTCTTTGAGACGGCGAAGCGTGGCCGCCAGAATCAAGCCGGGAATGGCCGTGGTCAGTTGAAGCGTGCCGTGTACCGTGCCTGCTTGCTCCGGGGATATGCCATGGTCCATCAGAATGGTCGGCAGCCAGCCGACGGCGACATAAAAAGGCATCGCGTTCAGCCCCATGAACAGTGTGACCTGCCATGCCAGCGGCGAACGCCAGACGGCCACGGTTGGCGCTTGTTTCGGACCGGACAGATTTACGTGTTCGTGTTTTTTCAACTGCGGCAGCCACACCACCAGCGCCAACAACGGGGCTGCGACCAACAAACTCAGGGCAATCGGCCATCCCCATGATTGGGTCAGCGGAACTATTACGGCTGAACCGACAGCGCCCGCTGCGCCCATCGTGATGGAATAAGCGCCGGTCATGGACGCCATTTTTGTCGAGAAGTCGCGTTTGATAAGGCCGGGCAGCAGCACGTTGCCCAGGGCGATCCCAGTGCCTATCAATATCGTACCGGCGTACAACGCCCACGCGCTGCCTGCGGAGCGGAGCAGGATGCCCGCTGAAATGACCAACAGTGCACCGAAAAGCGTGCGCTCGATGCCGAACCTGCGGGCGACCGATGCGCTGAGCGGGGAGAAGGCTGCAAAGGCAAGTAATGGCAGTGAAGTAAGCAGGCCTAGAGCTGAGGCGCTCAAGCCAAAATCATTCTGGATCAGCGGCAAAACGGGCGCGATGCTGGTAAAGGGAACGCGCAGGTTCACGGCAATAAGCAGAATGCCTGCGACGAGCGCGATGGCATGCCACTTGTTTTTTGTATTTGACATATTCTTTATCTGTCCTCTTGAAAGAAGACAACTGTAGAGAACTTCAGAACTGTATAATATAGATATCAAGACACTAGATACCTAAATTATGCCAAGCTCAAAAAATATCGTTTCCTCGCCGGAAGATTTCGATTCAGATCTTTTCGCCCAGGCAGCGATTGCCCTCAAGGTTGCGCCTGACCTCAATGATTCGGGTGCCCGCCCGCATGATCATCGTAAAGGCCAGCTGATCCTGTCTTTGCATGGCGCAGTGAGCTGTGAGCTGCAAAATGCACTCTGGCTTGTCCCTCCCCAGCACGCCGTATGGATCCCGGGCGGCACGCCGCACAGTTGCCGAGTGACCAGAAACGCCCGGACCTGCTTTCTGTTCGTTGAGCCCGGTGCGGCAGCCATGCCTGAAGAATGCTGCACGGTTGCCATTACGCCCCTTGTTCGGGAGATGATCCTGCATCTCGCTGAACAGGAACCTGCTTACCATTCCGAGGGCAAGACAGCGCGGCTGGTTGCAGTGCTGCTTGAGCAGCTTTCCGATGCTCCGCTGAAAGAGTTGCATTTGCCGATATCAGACCACCCCAAGATCAAACAAATCGCGGATACGCTCTTCTCAGATCCAGGCGACCGAACCACGTTGCGCGAGTGGGCCACTCGTCTTGCAACCAGTGAACGAACGCTGGCCAGGCTTGTAGAAAGCACGACCGGGCTGAGCTTCGGACGCTGGCGCCAACAGTTGCATTTGATGATCGCGCTGAGCCATTTGGCGGAGGGGGTATCCGTGCAGCGTGTGGCGGGCATTCTGGGATATGACTCTGTTAATGCCTTCATCACGATGTTCAAGAAAGCCCTGGGTAAACCGCCTACACAGTATTTTTCCTCGCTACGTTAGCGCTCTGCAGCGCTAATATTGGGTCAACAGGGCACAGTCCGGGGCGCTCATGGACATGGAGAATGTGATGTTGCTGACTCGAAATCAGTTGTTGGGCCTGAGCCTTCTGGCAGTAGTTGGGGGCTGTACCCCTTTTCAACCGCCACCCGGGGACTACACACTGTGGTAGAAAAAGGGGGTAACCCAATCGGGCGTCGACAACGCCATGCGTGCTTGCGGGTATACCAATCTTCATGGCGCGGGAGACACCTCGCCGATTGATGTTGTGCTGACGCGGTTCTACTGTATGAAGGACGCAGGGTTCAAGCGCAGGGATAATCTCGACCTGTGCAAGCTAGGCCGCATTGGCGAATCGCCGGTGTGCGAAGGCCGCATTGGCGAATCGCCGGTGTGCGAAGGCCGCCGGTAATGATTGTTCGCACACTCCGCGTGGGAATGCGCAGACCTGTCTAGAAAGAGTCAGACGACGGCGTATCACATGCTTTCCGAGTCATACCATCAGGGAAGACGCCATGTTTACCAGGAACCTGCTGTTGAGTTTTTGCGCGTTGTTACTGATCGGCTGCACAGGTAGGGGCTTTCAACCGCCGCCGCCGGAATTTACCAATTGGAAAAAAAGCGGGGTCTCGCAAGAGGGTGTCAAGAGCGCTATGACCGCATGCGGCTATACCAACCTGACAGGGACGGGGGACACGACGCCTATTGACGAGGTACTCACGCAGTTTTATTGCATGAAAGACTCCGGTTTCAAGCGCACAGATAACATTGATCTGTGCAAGGAAGGCCGCATCGGCGAATCGCCGGTGTGTGAAGGCCGCCGGTAACCCATCAGCAAAAGAAAGCAGGGAATGAACGATCTACGCAACGGACTGTACGGCACTACACTTGTGTTGGCGGCATCAGCGCCGGGTGGTTGCACCACCTAGACCGCTATCAACGGCAAGCCTGGGGTGAACATGGGGACGGCAATCAAAAGGTGCTCGCCGTGGTCAGCAACGGCAATATCGTGACCAAACAGATCGATGGCCAAGGCTTCCGTGCGGAGAGTTACTCGAAGTGGAGACTGGCAAACAGTTACTGCTGACATCTGCTCGGCTAAGCGTTCTCGATACCATGTCGGCATTCCTTATCCGGGACATGGTATCGATCTAGCGCTCTCAAATACTTACGATGTGCGCCATTAAAAACGCCATTGACAACGTAGCAAACATCACTATCTATTCTTATTTTTTAGATAAAAATCAAATAGTTGCGAATCAGCCTACTCCCACTCGAACATAAACAATCTTAAAAAACCAATATAAATCATATCTTTATTTTGATCATCTCTGCTGATACCACGAAAAATATCATAAACGAAAACCTGTTTTCACACGCAATGCATCATTCATGCGATGTCATGCTCGGCTGGGGAATTGACCCGTCTGCCAATTCCGCACTGATCCTATATTGACTCAAGATCCAATACCGGAAAGTACTCGCAGACCAGGAGTTACGGTCAGTGAAATGTTGGTAAATGGACCAATACTTCATAAGCTGAAACATGCTCGCCTATGGGAATGACTGAACGTGCTGGACGGCAATCAAACAGTGCATAACCGCTATGAGGATGCCGGGGCCGCTTGCAAACCCTTCTAGAGCGACTCACCCTACGGCGTCCCACACTTATCCGAGTCAACCCATAAGGAAGAACGCCATGTTCACGAGGAGCCTGTTGCTGAGTTTTTGCGCTGTGTTACTGGTTGGCTGCACGGGAAGGGGCTTTCAACCGCCGGCTCCGGATTACACAAAATGGTACAAGGAGGGCGTATCGCAGACCGGGATCATTGCTGCGATGCGTGCGTGCGGATATACCAATGTTGACGGCGCAGGAGACAGGTCGCCAATCGATGTGAGGTTACTGAACTTCTATTGCATGAAAGACGCAGGCTACAAACGCAAAGATAACTTGGACATGTGCAAGCTCGGTCGTATTGGCGAATCGCCGGTGTGCGACGGCCGCCGTTAATCCATCACCAAAAGGACACAGGGAATGAACAATCTACGCAACGGATTGTATGGTGCCGCATTGGCCCTGGCGGCAACAGCGCTGGGTGGTTGCGCCTCCTCGGCCGCGATCACCGGCGAGCCTGGGGTAAACATGGGCGACAGCTATCAGAAGGTGCTCGCGGTGGTCAGCCGCAACAATACCGTGACCAAACAGGTCGATGGCCAAGGCTTCCGGGCGGAGGGTTACTCAGGGATGTTCAAGGACTGTCGCGTCAAATACTTCCTGTTCCAGGACGCCGATGGTTTGCAGCGCGTGAGCTATGAGCCGGCGCCACATCTGTCGGTCAACCAGAACTGCCGCCAGCCTTAACTTCCCCCTACGAGTCGATTCCTGATGAGACTGTTGCCTGTAATCCCCGCCGTGCTGCTGCTATCGCTCGGCGGCTGCGGCCAAGTGGCGAACGTGCGTTCGCTGTCCACCGGCTATGTGCCCCCGCAGGGCGGCGAGACCGCGCGTATCCGCCTGCTCACCGACGGCCTGGTGCGCGCCGTGCCGGAGCGTGATTGCCTCGACTGGAACGTGCCCGGCGCGGGGGTGATGGCGTCGGCGAAACCCGGCTTCCCCGACCATAACGGCGAAAACCTCGGCATTCCCGGACCGATCTTTTCGTGGGCCGGTGCGGTCTCGTCGGAGCTGGTGGTGCCGGCGAACAAGCCGATCGCGTTCCATTACCTGGGGCGCCTGCAATATTCCCGGCAGTGTGCCAAGACCATGACCTTCGTCCCTCGGCCTGGCGTGGACTACATGGTGCAGGCCACCATGTCGGCGGACTGTTCGTTCCAGCTGGATGAATTGGAGGCGGGCGGCAAGCAGTGGGCGATGGTCCAACCGCAGCCAGCAGGGAAGGTGTCGATGTGCAACGCGATTGATAACTTCTAGCCGGAAATCTGCGCGGGTTGAAGGTTGCGCGTAAAGTTCTTCAAAACACACGCCAACACCATAGGGGAGATGGGCAAACAGTTATTGCTGACATCTGCGCTGCTAAGCGTTCTCGATACCATGCCGGCATTCCTTGTCCGGGACATGGTATCGATGTAGCTCTCTCACATACGTACGATGGGCGCCATTAAAAACGCCATTGATGACGTAGTGAAGATCACTATCAATTCTTATTTTTACAATAAAATCAGATAGTTGAAACCAAACCTCACTCCCACTCAATGGTCGCTGGCGGCTTGCTCGACACGTCGTAGGTCACGCGGGAGATGCCTTCGATTTCATTGATGATCCGGCCGCTGACGGTTTCCAGCAGTTCGTAGGGCAGGTGTGCCCAACGCGCGGTCATGAAGTCGATGGTTTCCACGGCACGCAGGGCCACGACCCAGGCGTAACGACGGCCATCGCCAACCACGCCAACCGATTTCACCGGCTGGAACACTACGAACGCCTGGCTGACCTTGTGGTACCAGTCGGCCTTGCGCAGTTCTTCGATGAAGATGTGGTCGGCACGACGCAACAGGTCGGCGTATTCCTTCTTCACTTCACCGAGGATCCGCACGCCCAGGCCCGGGCCCGGGAACGGGTGACGGTAGACCATGTCGTACGGCAGGCCGAGTTCCAGGCCCAGGCGACGGACCTCGTCCTTGAACAGCTCGCGCAGGGGTTCAACCAGCTTGAGGTTCATTTCTTCCGGCAGGCCGCCCACGTTGTGGTGCGACTTGATCACGTGGGCCTTGCCGCTTTTCGCGCCAGCCGACTCAATCACGTCCGGATAGATGGTGCCCTGGGCGAGGTATTTAATGTTGTCCAGTTTGTTGGACTGGGCATCAAACACGTCGATGAAGGTGCGACCGATGATCTTGCGCTTTTTCTCCGGGTCGCTTTCGCCAGCCAGGTTGTTGAGGAACTGGTCCTCAGCGTTGGCGCGGATCACCTTGACGCCCATGTTCTCGGCGAACATGGCCATCACTTGCTCACCTTCGTGCAGGCGCAGCAGGCCGTTGTCGACAAAGACGCAGGTCAGCTGGTCGCCGATGGCCTTGTGCAACAGGGCCGCAACCACCGAGGAGTCGACGCCGCCGGACAGGCCCAGCAGTACGTTGTCGGTACCCACCTGGGCGCGGATGTTGGCGATGGCGTCTTCGGCAATCTTCGACGGAGTCCACAGGGCTTCACAGCCGCAGATGTCGAGGATGAAACGCGACAGGATGCGACCGCCCTGCTTGGTGTGGGTCACTTCCGGGTGGAACTGCACGCCGTAGTAGCCGCGAGCGTCGTCAAACATGCCGGCGATCGGGCAGCTTGGAGTGCTGGCCAGGATGTGGAATTCCTGCGGCATCCTGGTGACCTTGTCACCATGGCTCATCCACACGTCGAGGCCGAACAGGCCGTCAGCGTCGATGTGGTCTTCGATGCCGTCGAGCAGGCGGCTCTTGCCGACCACGTCGACACGGGCGTAACCGAACTCACGCAGCTCGGAACCTTCAACCTTGCCACCCAGCTGTTCAGCCATGGTCTGCATGCCGTAGCAGATACCGAAGACCGGCACGCCCAGGTCAAACACCGCCTGCGGGCAGCGCGGGCTGTTGGCTTCGTGCACGGACTCGGGGCCGCCGGCGAGAATGACGCCTTTCGGAGCGAATTCGCGAATCGCGTCTTCATCCATGTCGAACGGATGCAGTTCGCAGTACACGCCGATCTCACGCACGCGGCGGGCAATCAGCTGGGTGTACTGGGAACCGAAGTCGAGGATCAGGATGCGGTGAGCGTGAATGTCGAGGGACATGATTCAGTCTCGTCTAAGTAATTCAGAAACAGTCGTGATTCAGAAACAACTCGGGGCTGAAGAAAACAGCCCCGGTTACTTAACTTTGTGCTTGAAGCCTCAACCTACGCGGTAGTTTGGCGCTTCCTTGGTGATCTGCACGTCATGCACGTGGGACTCGGCCATGCCGGCGCCGGTGATCCGCACGAACTCGGGCTTGGTGCGCATTTCTTCGATGTCGGCACTGCCGGTGTAACCCATCGAGGAACGCAGGCCGCCCATCAGCTGGTGAATGATGGCGCTCAGGGTGCCCTTGTACGGAACACGCCCTTCGATGCCTTCAGGTACAAGCTTCTCGGCGCCTGCCGAGGAATCCTGGAAGTAGCGGTCGGAAGAGCCCTGGGCCTGGGACATGGCGCCCAGCGAACCCATGCCACGGTAAGCCTTGTACGAACGGCCCTGGAACAGTTCGATTTCGCCCGGCGCTTCTTCAGTACCGGCGAACATCGAGCCCATCATCACGCAGGAAGCACCGGCTACGATGGCCTTGGACAGGTCACCGGAGAAACGGATGCCGCCGTCGGCGATCAACGGAACGCCGGTGCCTTCAAGGGCTGCGGCGACGTTGGCGATGGCACTGATTTGCGGCACGCCTACACCAGCGACGATACGGGTGGTGCAGATCGAGCCAGGGCCGATACCGACCTTGACTGCATCAGCACCCGCTTCGGCCAGGGCCTTGGCGGCAGCGCCGGTGGCGATGTTGCCGCCGATGACCTGCACGTCAGGGAAGTTCTGCTTGACCCAGCGAACGCGGTCGATCACACCCTTGGAGTGACCGTGGGCGGTGTCGACCACCACCACGTCAACGCCGGCATTTACCAGCGCCGCAACGCGATCGCCGGTGTCTTTACCGGTGCCGACTGCAGCGCCTACGCGCAGACGACCTTGATCGTCCTTGCTGGCCAGCGGGTAAGCCTTGGCTTTTTCGATGTCATTGACGGTCATCATGCCCTTGAGGGCAAACTTGCCGTCGACGATCAGGACGCGTTCGATGCGGTGTTTGTGCAACAGCTCGCGAACGTCGTTCTTGTCGGCGCCTTCCTTGACCGTGACCAGGCGCTCTTTAGGCGTCATCACTTCACGGACAGTGGCTTCCATACGATTTTCAAAACGCACGTCACGGGAAGTGACGATGCCGACCAGGTCGCCATCGTGCAGTACCGGAACACCGGAGATGTTGTGCAGGCGGGTCAGTTCGAACAGTTCACGCACCGTGGCGTCAGCCTCGATGGTGATCGGATCCTTGACCACGCCGGCTTCGTAACGCTTGACCTTGCGCACTTCGGCAGCTTGCTGCTCGATGGTCATGTTCTTGTGGATAATACCGATGCCACCTTCCTGAGCCATGGCAATTGCCAGTCGGGCTTCAGTGACGGTGTCCATGGCGGCAGAAACCAGAGGAATATTCAGCTCGATGCCACGGGTTAGGCGGGTCTTGAGACTGACTTCGTTAGGAAGCACCTCGGAATAACCGGGCACTAGGAGAATGTCGTCGAATGTCAGAGCTTCTTGGCTGATACGCAGCATCGCGGGGGCTCCCGAGCGGGAAAATGGAAGCGCGCCATTATAGTCAGACACCCCCTCGGGTTCAATGTAAAACTCTGTCTATTATCAACCTTATAGATATACGGAACATATCGCCCCTGTAGGAGCTGCCGCAGGCTGCGATCTTTTGATCTTGCTTTATGAAGATCAAAATCAAAAGATCGCAGCCTGCGGCAGCTCCTTGTATGTTGACCCAGCACCCAGCGAGAGAGGTCTAAGCTCGTTGGTGCT
>NZ_JBEOPS010000011.1:0-214364 GCF_040310305.1 Pseudomonas sp. HY13-MNA-CIBAN-0226
TGTTTACCAAGGAGTTTTCCGTTTCGACTGCGCCGGAAGTGGGGCGAATTATAGACACCTGAGATCTGCCGTCAAGCGTAAATTCTGCTTTTCCATCAATTAGTTAGGAAAGGGCCGAAAACGCGCCTTTCCTTCTATATAAGTACACCTCTATATAGAAGGAACAGCTTAAAGCACCCCGGCTTCCTTGAAGGCGGCCACCGCACCAGCATCCAGACCCAACACCCGCTGCAGCACCTCCAGCGTGTGCTCTCCCAACAAAGGCGGCGCATTACGGTATTCCACCGGTGTTTCGGACAGGCGAATCGGACTCGCCACTTGCGGCACCATGCCAGCGAGCGCATGGGGCAGTTCAATCGCCAGCCCTCGAGCCTTCACCTGGGGGTCGGCAAACATTTGCGCCAGGTCGTTGATCGGCCCGCAGGGCACGCCCGCCTGCTCGAGCTGCAACACCCACTCGGCGGTTGTCTTGAATACGGTCGCCTGGCGAATGAGAGGAATCAGTTCGGCACGATTGGCCACCCGCAACTTGTTGGTAGCGAACCGCGGATCGTCAGCCCACTGTGGCTGACCCGCCACCTCGGCAAACTTGCGGAACTGCCCATCGTTACCCACGGTAAGGATGAAATCACCATCCGCCGTAGGAAAATCCTGATAAGGCACTATGTTTGGATGGGCATTGCCCAAGCGCTTGGGTGCATTACCGGTCGTCAAGTAGTTCATCGCCTGGTTAGCCAGACAGGCCACCTGGACATCCAGCAACGCCATATCAATGTGCTGGCCGCCGCCACTGTGATCCCGATGCGCCAGCGCTGCCAGAATCGCGACGGTCGAATACAGCCCGGTCAATATGTCCGTCAGGGCGACGCCAACCTTCACCGGCCCCGCGCCCTCATCACCCTCAGGCCGCCCGGTGAGGCTCATCAAGCCACCAAGCCCCTGGATCATGAAATCGTATCCAGCGCGCTTGGCATAGGGGCCGGTCTGGCCGAATCCGGTAATCGAGCAATAGATCAGATTGGGATTTATAGCCTTCAGTGACTCATAGTCCAGACCATAAGCAGCCAGGCCGCCGACTTTGAAGTTCTCGATCAGGATGTCCGACTTGGCCGCCAGGTCGCGCACCAGCTTCTGCCCTTCAGGGCGAGTGAAGTCGATGGTCACCGATTGCTTGTTGCGATTGGCGGACAGGTAATAAGCCGCTTCGCTGGTGTTCTCGCCATAGGCATCCTTCAGGAAAGGCGGGCCCCAGGCGCGCGTGTCATCACCATTGCCCGGGCGCTCGACCTTGATCACTTCAGCGCCAAGGTCAGCGAGGATCTGCCCGGACCAGGGTCCGGCCAGTACGCGTGATAAATCCAGTACCCGCAGATGCGAAAGCGCGCCCATGGCCGTTCTCCTATTAGTAGAACGCCTGCAGGCCAGTCTGGGCGCGACCAAGGATCAGCGCGTGAACGTCATGCGTGCCCTCGTAGGTATTCACCACTTCCAGGTTGACCAGGTGCCGTGCAACGCCGAATTCGTCGGAGATACCGTTGCCGCCCAGCATGTCGCGAGCCATGCGCGCGATATCCAGGGACTTGCCGCAGGAGTTGCGCTTCATCATCGAGGTGATCTCGACCGCTGCAGTGCCTTCGTCTTTCATACGACCCAGACGCAGGCAGCCTTGCAATGCCAGGGTGATCTCGGTCTGCATGTCGGCCAGTTTTTTCTGGATCAACTGAGTGGCCGCCAAAGGACGCCCGAACTGCTGACGATCCAGGGTGTATTGACGAGCGGTGTGCCAGCAGAACTCAGCCGCACCCAGCGCGCCCCAGGAAATGCCGTAGCGGGCGGAGTTGAGGCAGGTGAACGGACCTTTCAAGCCGCGCACGTCCGGGAAGATGTTCTCTTCAGGAACGAACACGTTGTCCATGACGATTTCGCCGGTGATCGATGCCCGCAGGCCTACCTTGCCGTGAATTGCCGGTGCGCTCAGGCCTTTCCAGCCCTTCTCGAGTACAAAACCGCGGATATCGCCGGCATCGTCCTTGCCCCAGACCACGAACACGTCGGCGATCGGGCTGTTAGTGATCCACATCTTGCTGCCTGTCAGGCTGTAGCCGCCTTCGACCTTGCGCGCACGGGTGATCATCGCTCCCGGGTCGGAACCGTGGTTAGGCTCGGTCAGACCGAAGCAACCGATCCACTCACCCGACGCCAAATTCGGCAGGTACTTCTGTTTTTGCGCTTCGGTACCGAATTCATTGATAGGCACCATCACCAGCGAGGACTGCACGCTCATCATCGAACGGTAACCGGAGTCGACGCGCTCAACCTCACGAGCGATCAGGCCATAGCTGACGTAGTTCAGGCCACTGCCGCCGTATTGTTCAGGGATGGTTGCGCCCAACAGGCCCACCTCACCCATCTCGCGGAAGATCGCCGGGTCAGTCTTTTCATGACGGAAAGCTTCCAGAACACGCGGCGCCAGCTTCTGCTGAGCGAATTGCTCGGCGGTATCGCGAATCATGCGTTCTTCTTCAGTGAGCTGTTGATCCAGCAGCAGCGGATCGATCCAGTTGAAGCTAGCTTTACCGGCCATGAGCAAGTCCTCTCGAAAGGCATCAAATAACGTGGATTGATCCTAGGCCTGCCCAAGCGCAAGGGCAAACGAGGATTTTGCATACTGTTGTGCTAATTTCTCACTCCGTAACATCGCCAAAGTCGAATCATGCGATGGATTAGTGAGGTTGAGGTACATGCGCAGAAAAATCCCCAGTACAACCGCCCTGATCAGCTTTGAAGCGGCTGCGCGCCACGAGAGCTTTACCAAGGCAGCCCAGGAGCTTTCGCTGACGCAGGGCGCCATTTGCCGACAGATCGCCAGCCTCGAGGAGTTCCTGAGTGTCGAACTGTTCCGACGCTCTCGTCGCGGAGTGAAACTGACCGAAGCCGGGCTTTCCTACAGCCGGCGAGTGGCCACCCAGCTGGACGCGGTTGAGCGCGATACCTTGTCGGTGATGGGTCAGCAAGGCGCCAACGTCATCGAACTCGCTGTGGTGCCGACATTTGGCACACAGTGGCTGCTGCCTCGGTTGAAAGACTTCCAGCACAAGCATCCGGAAGTAACCGTCAACCTGACCAACCGGACCCGCCCCTTCCTGTTTGCCGACACGGATTTCGATGCGGCTATCTACTTTGGCGACGCCGATTGGTCGGGTACTGAATCCCACAGGCTGATGGGGGAAAATCCGATGCCTGTCTGCAGCCCGCACCTGCTTGGACACCAGGATTCGCTGACACCCGCCCAAATTGCAGAGTATCCACTGCTGCAGCAGACCACCCGCCCCTATGCCTGGCGCCAATGGTTCAACTCGCAGCACCTTAATATCCCGCGGGACATGACAGGGCCGCGCTACGAGCTATTCTCCATGCTCGCCCAGGCAGCGATGCACGAGATGGGCATCGCGCTGATTCCGCCTTTCCTGATTCAGCGTGAGCTGGCGGAGAAACGCCTGGTGATTGCGAACCCAAATGCGCTGTCGAGCATCAAGGCCTATTACCTCATGATTCCAGAGCGAAAGGTCGAATCGGCCTCTTTGAGGGCTTTTCGTGATTGGCTGGTCAATCAAGCGCAGGGCTATAGCCTTGAGTCCTAGCGACTTACAGCGATAAGCTGACCTCGTAGTCAGGTAAATCAAAGCACTACAGATATAAGTAATTGTCGCATTTAAGCAGACTGTACTTGAAGGGAGCACAATCGTGCCACAAGCTCGTGCCACCGTGGCTTTGAGCCGGTATTGCCTAGCGATGATTACTCATTCACCTGACTCATGCGCAAAATCCAGAATCTTCCAAAAACGCCCTGCAGGCCTCGATTAACAAGGGCTTGGCCCGAATGCTTGCGACATTCGGTCACGGGGTGACTTGTAGTTAATTTTCCGTCACGCATCATAATCCCTTGAAGGGTGCAAAGTTCGCCTGCAAAATGCCGCGCCCCGCCCTTATTTAGCGGGATCGTGCTGATCGGCCGCCCCAGCTCGCACCATCCGAAGTGCCTGGGTTTACTCAATAAGATCACGCAGGAGATTTGACGTGCACATTGGTGTTCCTCTCGAAACCCAGACGGGTGAAACACGGGTTGCTGCAACCCCGGAAACCATCAAGAAGCTGATCGGCCAGGGTCATAAGGTCACTGTGCAAAGCGGCGCCGGCATCAATGCCAGTGTTGTCGACAGTGCCTATGAAGCGGCAGGCGCGATTATTGGCAGTGCCAATGAGGCGTTTGGTGCCGAGCTGATTCTCAAGGTGGTCGCTCCCAGCGACAGCGAACTCGCTTTGATCAAGAGCGGAACCGTTGTGGTGGGCATGCTCAACCCGTTCAGCAATGAAACCATTGCCAAGCTGGCCGAGTGCGGCGTTACCGCGTTTGCCCTGGAAGCGGCGCCACGCACCTCTCGGGCCCAGAGCCTGGACGTGCTGTCCTCCCAGGCCAACATCGCCGGCTATAAAGCCGTATTGCTGGCCGCTCACCACTATCCACGCTTCATGCCGATGCTGATGACCGCTGCGGGCACCGTGAAAGCGGCGCGGGTGCTGATTCTCGGCGCCGGCGTCGCGGGTTTGCAGGCGATTGCCACAGCAAAGCGCCTGGGTGCAGTGATCGAAGCGTCTGATGTGCGTCCTGCCGTTAAAGAGCAGATCGAATCCCTCGGCGCCAAGTTTGTCGACGTGCCCTACGAAACCGATGAAGAGCGTGAGTGCGCCGTCGGTGTCGGCGGCTACGCCCGGCCCATGCCTGCCAGCTGGATGCAGCGCCAGGCCCTGGCCGTTCACGAACGTGCCAAACAGGCTGACATCGTCATCACCACGGCCCTTATCCCTGGCCGCAAGGCACCGACATTGCTGAGCGCGGAAACCGTGGCGCAGATGAAACCCGGCTCGGTGGTCATCGACCTCGCCGCAGCCCAGGGCGGCAACTGTCCGCTTACCGTGGCGGACCAAGTAGTAGTCGAGAATGGCGTGACCATTTGCGGCCCGACCAACCTGGCCGGCGCAGTGGCGGCAGATGCTTCGGCACTGTACGCACGCAACCTGCTGGACTTCCTGAAGCTGGTCTTCAACAAGGAAGGCCAGTTCGAGATCAACCTCGAAGACGACATCGTCGCCGCGTGCCTGATGTGCCGCGACGGCCAAGTCATCCGCAAAAACGCCTAAGCAGGGATTCAGACGATGGAAGAGCTTATCTCCCCCGGTATCTACAACCTGATCATCTTCGTGCTGGCGATTTATGTCGGTTACCACGTGGTCTGGAACGTTACGCCTGCACTGCACACCCCCTTGATGGCAGTGACCAACGCCATCTCGGCGATCGTGATTGTCGGCGCCATGCTGGCTGCGGCGCTCACCGTGACCCCGCTGGGCAAGACCATGGGCACCCTGGCCGTGGCCCTGGCGGCAGTGAATGTGTTCGGTGGCTTCCTGGTCACCCGCAGGATGCTTGAGATGTTCAAGAAAAAAGCCCCGAAAGTCGTAAAAGAAGAGGCGCCCAAGTAATGAGCATGAACCTTGTCACGACGCTCTACTTGATCGCGTCCATCTGCTTCATCCAGGCCCTCAAAGGGTTGTCCCATCCGACAACCTCCCGACGCGGCAACCTGTTCGGCATGCTCGGCATGGGCCTGGCGATCCTCACCACAGTGGGCCTGATCTACAAGCTGGGCGCTGAGCTCGCCACCGCGGGCATCGGCTACGTCATTGTCGGCCTGTTGGTCGGCGGCACCGCCGGCTCGATCATGGCCAAGCGCGTTGAAATGACCAAGATGCCGGAACTGGTCGCCTTCATGCACAGCATGATCGGCCTGGCGGCGGTATTCATCGCCATCGCAGCGGTGGTCGAGCCGCAGTCCCTGGGCATCGTCAAGCAGCTGGGCGATGCAATCCCTGCGGGTAACCGCCTTGAACTGTTCCTTGGCGCAGCTATCGGTGCAATCACCTTCTCCGGTTCGGTGATCGCATTCGGCAAGCTATCCGGCAAGTACAAGTTCCGCCTGTTCCAGGGCGCACCCGTGCAGTTCGGTGGCCAGCACAAGCTGAACCTGCTGCTGGGCCTGGCAACGCTGGCCCTGGGCATCACCTTCATGCTCACCGGCAACCTCGGTGCCTTCGCACTGATGCTGGCCCTGGCTTTCGTCCTGGGCGTGCTGATCATCATCCCGATCGGTGGCGCGGACATGCCGGTGGTAGTGTCGATGCTCAACAGCTATTCGGGCTGGGCGGCGGCAGGTATCGGTTTCTCGCTGAACAACTCGATGCTGATCATCGCCGGCTCGCTGGTGGGTTCGTCCGGTGCAATCCTCTCGTACATCATGTGCAAGGCGATGAACCGTTCGTTCTTCAACGTACTGCTCGGTGGTTTTGGCAACACGGCAGACGCCGGCCCTGCAGGCGCCAAGGAAGCTCGTCCGGTTAAATCCGGTTCGGCTGACGACGCAACCTTCCTGCTGACCAACGCCGATACCGTGATCATCGTTCCTGGCTACGGCCTGGCGGTCGCTCGCGCGCAGCATGCGCTCAAGGAACTCACCGAGAAGCTCACCCATCGCGGTGTGACCGTGAAGTACGCCATTCACCCGGTGGCGGGTCGGATGCCTGGGCACATGAACGTATTGCTGGCCGAGGCCGAAGTGCCCTACGACCAGGTGTTCGAGATGGAAGACATCAACTCCGAGTTCGGCCAGGCCGACGTGGTGCTGGTGCTCGGGGCGAACGACGTGGTCAACCCGGCGGCGAAGAACGATCCTAAATCGCCGATTGCCGGCATGCCGATTCTCGAGGCGTTCAAGGCCAAGACCATCATCGTCAACAAGCGCTCGATGGCCAGTGGTTATGCCGGTCTGGACAACGAACTGTTCTACCTCGACAAAACCATGATGGTGTTCGGCGACGCTAAAAAGGTCATCGAGGACATGGTCAAAGCCGTCGAGTAAAACCTGCTCCAGCGCAATACCCAAAACCTCAGCCTTTAGTAGGCTGGGGTTTTTTATTGCCTGTAAAAATCCCCGCCAACCCGACCAAAGGCTCTAAATCAGTGGTCTGCATTCGACCATGGTAGCGGGAGGATTTTTCTGGAAATCACTAAACTGCCCACCTTGCTTCCGTTGCCCGAGATAACAATCCATGTATCGTGATCGTATTCGCTTGCCTTCGTTGTTGGATAAGGTGATGAGCGCCGCCGACGCCGCCGCTTTGATTGAGGACGGCATGACCGTCGGCATGAGCGGCTTCACCCGCGCGGGCGAAGCCAAGGCCGTGCCCCACGCACTCGCCGAGCGCGCCAAAATCTCTCCGCTGAAAATCACCTTGATGACCGGCGCCAGCCTGGGCAACGACCTCGACAAGCAGCTCACCGAGGCTGGCGTGCTATCGCGGCGCATGCCGTTCCAGGTGGACAGCACCCTGCGCAAGGCAATCAACGCCGGCGAGGTCATGTTCATCGACCAACACCTTTCGGAAACCGTCGAGCAACTGCGCAACCAACAGCTCAAGCTGCCGGATATCGCCGTCATCGAAGCCGTAGCGATCACCGAACAGGGCCATATCGTGCCCACCACCTCGGTAGGCAACTCGGCCAGCTTCGCGATTTTCGCCAAACAGGTCATCGTCGAAATCAACCTTGCACACAATCCAAACCTGGAAGGTCTGCACGACATCTATATCCCGACCTATCGCCCGACCCGCACGCCCATTCCGCTGGTAAAGGTGGATGACCGCATCGGCAGCACTGCCATCCCGATCCCGCCGGAAAAGATCGTGGCGATTGTCATCACCAATCAATCCGACTCGCCATCCACCGTCTTGCCGCCGGACGTGGACACTCAGGCCATCGCCGATCACCTGATCGACTTCTTCAAGCAGGAAGTCGCTGCCGGGCGCATGACCAACAAGCTTGGCCCCTTGCAGGCTGGCATCGGCACCATCGCCAACTCGGTGATGTGCGGCTTGATCGATTCGCCGTTCGAAGACCTTACGATGTACTCGGAAGTCCTGCAGGACTCGACATTCGACCTGATCGACGCCGGCAAGCTGAGCTTCGCCTCAGGCAGCTCGATCACTTTGTCAGCCCGGCGCAACAGCGACGTGTTCGGTAACCTGGAGCGCTACAAGGACAAACTGGTCCTGCGCCCTCAGGAAATTTCCAACCACCCGGAAGTCGTACGTCGCCTCGGTATCATCGGCATCAACACGGCGCTTGAGTTCGATCTGTACGGCAACGTCAACTCTACGCATGTCTGCGGCACGCGAATGATGAATGGCATCGGCGGCTCCGGCGACTTCGCACGAAATGCCCATCTGGCAATCTTTGTGACCAAGTCGATCGCCAAGGCCGGCGCGATCTCCAGCGTAGTCCCCATGGTCAGCCACGTTGACCATACCGAGCACGATGTCGACATCCTCGTGACCGAAGTTGGCCTGGCGGACCTGCGCGGCCTTGCACCCAGGGAACGCGCACGGGTCATCATCGACAACTGCGTGCACCCCGACTACCGCCAGGCGCTGGATGACTACTTCACCGCGGCCTGTGCCATCGGCGGGCATACCCCCCACATCCTGCGCGAAGCACTGAGCTGGCACATAAACCTGGAAGAAACCGGCCGGATGCTGGCCGTGTAAATAGTACAGATAGCCGCTGGCGCAAACACAGTTTCGCCAGCGACCGATTGAAAAGCCCCTATCCGAATAAAACTGTACTACTGTACTGGTTGTTTCCTACAGAAAAGTCCCCAACGTATCGGTATCAACGGCACAATCGCACCAATAAAGTGCCGACAAGTACAGTTGCCTCAATTTAGACCAGTACACCCCCTATTAACAGTTAACTGGTACCTCACAATACAGTTGAACTGTATCTACAGGGACTGGCCAAACGAGAGGATCATTGGCATCAGTTAAACCACTACCTAATCCCGCCACAAGCGGAAGGATGTCAACCATGGAACGTACACTCAGTTCCGAACTGTTCTTCGAAGATACCGCTGCAAAAACCCAGGCTTCGATGCCTCTTCGCGTTATCGCCAACCTGATGTTGTGGCAGCGCCGCATCTCCAGCCGCCATCAACTGGCTCGTCTGGATTCGCGTCTGCTGGCTGATGCCGGGATTAGCGAAGCACAACGCTACGAAGAGCTGAGCAAGCCGTTCTGGCGCTAAGTAGCGTCGCTGGCTCTGACCTGCAGGGTCCACCGCCAGCAACCCGAATTGCACAAACAAGACCCGTCGCCGGAAACCGCGACGGGTTTTGTCGTTTCAGGCCCCTGAAAAACTCAACAAGTACAGTTTCTTAATCAGTGAATACTGCAAGTACAGTTCTGTAGGAGCTGCCGAAGGCTGCGATCTTTTGACGTTGGCGTGGCGAAACAAAGATCAACAGATCGCAACCTTCGGCAGCGCCTACGCAGGGTTTCTTCGGCGCTGGACTGTTCGAACCAGCCCACCCCGGCCTAATATCCAAGGGGAACGTGGCGAATGCTGCAAAACAGACGTCCCATTAAACAAGCCACCTCCCAATCCGGTTCATTTAAAGGAGTTACACCATGTCCCGTCTTCGTCTGCTCAGCGCTGCAGCCCTGCTCGCCGTGGCTGCCAATTCCCACGCCACCAGCTTCATCGTGACCACCGATGCCGTCGTCGGTGCACTGAAAGCCACTTCCGATGCGACTTCCGACGTCACCTCCTCTTTCCGAGATGACAAGATCGTCCGTGCCGCGCGCGATGACGCTGCCAGTTTCGTAGCCAGCGAAGGTTCGATCCGTGGCGTGAAGCTGGAAAGTGCTCTGGACCACATTCGCCACCAGGCACCTCAACTGAACGCAACCGACGCACAACTGGCCCAGGCTATCCTGACCATCTGACTCGGATGACTGCCATGGGGCGCGCAAGTCGTGTCCCATTGTTTCCGCGCTGGCTCTAAAACAGGCATTAAGCTAGCCTTCGGACTCGTTTTCCAACTATCGAGCCTCATGCGTTTTCTTTCAAATCTGTTGATCACTCCGGTATTAATGGCCATTGGCTGGTCGGGATCTGCCCAAGCCTACGACGCCTTCAATCTGTCCACCCAGGGCATCGTAGCCAGCGGCTATGCCACGAGCATGGTGACCTCGGCCCCCTTCGACCGTAAGCTACTGCTCGCTGCACAGGATGACGCTGCCGCTTTCATCGCCACCGATGGAGCATTGCTTGGCGCGCGCCTGGAGTCCGCACTGGTTTATCTGCGCCATACACGGCCAAAACTTCATGCAAGCGACCTTGAACTGGCGCAGGCAATTCTCGTCCAATAGTTATCCTTGTCCTTCCGGAGTCGTTCCATGCGTAACCCGCTGATTGCCGCCACCCTTGGCCTGTTGTTGCTGGCCGACCTGGCCCAGGCGCAAACCCTGGTAGCCACCAGTAATATTGTTATTCGTGCCAGCCAGCGCACGCTCGATTTCACCTCGGACACCACCACGTCGATCCGTGATTCGAAAATTGTTCGCGAAGCCCATGACGATGCCGCCAGTTTTGTGGCCAGCAATGGCGACATTCGCGGAGCACACCTTGAAGCCGCCTTCGATACCTTGCGTACCCGCGTGCCCGAAGCGCGCGACGCCAGTGACCAGGTTCTCGCCGAAGCCATCCTCGCACTGTGAGGTCGGTAGGCGCCTGGCTGCTGGCCGGGATCGTGTTGCTGCTTGGCAACACGGCTCAGGCTGACCTGCAATTACGGCTCAAGACCACAGGCCTGAGCCCCGCACAACAACAGGCCAGCCAGGCGCTCCTTGATGAAGCCATGCAGGCGTTACCGCCACAGTTCATCCAGCAACTGGACCGTCGCATCGACGTTGGCTGGACTGACGACATGCCCGTCAATGCCTATGGCCAGGCTTCATTGGTTTCTGAGCTCGACCTGAACCGCAACCTGCTCGACAGCCTCACGGACGGCAGTGCCGCCAGCAAAAAAACCTATCGTCCCCACGGCACCGTGCGCCGGGAGATACTCGCCACGGTGTTGCACGAGCTCACGCACATCTATGACCGCTCTCGTCTGTGGACGGGGACCGAACGCACGCTGATCCAGCGCTGCACCCGGCGCAACAGCAGTGCCGGGCTGGTCGGCATGCCAGACGAGTGTCGCGGCCAGAACGACCGCCGCTTCACCCTCAGCGATGATCCACGCCTGCTTGATCTTGCTGGCTGGCAACAATATGTCGGTCGCCGTGGTGAGCGTGAACAGCACAATCGGCAGATCGCGCGCAGCCCGGACATTTACGAGACGAGCAGCCCGAAGGAGTTTGTGGCGGTCAACATGGAGTATTTCCTCCTCGACCCAAGCTACGCCTGCCGTCGCCCGGCGCTCTATCGCTACTACCAGGAACACTTTGGCTGGGCCCCCGCTGCCAAGGAGACCTGCGCCAAATCTTTCGCCTTCCTCAATGCAGGCAACGATTTCGCCAAGCAACCCCTGGGTCAGGTAGACCCGGAGCGGGTTTACGCAGTGGACTATCTGCTGGCCGAAGCCAATCAGAACTGGGTCAGTCGCTGGGGCCACAGCATGTTGCGCCTGGTGATCTGCGCGCCGGGGCGACCGCGGGGGCCGGATTGCCGCCTGGATCTTGATCAACACCTGGTGCTGTCGTACCGCGCCTTCGTCGGCGACGTGCAGCTATCGAGCTGGGACGGGCTGGTCGGCAAGTATCCGTCACGCCTGTTCGTGCTGCCGCTAGCCCAAGTGATCGACGAATACACCAAGACCGAGTTACGCAGCCTGGCCTCGATCCCGCTGACCCTGTCACGCAAAGAGATCGAAGAGGTGGTCGAGCACGCGGCCGAGATGCATTGGAGTTACGACGGCAACTACTTCTTCCTGTCCAACAACTGTGCAGTGGAAGGGCTGAAACTGCTACGTAGTGGCACCAACAACAAGCAATTGGTGGGCCTGGACAGCATCATGCCCAATGGGTTGCTGGAAGTGCTCAAGGGTCGCGGGCTGGCCGATACCAGCGTCCTTGATGATCCGCGCGAGGCCTTGCGCCTGGGCTATCGCTTCGATTCGTTCCGCGACCGCTACCAGGCGATGTTCGAGGTGCTGAAAAAGCATTTGCCAATCAAGCAGGAGAACGTCGAGGACTGGCTGGCGATCAAGGCTACAGAGCGGCGCCAGTGGATCGACCAGGCGGACCTGCGCACCAGTGCCGCCCTGCTGCTGCTCGAGCAGGCAGCGTTCCGGCAACAACTGGTGCTGGCGCAGGATGAGGTCAAGCAACGCTATCTGGGCGCGCGGGAATTGAAGAACGGCGGCATGGACAAGGCCAACGCCACGCTGCAGCAGATTCTTGCCAACAGCGGGTTTCTAAGCCGCCCGGCAGAATTGCTGGGTACTGGCGGTTACGGATTGCCGCAGCCAAGCGAGTGGCAGCGCCTTGAATCGGAAAGCAGCCTTCGGCAGAAACAGCTTCAGGCGCTGACCGGCGATCTGGACAAGGAAGTCAGAGCCCTGCTGGACCCGGCCCGGGCAGCAGAGATGGCGGAGAATGAGGCCAACCTGAAGCAGGTTGGCGAACATTTACGCAAATTGCACAAGGCAGCCGGAGGGCTGGAACTGCCTTGAGCAAAAGCCGCTGACAGGCGTCAGACTCGAGCCTTGCGCACGCCTTCGGACAAGGCTGCGCAAAGGCTCAGTACGCCGTCGATCGCCTGGTCAGGTGTGGAGGCATTGGCAATGTGATCGATCAGTGCCGAACCCACCACTACACCGTCCGCAAGACGCGCGATCGCCGCCGCCTGCTCTGGCGTGCGGATGCCGAAACCAATGCTGATCGGCAGGTCGGTATGGCGTCGCAGGCGAGCAACAGCCTCTTCCACGTGTTCCAGGGTCGCCGCGCCCGCACCGGTCACACCGGCTACCGACACGTAGTACACGAAACCGGAGCTGCCGTTCAGCACCGTTGGCAGGCGCACATCATCAGTAGTCGGCGTGGTCAGGCGGATGAAATCCAGGCCGGCAGCCTGTGCCGGATCGCACAACTCACCGTTATGCTCAGGCGGCAGGTCAACCACGATCAGGCCATCCACGCCGGCAGCCTTGGCGTCTTCAATGAACTGCGGCACGCCATACATGTGGATCGGGTTGAAGTAGCCCATCAACACTAGCGGGGTCTCAGCATTGCCTTCACGGAACTCGCGAACCATCTGCAGGGTTTTCGCCAGGTTCTGTTTAGCGCCCAAGGCACGAATGTTGGCCAGCTGGATCGCCGGGCCATCGGCCATCGGGTCGGTAAACGGCATGCCCAGTTCGATAACGTCGGCACCCGCGCCAGGCAGCCCCTTGAGGATCGCCAGCGAAGTGTCATAGCTTGGGTCGCCGGCGGTGACGAAGGTCACCAGGGCAGCGCGATTCTGTTCCTTGAGTTCGGCAAAACGCGTTTGCAGGCGGCTCATCAGTGTTTCTCCTGCTTGGATTGCATGTGTTGGGACTGCTCCATGTGGTGCATCACAGTCTGCATGTCTTTGTCGCCACGGCCGGACAGGTTGATCACCATCAAATGATCTTTTGGCAACTTCGGCGCACGCTTGAAGACTTCAGCCAGGGCGTGGGCGCTTTCCAGTGCAGGAATGATCCCTTCCAGGCGGCAGCACTTATGAAATGCACCCAGGGCTTCGTCGTCAGTCACGGAGGTGTACTGCACGCGGCCGATGTCATGCAACCAGGCGTGTTCCGGACCGATACCGGGATAATCCAGGCCAGCGGAAATCGAGTGAGCGTCGATGATCTGGCCGTCATCGTCCTGCAGCAGGAAGGTGCGGTTGCCGTGCAACACACCTGGAACCCCACCGTTGAGGCTTGCCGCGTGCTTGCCGGTTTCGATCCCGTGACCGGCCGCTTCAACGCCGATGATTTCCACGCTCTGGTCATCGAGGAACGGGTGGAACAGGCCCATCGCGTTGGAACCACCGCCGATGCACGCCACCAGGCTGTCTGGCAGGCGGCCTTCCTGGGCTTGCAGCTGGTCCCGGGTTTCCTTGCCGATGACGGCCTGGAAATCACGCACCATGGCAGGGTAAGGGTGCGGGCCAGCCACCGTGCCGATCAGGTAGAAAGTGCTATCGACGTTGGTCACCCAATCGCGCAGCGCCTCGTTCATCGCGTCTTTCAAAGTGCCGGTACCGGCAACGACTGGAATGACTTCGGCACCCAGCAGCTTCATGCGGAACACGTTGGCCTGCTGACGCTCGATGTCAGTAGTGCCCATGTAGATCACGCAGTCCAGACCGAAACGCGCCGCGACCGTGGCAGTCGCCACGCCGTGCATGCCGGCACCGGTCTCGGCAATAATGCGTTTCTTGCCCATGCGCCGCGCCAGCAGGATCTGGCCAATGCAGTTGTTGATCTTATGCGCGCCAGTGTGGTTCAGCTCTTCGCGCTTGAGATAGATTTTCGCACCGCCACAGAACTCAGTGAGACGCTCGGCGTAGTAGAGCGGGCTCGGACGACCGACGTAGTCGCGCTGGAAGTACGCCAGCTCCTCCTTGAAGGCCGGATCTTCCTTGGCCAGTTCATATTCACGGGCCAGCTCGAGGATCAACGGCATCAAGGTTTCAGCAACGTAACGGCCGCCGAAGCCGCCGAACAGGCCGCTGGCATCGGGGCCACTGCGCAGATTGGTCTGGGTCATGAGTTGCTCCAGTTGAATTCGTGTGATGACAATGACGCTCACTTTACCCCTGACGCCCTGCACTGAAAACCGATAAGATCGCTACAACCTGTCAGGAAAACTCACATATCCCATGAGCCATGACCTCCCGCCGTTAAATGCCCTTCGCGCCTTCGAGGCCACTGCGCGCCTGAACAGCGTGAGCCAGGCTGCCGAGCAGTTGCACGTCACCCACGGGGCAGTTAGCCGGCAATTGAAGGTACTCGAGGAGCATCTGGGCGTCAGCCTGTTCATCAAGGACGGTCGTGGCTTGAAACTCACAGATGCAGGCGTTCGACTGCGCGATGCCAGCAGTGAAGCGTTCGAGCGCTTGCGGACAGTTTGCGCAGAGTTGACTCAAAGCACCGCCGACGCGCCTTTCGTGCTGGGCTGTTCGGGGAGCCTGTTGGCGCGCTGGTTCATTCCGCGCCTGGGTCGACTGAATGCAGACCTGCCGGACCTGCGCCTGCACCTTTCAGCGGGCGAAGGTGACCTCGATCCACGGCGCCCCGGGCTGGATGCCTTGTTGGTATTCGCCGAGCCACCCTGGCCAACGGACATGCAGGTGTATGCCCTGGCCAGTGAACGGATCGGCCCGGTGATGAGCCCGCGCTTCACCGGTTATGCACATTTGCAGAATGCGCCGGCCAGCGCACTGCTCGGTGAGCCGTTATTGCACACCACCTCCCGCCCGCAAGCATGGCCAAGCTGGGCACAGCAAAGCGACCTCAACGCCAAGGCGCTGACGTACGGACAGGGTTTTGAGCATTTGTATTATTTGCTGGAGGCGGCAGTAGCAGGGCTGGGCGTGGCAATTGCACCCGAACCGCTGGTGATCGAAGACTTGAAGGCGGGTCGCCTGGTTGCGCCATGGGGTTTCACTGAAACGACGGCGCAACTGGCGTTGTGGTTACCCAAGCGCGCCGCAGACGGGCGCGCCAGGCAGTTGGCGCAGTGGCTTAAAAACGAGCTGCGCCAAGCGGATTAGTCACCACGTTTGCACAGCAGATAAGCGGCCAGCAAACCCAGTGCACCGACAGCGACACCGGCTGTGGTCCAAGGGTGTTCCTGAGCGTAGTCACGAGTGGCAATCCCGGTTTCACGGGTTTTGACTTTGACTTCTTCGTAGGCATCGCTAAGCAGGTGGCGCGAGTGCTTCAGCGCGCTCTCAGCGTTGGCTTTCAAGACTTTCAGGGTTTTGCGCGACTCGTCCGAGGCGTCGTCCTTCAGGCTTTCCAAAGACTTCAGAAGACTCTCGATCTCGGCTTCCATGCTTTGCAATGAGGCTTTACGTAAAGAGGTGTTGGCCATGGTGGCTCTCCTGCATTGATGATGAGTGGCGTGTGTTGGTTGGGACTACAGCCGTTTGAGAAAGTGCAGTAAATCTGAACTTCTGTATCGAGTTGACCGACAGAAGTAATACGAAAATTCACTGCTAGTCTGTATTTCATACCCCAAGGAGAACGCCATGACTGATCACCATACGTACAAAAAAGTCGAACTGGTCGGCTCATCTGCCACCAGCATCGAAGACGCGATCAACAACGCACTGGCCGAAGCAAGCAAGACCATCAAGCACCTGGAATGGTTTGAAGTGACCGAGACCCGTGGGCATATCGAGAATGGTCGGGCCGCGCATTTTCAGGTAACACTCAAGGTCGGCTTCCGGATTGCCAGCAGCTGAGTTTGAGCTAGTCTTCTGAACTTGCGCGCTGGCCGAATGCCATAGGGAATGGCAAAAGCGCTACATGAGTGCACCCCTGTGAAACCGGGGTGCCCCTATTATCCGACCAGAGAATGCATCCGATGAAGAAGTTTATTTTGGCGGTAGGTCTGCTGAGCCTCGCCGGTACAGCATTCGCAGCTGGCAAACCTTGCGAAGAGCTCAAAGCCGAAATCGCCGCGAAGCTCGATGCCAAGGGCGTTTCTGGTTACTCGCTGGAAATTGTCGATAAAGGCGCTGCGGCTGGCGGCCAGGTTGTTGGCACCTGCGAAGGCGGCGCCAAGGAAATCGTCTACAAGAAATAAGCGGGTTGCGCCGCACTGAAAGCCGACGCAATGGCGTCGGCTTTTTTACGCCTGGCGTCTGAGTGTCAGCCTTTCATGACCTGCGCCAACAGCTCGTAGGAATGCACGCGATCGGCATGTTCATACAGGTCGCAGGTGAAGATCAGCTCATCCGCCTGGGTTTGCTCGATCAGCACCTCCAGTTTGGCGCGAATTTTCTGCGGGCTGCCAACCATCGCCAGGCCGAGGAAATCAGCCACTGCCTCCTTCTCATGGGGCAACCACAGACCGTCCATGGTTTTAACCGGTGGACGCTGCACAAGGCTCTGGCCCCGCATCAGCGCGAGGATTCGCTGGTAGACCGACGTCGCCAGGTAATCGGCTTGCTCGTCGGTATCGGCAGCCACCAATGGCACGCCCAGCATCACGTAAGGCTTGTCCAACACCGCAGAAGGCTTGAAATGATTGCGATAGACGCGAATCGCCTCATGCATGAAGCGCGGTGCGAAATGGGAAGCGAAGGCGTAGGGCAAACCGCGTTCACCGGCCAGTTGCGCACTGAACAGGCTTGAACCCAGCAGCCACACCGGAACATTTGTGCCCGTGCCAGGCATGGCGATGATCCGTTGATCCGGCGTGCGGGGGCCCAGGTAGCGCATCAGCTCCGCCACGTCAGACGGGAAATCGTCGGCGCTGCCGGAACGTTCCCGCCGCAGGGCACGGGCGGTCATTTGATCGGAGCCAGGCGCACGCCCCAGACCGAGGTCGATACGGCCGGGGTAAAGACTTTCCAGAGTGCCGAACTGTTCGGCAATCACCAGAGGCGCGTGGTTGGGCAGCATCACGCCGCCGGAACCGACACGAATGGTCGAGGTACCACCTGCCAGGTAACCCAGCAAAACCGAGGTGGCCGAACTGGCGATGCCGTCCATGTTGTGGTGTTCGGCCACCCAAAAGCGGTTGTAGCCGAGCTTTTCGACATGCTGTGCCAGGTCGAGGGAATTGCGCAGGGACTGGGCCGCACTGCCATTTTCCCTTACAGGTACAAGGTCCAGGGTCGAAAACTTTACGTCGGTCAATCGTTTCATAAACCTGCTTCTCCAATCGGGGGGAGCAGGTTTTTTCTTGCGAACGAAAACCTGCCGAATCCATAAGCGTGATTCATGCAATGAGGGCATATACCCGAGATTCAATAGCCAAGGCAAAAAAACCTACGAAAATAGTAGGACTTTTCAGATCGGGTGAACTTTGCACCTGCGTCTATCCTCAGAACCCTAGCAACCGAAAACCACGAAGGCGCGACGATTCGCGCCCGATCTTGAGGAGGCAGACATGGCTATCACAAAGAAAGCATCGGCTCATTGGGAAGGTGACCTGAAAACCGGTATTGGCTCGATTTCCACGGAAACCGGCGTACTGCGCGAAGCTCCGTATGGCTTCAAGGCCCGGTTCGAAGGCGGTAAAGGTACCAATCCGGAGGAATTAATCGGTGCGGCACACGCAGGTTGTTTCTCCATGGCCTTTTCGATGATCCTCGGCGATGCCGGGCTCAAGGCTGACAGCATCGATACCAACGCCGAAGTGACCCTGGACCAGGTTGATGGGGGGTTTGCGATCACGGCGGTGAAATTGATCCTGAAGGCGAAGATCCCAGGCGCCACCCAGGAGCAGTTCGAAGAATTGAGCAATAAGGCCAAAGAAGGCTGCCCAGTGTCCAAAGTGCTGAATGCCAAGATTACTCTGGATGCGACCCTGGTGAGCTAAATTGGCCCAGGCGTGACAATGATCGCAGCCCGCAGTCGCTTTTACCCAGGTAGAAGAGGCCATGGGCTGCGATTTTTTTGTCCTGAAACAAAACCAGCCAGGTCAAACTGTGGTCGAATAAATGACAGCAGCTCTAGCGCACGACCGTGCGCGCTGCCAGAAAAGGAGCTTCACATGAAACGTTTTGCCTTGGCGATCATCTGCGGTGCACTGGCGACTTCGGCCATGGCGGCGCCCAAGGATTGCGAAGAACTCAGGAAAGAGATCGAAATCAAGATCCAGGCCAATGCAGTGCCTTCCTACACCCTTGAAATCGTGTCCCGGGAAGAAGCCGAGAAGCATGACGTGGCCATGGTTGTGGGTACCTGCGAAAACGGCACCAAAGCCATCGTGTACCAAAAGAACGATAACTGATCCGACTACATCAGGCAGTTGACCTCCCGGTCCTCGGCCACGATCTCGCGCTTGGCGTTGTACAACCTGGCGCTGGGGGTGAACGCCAGATTCCGGGCCTCCAGCAGATAACGCTGGCCAGCCTCGAAATGGTCGTAGTTGATGGTCAGGTAACACAGGCGCTCTACCGGCCCGGTCATCAGGCTCCCGCCGCCGCCAAATACCTCGAAGTCGAAACGTACCAGCAGTTCATGACTGCCGGGGGCGACCTGGAAGAAGCGGCCATCGCGCAACCGCTGCTTATCCAGGCGCTCGGCCATCAGCAACTTGCCACCAGGACTCGGCGTCGCGAAGTCTACCCACGCCATCTGCGGATTGATGGCTGGCATCGGGCTTTGGCAACCGGCGACGACACTGGCGGCGAGCAATAGCAGCAACCTGCGCATTATAGATGTCCTTGGGCGTGGACATTCAGCATAGCGCCGATCAAGTGCGCTGGCAGCCTGCCGGTGCACCTTGGCCTACGACTTTGCGCTGTTGATCGTAGAGCTTGGCCCATGGCCTGAAACCGATGTTGCCCGCTTGCAGCTGATAGCGTTCGCCGGCGTTGAAATCCTTGAATTTCACATGCAGTTGGCAATCGCGCCACAACGGCTCGGCGTCAGGACCGATGTTGGCAGGGTCGACCGGAAACTGATAACGCACGGTCAATTCGTGGCTGCCGGGCTCAACCTCGAAGTAACGCTTGTCTGTGGAAGCTTTGGCATCGACCTGCAATGCTTGCAGCGCGGTGTCTTCCTGCTGCGAGTCGAGGTCGACCCAAGCCTGGGATGGATCGTGATGAGGCAATCCGAATCCAGCACAGCCTGTCAGCATCAACAGGCCGCCCGTCAGCATCAATTTGCGCATAGCGGAGCTCCAGTGCGGCGGGATAGTCTTGCGGGCAGACTTTCCAGGAATAATTTTATTTTGATCAGGCCTTTTCCAAGCCATGGGTTACTTGATCGCGTTTTACGCATTTTGTTTCCGGGTGTGCTGCTTTTGTTGCTCAATGGCTGCGCCAGCGTCAGCTATTACAGCCAATTGGCCAGCGGACAGTTGCAGCTGTTGCGCGCTCGGGAGCCAGTGTCCGAGGTGATCGCCGATCCCCGGCGCGATCAGCAGCTGCGCGCGCATCTGACCCAGTCGCAAAAGGCCCGCTCGTTTGCCAGCGATCATCTGCGCCTGCCGGACAACCAGAGTTACCGCCTGTATGCCGACATCGGTCGCCCGTTTGTGGTCTGGAACGTCTTTGCCACACCGGAGTTTTCCCTGGCAGCGCAAAATCACTGCTTTCCGATTGCCGGCTGCGTGGCCTATCGCGGTTACTACAGCCAGGGTGCAGCCCGCGGCGAGGCTGCCTTGCAGCGACTGCAAGGTATGGACGTTTCGATTGGCGGCGTCGAGGCCTATTCGACGCTCGGCTGGTTCAACGATCCGATCATCAGCTCCATGATGAATTGGGGCGACGAGCGGCTGGCCACGTTGATCTTCCACGAGCTCGCCCATCAACGTCTTTATGTCAAAGACGACACGGAATTCAACGAGTCATTGGCGACATTCGTGGAGCAGGAAGGCACCAGGCAATGGCGCGCCTTGCGTCGCCTGCCGCCGGATAACGGCGCACAAGCCCGGCAACGTGATCAATTCATCGAACTGGTACTGGCGACCCGCTCGCGACTCGAACAGCTCTACACCCTGCCTCTCACACCTGAACAGATGCGCCAGCGCAAGGCGGCGGAATTTGAACGGTTACGCGCTGAATACCGCAAGATCCGCGACAGCCAGTGGGCAGGAGACAAACGCTATGACGCCTGGATAAACGCCCCGCTGAACAACGCCCGGTTGCTGCCATTCGGCTTGTATGACCAATGGGTGCCGGCGTTCGAGGCGCTGTTCCGGCAGGCGCATGGGGACTGGCCTGCTTTTTATGCGGCCGCAGAGAAACTCGGAGCACTGCCAGTGGCAGAGCGCAAGACGGCGCTGAAGGTGTTGGCAGGACCATGAGAATTTGCAGCTGCGCTGCAAGTACGCCATCGCGGGCAAGCCTTTACAGCGATGGCGTACTGTTTAACCCCGCAAAAACGCCTGATGCAGCTCATCCAGCGTTTCAAAATGATAAGCAGGGGTTTGTGCACTCAGCTCCTCACGGCTGCCGAAACCATACCCCACCGCAGCCGCATCCAGACCGTTGCTGCGCGCGCCGATGAGGTCGTGCTTGCGGTCGCCGATCATCAGGGTGGTGGTCGGGTCCAGACCTTCTTCGGCCATCAGGTGAGCAAGCAGCTCGACCTTATTGGTGCGGGTACCGTCCAGTTCACTGCCGTAGATCACCTTGAAATGTTTGGCGAAATCAAAATGCCGGGCAATCTCACGGGCGAAAATCCATGGTTTGGAGGTCGCGATATACAGCTGGCGGCCCTGCCCGCCAAGGGTTTCCAGCAGAGGTGTAACCCCGTCGAAGACCCTGTTTTCATACAATCCGGTGACCTTGAAGCGCTCACGGTAAAAATTCACCGCCTCCCAGGCCTTGGGCTCGTCGAAGTCGTAAAACTGCATGAAGGCCTGCAGCAATGGCGGACCAATAAAGTGTTCAAGCCGGGAAAGATCGGGCTCATCGATCCCAAGTTTGCCCAAGGCGAACTGAATCGAGCGGGTGATGCCCTCGCGAGGGTCGGTCAGCGTGCCATCGAGGTCGAACAAAACGTTCTGGTAATGCATGTGCAATCCTGAGTTGAGTGTGCCGGGTCAGAGCTGGTCGTAGCCTTCAGCCAGGTGCAGGTCCTTGAGCTTCACGTAGTTCGCCGCGCTGTAGGTGAAAAAAGCGCGCTCCTTGTCAGTCAGCTCACGAACCTGCTTCACCGGGCTGCCGACATACAGAAAACCGCTTTCCAGGCGTTTTCCCGGAGGCACCAGGCTGCCTGCGCCGATGATCACATCATCGGCGACCACCGCGCCGTCCATGACAATACTGCCCATGCCAATCAACACCCGGCTGCCCACACTGCACCCGTGAAGCATGACCTTGTGGGCGATGGTCACGTCGTCGCCGATCAGCAACGGGAAGCCATCAGGATTAAACGGGCCGGCATGGGTGATGTGCAGCACGCAGCCATCCTGGACGCTGGTACGCGCACCAATGCGGATGCGGTGCATGTCGCCACGAATCACCGTGAGCGGCCAGACGGAACTGTCTTCGCCGATTTCGACGTCACCGATAACCACCGCCGAACTGTCGACAAAAGCGCCCCTGCCCAGTGATGGCGTGTGGTTCTGATACTTGCGAAGCGTCACGATAGGCTCTCTCTCTGTTGCTGATAGCTGCGGTCGGCGTCGATTGTAATTAAGATGGGGCAATGTTTCTTCCAGCCAAGGTGCCAACCGTGAGCGTGAACAACCCTCTTTTGCAGTCCTACGACCTCCCGCCGTTCTCCGCGATCCGTGCCGAGCACGTGCAACCGGCCATTGAACAGATCCTGGCGGATAACCGCGCCGCCATTATCGAGATCCTCAAGACCCAGGGCAAACAACCGACCTGGGTCGGCCTGGTGTTGGCGATGGACGAATTGAACGATCGCCTGGGCGCCGCCTGGAGCCCTGTCAGCCACCTGAATGCGGTGTGCAACAGCGCTGAATTGCGCGAAGCCTACGAATCCTGCCTGCCAGCCTTGAGCGCCTACTCCACCGAGATGGGCCAGAATCGCGAGTTGTTCCAGGCCTTCGAAGCCCTGGCCAACAGCCCGGAAGCTGAAGGATTTGACGTTGCGCAGAAAACTATCCTGGAACACTCGCTGCGCGACTTCCGTCTGTCGGGCATCGACCTGCCCGAAGCCGAGCAGAAGCGTTACGCTGATGTACAGAGCAAGCTGTCGGAGCTGGGCAGCCGCTTCTCAAACCAGTTGCTCGACGCCACCCAGGCGTGGACCAAGCACGTCACCGATGAGGCCAAACTGGCCGGCCTGACGGATTCCGCCAAGGCGCAGATGGCCGCCGCCGCGCAGGCCAAGGGGCTGGATGGCTGGTTGATCAGCCTGGAATTCCCGAGCTACTACGCGGTGATGACCTACGCCCACGACCGCGCCCTGCGTGAAGAAGTCTACGCCGCCTACTGCACCCGTGCTTCGGACCAGGGCCCGAATGCTGGCCAGAATGATAACGGCCCGGTCATGGAAGAAATCCTCGACCTGCGCCAGGAGCTCGCCAAACTGCTGGGCTTCGCCAGCTTTTCAGAACTGAGCCTGGCCACCAAAATGGCCGAGTCCAGCGACCAGGTAATCAGCTTCCTGCGCGACCTGGCCAAGCGCAGCAAGCCTTTCGCTGCCCAGGACCTCGAACAGCTCAAGGCCTACGCCGCCGAACAAGGCTGCCCGGACCTGCAAAGCTGGGACAGCGGTTTCTATGGGGAAAAACTGCGCGAACAACGTTACAGCGTTGCCCAGGAAACACTTCGCGCCTATTTCCCGATCGACAAAGTACTCAGCGGGTTGTTCGCAATCGTGCAGCGCCTATACGGTATCGAGATCGCCGAGCAGAAAGGTTTCGACACCTGGCACCCGGATGTACGCCTGTTCGAAATCAAGGAAAATGGTCAGCACGTGGGCCGGTTCTTCTTCGACCTGTATGCCCGCGCCAACAAGCGCGGCGGAGCCTGGATGGACGGTGCCCGTGATCGTCGTCGCACCGCTGACGGTTTGCTACAGAATCCCGTGGCCAACCTGGTGTGCAACTTCACGCCAGCCGACAGTGGCAAACCAGCCCTGTTGACCCACGATGAAGTGACCACGCTGTTCCACGAATTCGGCCACGGTCTGCACCACCTGCTGACCCGCGTCGAACACGCCGGCGTATCCGGCATCAACGGTGTGGCCTGGGATGCGGTCGAACTGCCAAGCCAGTTCATGGAGAACTGGTGCTGGGAGCCCCAAGGGCTGGCATTAATCTCGGGTCACTACGAGACCGGCGAACCGCTGCCTCAGGACCTGCTGGAAAAAATGCTGGCCGCGAAAAACTTCCAGTCCGGGCTGATGATGGTCCGTCAACTGGAGTTCTCGCTGTTCGATTTCGAGCTGCACGCCACCCACGGTGATGGCCGCAGCGTACTGCAAGTACTCGAAGGGGTGCGTGACGAAGTCTCGGTGATGCGTCCACCGGCCTACAACCGCTTCCCCAACAGCTTCGCGCACATCTTCGCCGGCGGATACGCGGCGGGTTACTACAGCTACAAGTGGGCTGAAGTGTTGTCCGCCGACGCTTTCTCCAAATTTGAAGAAGACGGCGTACTCAATGAACAAACCGGTCGCGCCTTCCGCGAGGCGATCCTGGCACGCGGCGGTTCCCAGGAGCCTATGGTGCTGTTCGTCGACTTCCGTGGCCGTGAGCCATCGATTGACGCACTCTTGCGCCACAGCGGCCTGAGTGAGGACGCAGCAGCATGAGCGAGGGGCCTGTGATTACCAAGAGACGCTTCATCGCCGGCGCAGTTTGCCCGGCTTGTAGCGAGCCGGACAAGCTGATGATGTGGAGCGAAAACGACGTTCCCCATCGAGAATGTGTGGCCTGCGGTTATGCCGACACCCTCAATGAACAAGGCTTGTCAGTGCCCAGGGAATTGGGCACTCGGGTCAACACTTCAGCACTGAAAGTCGCGGACGCGAAAGTTCAGGCGGTGCAGTTTTTCCCGAATCCAAAATTGAAAAAGAAGCCTGACGAGCAACAGTGAGTTACCGCCACCCTTTACCCGTGAATGGGAATGGGGTGGCACTGCTCCCCCAGCGCGCGTTTATTCTACATTTGCCGACTTGAGCCAACTCTTCATCGAGCAAGCAGCGAAAGGGCTGGTGCTGCAATCACCATTGGCCAATGCCGTACGCAGTTTGCCAGTATCGGCCTGCAGGATGTAACGCACACCATCGCGGTAATGGGAATTGTCTCCGAAGCCGCCTTGGGTCATTTCATCCAGGGCCTCCTCCTTGCTCCACCCCTGGATGACGACTCGATACATCGCCGCCATCAAACCGGTGCGATCGGAGCCATGCTTGCAGTGCATCAGCACAGACCCCTTGCTTTCTGCATCGCGGATAGTTCGAAGCACCTTAAGTACATCCGCATCATCGACGTGATTAGTCCGATACGGCAGTTGTACCTGGGTGACTCCAGGTGACGACAACCAGCCCAAATCTGGCTCGGGCAGAAAGTTAATGACCGTGGCTACCTTGAGCCGTCCCAGTAGAGGCACTGCCTCTCGATCTGGCAACGCGCTTCGGTATAGCGTCGGCGTCATCTGAAACAGGTTGTACCGAATTTCCACCGGTTGCGCCCATTCTTCCGGACGCGTCGACCCCGTGTCTTCGGCATGAGCGTAGGAGAAACCGAAAATTGCGACCAGAAAGCATAAAAATGCAGCAGGTGAAAAACTGGGTAGGAACATGCTCGAACGACCATGGGGCAGATGTGGATAATTGACCACAGTTTCACTGCCGACCAGTCAATGATGTGTGAGGCATTTGTCAAAGAACCGTGAATTAAAAAAACGGCGCAAGGATTCGCGCCGAAAGTCAGGGAACCCGCTCGACAAGTATTCGTTTTTAAATAGTTAGAACAGCGTAATGCTTACATCAGGGGTTAACGATTTTTGAATACGCTTTAGCCAATGCCAGAAGAATGGCCTTGTCCTGAGGGTCGAAATCGCCGTCGCCATCCAGATCGCAGTGGGCTGGGCCCATGGTGAAGGTTATCCCGCCATCGTTCGATACGGCTTCACGCTGGATGCACTTCAAGAGGTAATCGATTCTATCGCCATTTACGGGATGATAGCCCTCCTCCTTTGTCGCGAATTGCATGGACACCCGCACTTCCATCGGACTAACGGCTGAAGGCCTCAGCAATTGAAGAAAGATGCCGCGCTGATTGTAGAAAGACATTTATTAAATCCTTTTAATAATTGGGGTCTGAACACTTCCGTGGACCAGGAGCATACTGAAAGTTCTGATGAACACGCCAGCCGCGATATATTTCTCAAGATGACCTGCCCCCCTCAATCATAGCCAGGCGCCCAATGGCACTGGTCGAACGCGCCATCGCCATGTACTGTATGGACATACAGCTCAAGAGACGTTTTCGATGGCTACTCCACTTCCGCCGCGTGGCCGGGGCACCGCCACCAACCCGCACAATCGTTTCGCACCGAACCGTTCGATAGCCGAGGACGACGGTTGGTACCAGGAAGTACCGCTCACCCAAGGCACGGAAGTACGCTTCGAAACGGCGAAGACCATCATCACCCGTAACAACTCCCCAGACCTGCCTTTCGATCGCTCGATCAACCCTTACCGCGGGTGTGAACACGGTTGCATTTACTGCTATGCCCGGCCCAGCCATGCGTATTGGGACATGTCGCCCGGACTCGATTTCGAAACCCGGCTGATCGCCAAGACCAATGCCGCCGACGTGCTGGAAGAGCAGCTGTCACGACGGGGCTATCAGTGCGCCCCCATCAACCTGGGTTCCAACACCGACCCGTACCAGCCGATCGAACGCGAACACGGGATTACCCGCAAAACCCTGGAAGTTTTGCTGCGCTACCGCCATCCGGTCACCATCATCACCAAGGGTTCGCTGATTCTTCGAGACCTGGACCTGCTGACCGAACTCGCCCGGCAGCGGCTGGTGGCGGTGATGATCAGCCTGACCACGCTGGACGATGAGCTCAAGCGCATTCTCGAGCCACGCGCCGCAGCACCGAAGGCCCGGCTGCGGGCAATCCGCGTGATGCGTGACGCCGGTATTCCTGTAGGGGTGCTGTGTTCGCCGATGATTCCAATGATCAACGACAGCGAACTCGAAAGCCTGCTTACCGAAGCGCAGGCAGCCGGTGCCCAGAGTGCAGCCTACATGATGTTGCGCCTGCCTCTGGAGGTGGCACCTTTATTCGAGGAATGGCTGGCCGCGCATTATCCTCAGCGAGCTGCGCATGTATTGAGCCTGATCCGCCAAAGCCGTGGAGGGGAGCTGTACGACAGTCGATTCGGCGCTCGAATGCGCGGCGAAGGCCCCTTTGCCGACTTGCTGGCGCAGCGCTTCGCCAAGACCATCAAACGCCTGGGGCTCAATCGTCGGGAAGGTTTTGATCTGGACTGCAGTGCCTTCTGTCCCCCGGGTCGCCAAATGTCGCTGATTTAGGGAGAATTAGCCTATTGTTGAAGCGGCACAAAGCATGTGGCCACCACACCAGTCACGTTTTTTGTGACCTGGAACACATGTTCTAGAGCGGTTGATTCAGTTTGAGTTAAGTTTCGCGGGCTACCTTGTTCATCGAGTGACTGACGGGTCGAGATTTCTTGGCCTGGATGTTTTTAACAGCCACTGGCTTCACATCGGACAACACGGGACAATTCCCCCACTCCGCCCAAGAGGATGAATTTATGAGTGACAAGGATAAACAGCCGCTGGCTGCGTCGGCTTCCGCCCAACCCGAAGCGGAGTCTGCCGATGCAGCGCTGCAGCATATCGTTGATGGCTTCTTGCATTTTCATCACGACGTCTTCCCCCAGCAGGAAGAACTCTTCAAAAAGCTCGCGACGGCACAAAGTCCCCGGGCAATGTTCATCGCTTGCGCCGACTCGCGCATCGTTCCTGAACTGATTACTCAAAGCGCGCCCGGCGATCTGTTTGTGACCCGTAACGTAGGCAACGTCGTGCCACCTTATGGGCAAATGAACGGCGGCGTTTCCACTGCCATCGAATATGCGGTACTGGCGCTGGGTGTACAGCACATCATCATCTGCGGACATTCCGACTGCGGCGCCATGCGCGCAGTGTTGAACCCCGATAGCCTGGAAAAAATGCCGACGGTCAAAGCCTGGCTGCGGCACGCAGAAGTGGCGAAAACCATGGTTCATGAGAACTGCAACTGCGCCGACGAAAACGAAAGCATGCATGTCCTCACTGAAGAGAACGTGATCGCGCAACTCCAGCACCTGCGCACGCACCCATCCGTGGCTTCGCGCATGGCCAACGGCCAACTGTTCATCCATGGCTGGGTCTACAACATCGAAACCAGCGAAATAAAAGCTTACGACGCGGACAAAGGTTGTTTCCTGCCATTGGATGGCAGCCATCCGATCCCCGTGGCGACGCCCAAAGCGCGCTTCTAACGCCTCCTAAACCCCTGTGTAGCAAAGCCGGCCGCTGAATAAGCAGCCTGGCTTTGCCACGCCTGAAGAAATGTCGGGAGAATCAACATGCGTGCTGCGCAACTCAAAGCTGCACTGCCGCGGGAGCTGCTGGCTTCGGTAATCGTATTTCTGGTGGCCCTGCCCTTGTGCATGGGTATCGCCATCGCTTCCGGCCTGCCACCCGCCAAAGGCCTGATCACCGGGATCATCGGCGGCCTGGTTGTAGGCTGGCTCGCCGGCTCCCCCTTGCAAGTCAGCGGTCCTGCCGCCGGGCTTGCGGTACTCGTCTTCGAACTCGTGCGTCAGCATGGTATTGCCATGCTGGGGCCGATCCTGCTCTTAGCGGGTTTCCTGCAACTGGTGGCCGGTCGGTTGAAACTGGGCTGCTGGTTTCGGGTGACGGCACCCGCCGTGGTCTACGGCATGCTCGCAGGCATTGGCGTGCTGATCGTATTGTCCCAAGTGCATGTGATGCTCGACGCCGTGCCCAAACCTTCCGGCCTGGACAACCTGGCCACCTTCCCCGCAGCCGTTGCGCAAGCTTTGCCATCGGTGGGCTGGCAGGCTGGTTTGCTCGGCCTGGGGACGATTGCAGTGATGTGGCTGTGGGAAAAATTTCGTCCGCACTCACTGCGCTTCATACCTGGCGCCTTGCTCGGTGTAGGGCTGGCAACCGGGGCCAGCCTGGTGTTGGCCTTGCAGGTCAAACGAGTGGAAGTCCCGGCTAACCTCGCGGAAGCGATCGACTGGCTGAAGCCGGCGGACTTGCTCAACCTGGCCGACCCCACCCTGCTGATCGCCGCGTTTGCCGTGGCATTTATCGCCAGCGCCGAAACCTTGCTCTCCGCCGCCGCCGTCGACCGCATGCACAGTGGCCAGCGCTCTGACTTCGATCGGGAGCTGTCTGCCCAAGGTGTGGGCAACATGCTCTGCGGCCTGCTGGGTGCGTTGCCAATGACCGGCGTGATCGTGCGGAGCTCGGCCAACGTGCAAGCCGGCGCGACCACGCGATTGTCGACGATTTTCCACGGGCTATGGTTGCTGGCTTTCGTCCTGTTGCTCTCCAGTGTGCTGCAGAGCATTCCGGTAGCGAGCCTGGCGGGCGTTCTGGTTTACACCGGTTTCAAACTGGTCGACCTCAAGGCGTTTCGCGGCCTGGGGCGTTACGGCAGGATGCCGATGTTCACCTATGCGGCGACCGCATTGGCGATTGTCTTCACCGACCTGCTGACCGGCGTGTTGATCGGCTTTGGCCTGACGCTGGCGAAGCTGGCGTGGAAAGCTTCGCGCTTGAAGATCAGCCTGATCGACCTGCCTGCCGATGGCGAGATGGAGTTGCGCTTGAGCGGTGCCGCGACCTTTCTGAAGGTACCGGCGCTGACGCAGGTGCTGGGGACTATCCCGCCGGGCGCGACTGTGCACGTGCCGCTCAATAACCTGAGCTACATCGATCACTCGTGCCTGGAACTGCTCGAAGAGTGGGGACGAGCCAATGCGGCGAAGGGTTCGAAGCTGCTGATCGAGGCGCGTGGGTTGAAGCGCAGGCTGGAAGGGCGTTTACGGACCACTACTGGCGTAGGGTCTGCAGGGGTCTAAAGCAAAAGATCGCAGCCTTCGGCAGCTCCTACATTGGACCTGTGTGCATTCCGTAGGAGCTGCCGGAGGCTGCGATCTTTCAAGTATTACGGTTAAGCCGCAGGCTGATCCAGGTCCAGGCCCACGCCTAACCGGCGCGACATGCACGGCCAGCGTTTCCACGCGGCGCCAGTGTGCGGGCTGCTGAGCTTCTCGCGATAGGCTTCAACCGACTCCAGTGCAAAACTCTGGTCGTCGAGCATTTCGTCGAGCGCGTGATGCACGGCCTCGTCCAGCTGGTTGGCAAATTCCTCACCGATCAACTGGTGGGCGATCAGGTTGGCAACAGTCATGTCCAATGGGATCAAGGGCTGGCCAAGATGCTTGATGTACAGGTCATTGACCTCTTCGACAAAGCGATGTGCCAGGTACGCTTCATCCAGCAGGCTGTCGAGCCCGATGTGGCCGGCCATGATGGCGGGCGGCTGGAGGAAATACTGCTCGGCGATTTTCAACACTGGGGTGATCTGCGACTGGATACCCGCTTCCTTGGCCACTTCGTTGGCTGCATCCAGCAGGTCAGGCACCTCGTCAATGTAGGCCGCAACAAAACGAGTGAGCACACCCTTGGCGTCCGTCTCCGGCAGCTGGATGGACGGGTGCAGATGTGGCAGTTTGCTTTCCAGCTGACGAGTCAGCAAGCCAGTCTCGGCTTCGTGCTGTTGGGCTTTTTGGATCTGCTCGCGCAATGCGGCGGTGTTCATGAAAACTCCAGGAAACAAGGCAAAGAAATAGGGAAGACATAACTTAGCTGGCGCAGGAAAATTCTTCAGACGCATTTGTCATAATTATTTCACCCTTAAGACATCAAAGTTATATCCATTTGCCACCACTCGTCTGCATCCTTCTCCATTCGTGCCCTTGAGCGCAAGTGCGTCCTGTCACGGTTCATTTACCCCATCGCATTGCGAGGTCTCAGTCGCTGTCTATACTCGGGTTGGAATGGAGTTAGCTGATGACGCCCGACTGCACACGCAGCAAGGCCCGGCAATCAAGTTCGTAGTCTGAAAAGCCGCTCCCTTGCCACTGGTGAAAGCCGGCGGGATAACAAGAACGATAAGGGGAACCCGCAATGATGCGACATCCACACGTCTGGATGGGCCTCCTGTTGTGGTCGATTTTCAGTCAGGCGCAAGCGGCCTGGACTGTGAATATGGCGCCTGGAGCGACTGAAATCAGTCACGCAGTATTTGACCTGCACATGACCATTTTCTGGATTTGTGTAGTGATCGGCATCATCGTCTTCGGCGCCATGTTCTGGTCGATGATCCTCCACCGCCGCTCAACCGGGCAGGTGGCCGCAAAATTTCATGAAAGTACGACCGTAGAAATCCTCTGGACCATCGTGCCCTTCCTGATCCTGGTAGCCATGGCGGTTCCCGCGACTGCAACCCTGATCAAGATGTACGACACCAGTGAGCCGGATATCGATATCCAGGTCACAGGTTATCAGTGGAAGTGGCATTACAAATACCTGGGCCAGGACGTCGAGTTCTTCAGCAACCTGGCCACCCCCGCCGAGCAGATCCACAACAAGGAAACCAAGGGCGAGCACTATTTGCTCGAAGTCGACAAGCCGCTGGTGCTGCCGATTGGCGCCAAGGTGCGTTTCCTGGTGACCTCCGCCGACGTTATCCACTCCTGGTGGGTGCCCGCCTTTGCGGTCAAGCGCGATGCCATTCCCGGTTTCGTCAACGAAGCCTGGACACGCGTCGACAAGCCCGGCATCTACCGCGGTCAGTGCGCCGAGCTGTGCGGCAAGGACCACGGTTTCATGCCGATCGTGGTCGAGGTCAAGGAAAAGGCCGACTATGAAAAATGGCTGGGCGAACGCAAGGCTGAAGCGGCGCAGCTCAAGGAGCTGACCAGCAAGGAATGGACGCTCGACGAACTCAAGGAACGCGGTGACAAGGTCTATCACACCACCTGCGTAGCCTGTCACCAGGCCGAAGGCCAGGGCCTGCCGCCAATGTTCCCGGCACTCAAAGGCTCGAAAATCGCCACCGGACCGAAAGAAGGGCACTTGGGCATTGTCTTCCACGGCAAACCAGGCACCGCCATGGCAGCGTTCGGCAAGCAGCTCTCGGAAGTCGACATAGCAGCGGTCGTGACTTACGAGCGTAACGCCTGGGGCAACAATAAAGGCGACATGGTCACGCCAAAAGAAGTGCTGGAGCTGAAACAGGCGGAAAGCAAATGACCCGGTCTATTGCGTACCCAAGGAACCGGTCGGGGCAGCGTGCCCCGGCCTGCCCAGCCCATCTGTTTGCAGGAGACACGCCATGAGCGCCGTCATCGATGACCATGGTCATGCCGACCACGCCCACGGCCCCGCCAAAGGCCTGATGCGCTGGGTGCTGACCACCAACCACAAGGACATCGGCACACTGTACCTGTGGTTCGCGTTTTCCATGTTCCTGCTTGGCGGTTCGTTCGCGATGGTGATTCGCGCCGAGCTGTTCCAGCCGGGGCTGCAAATCGTCGAACCGGCCTTCTTTAATCAGATGACCACCATGCACGGCCTGGTGATGGTCTTCGGTGCGGTGATGCCGGCATTCGTTGGGCTGGCCAACTGGATGATCCCGTTGATGATCGGCGCGCCGGATATGGCCCTGCCGCGGATGAACAACTTCAGCTTCTGGCTATTGCCAGCTGCGTTCATCCTGCTGGTATCGACCCTGTTCACGCCCGGCGGCGGGCCTAACTTCGGTTGGACGTTCTACGCCCCGCTGTCGACAACCTATGCACCGGAAAGCGTGACTTTCTTCATCTTTGCCATCCACCTGATGGGGATCAGTTCGATCATGGGCGCGATCAACGTGATCGCCACCATCCTCAACCTGCGCGCTCCAGGCATGACGTTGATGAAAATGCCGCTGTTCGTCTGGACCTGGTTGATTACCGCTTTCCTGCTGATTGCGGTGATGCCGGTACTGGCCGGTTGCGTAACGATGATGCTGATGGACATCCACTTCGGCACCAGTTTCTTCAGTGCGGCCGGGGGCGGTGATCCGGTGTTGTTCCAGCACGTGTTCTGGTTCTTTGGGCACCCCGAGGTGTACATCATGATTCTGCCGGCCTTCGGTGCCGTCAGCTCGATCATCCCGACCTTTTCACGCAAGCCTCTGTTCGGTTACACCTCGATGGTCTACGCCACGGCGAGCATCGCGTTCCTGTCGTTCATCGTCTGGGCGCACCACATGTTCGTGGTCGGCATTCCGCTGGTGGGCGAGTTGTTCTTCATGTACGCCACGCTGCTGATCGCGGTACCGACCGGGGTCAAGGTGTTCAACTGGGCCAGCACCATGTGGCAAGGCTCGCTGACCTTCGAGACGCCGATGTTGTTCGCTGTGGCGTTCGTGATCCTGTTCTCCATTGGCGGCTTCTCCGGCTTGATGCTGGCCATCGCTCCGGCGGACTTCCAGTACCAGGACACCTACTTCGTGGTTGCGCATTTCCACTACGTGCTGGTGCCAGGGGCGATTTTCGGGATCTTCGCCTCGGCTTATTACTGGCTGCCGAAATGGACCGGCCACATGTACGACGAAACCCTCGGCAAGCTGCACTTCTGGCTGTCGTTCATCGGCATGAACATGGCCTTCTTCCCGATGCACTTCGTGGGGCTGGCAGGCATGCCGCGGCGGATTCCGGACTACAACCTGCAGTTCGCCGACTTCAACATGGTGTCGTCGATTGGTGCATTCATGTTCGGCACCACTCAGCTGTTCTTCCTGTTCATCGTGATCAAGACGATTCGCGGCGGCCCGCCAGCACCGGCCAAACCATGGGATGGCGCGGAGGGCCTGGAGTGGAGCATCCCGTCACCGGCGCCTTATCACACCTTCACCACGCCGCCGGAAGTGAAATGAACACCCTCGGCCTTGCACGAATTCCTGTGGGAGCTGGCTTGCCAGCTCCCACAGGGGTCTCGGTATGGAGTTGGAATCATGGCTGACTCGATTTCGATGAAAAAACTGGTCACCCGCCTGCTGATGGTGGTGGTGGCAATGTTCGTCTTCGGGTTTGCCCTGGTGCCCATCTACGACGTGATGTGCAAGGCATTCGGTATCAATGGCAAAACTTCCGGACAGTACGAAGGTGAACAGACGGTGGATCTGTCTCGCCAGGTACGCGTGCAGTTCCTGTCGACCAACTCCGCCGACATGTCCTGGGACTTCTATCCCAAGCACGATGAGTTGACCGCCAACCCTGGCGCCGTGAACGAGATGATCTTCATCGCCCACAACCCTACCGATCGCCCGATGAGCGCCCAGGCCGTGCCCAGCATCGCGCCCAGCGCTGCGGCAGCGTACTTCCACAAAACCGAATGTTTCTGCTTTACCCAGCAAGTGCTGCAGCCCGGTGAACGGATCGAGATGCCGGTACGTTTCATTGTTGACCGTGACATGCCCAAGGATGTGAAGCACCTGACGCTGTCCTACACGCTGTTCGATATCACCGCCCGACATCCCCCGGTAGCTGTAAACACTGGCGGCTGAGCGTGCCCGATAAGGAGAACAATAAATGGCAACTCATGAGCACTATTACGTACCGGCCCAGAGCAAGTGGCCGATCATCGCCACGGTCGGCATGTTCGTCACCGTGTTCGGCCTGGCCACCTGGTTCAACGACCTGAAAGCGGCGCGCCCGGAATCCCACGGCCCGCTGATCTTTTTCGTCGGCGGCCTGCTGGTGGCGTACATGCTGTTCGGCTGGTTCGGTACCGTGATCAAGGAAAGTCGCAGCGGCTTGTACAGCGCGCAGATGGACCGTTCATTTCGTTGGGGCATGAGCTGGTTCATCTTTTCGGAGGTGATGTTTTTCATCGCCTTCTTCGGTGCACTGTTCTACGTGCGCCACGTCTCCGGCCCTGCGCTCGGCGGAGAAGGCGCCAAAGGCATAGCTCACATGCTTTGGCCAAACTTCGAGTTCGTCTGGCCATTGCTGAACAACCCTGACTCGAAACTGTTTCCGCCACCCAAGGAAGTCATCAGCCCATGGGGCCTGCCGTTGCTCAACACGGTGTTGTTGGTGAGTTCCAGCGTGACCGTCACCATCGCCCACCACGCCTTGAAAAAGGGCCATCGCGGCGCGCTGAAGCTCTGGCTGGCGATCACCGTGCTGCTGGGCTGCGCGTTCCTCTTTTTCCAGGCTGAAGAATACATCCACGCTTACAAGGAACTGGGCCTGACACTGGGTTCGGGCATCTACGGCGCGACGTTCTTCATGCTCACGGGGTTCCACGGCGCCCACGTGACCATGGGCACGATAATCCTGTTCGTGATGCTGATGCGGGTGATGCGCGGGCACTTCGACAACGAGCATCAGTTCGGCTTCGAAGCGGCGAGCTGGTACTGGCACTTCGTGGACGTGGTGTGGATCGGTTTGTTCGTCTTCGTCTACGTACTTTGAGGCATCACCAAGGCGCGTGAGACACCAGCTGGCCGCTGAAGAATCCCCAGGCGATCAAGCCGACGGTAATGGCGGCCAGGGCTACACGAACACTCAAGGCAATGACGAGACGGTTCGAGCTGCTGTCGTCCTTGACCAGAAAAAACAGGCCGCTGAACAGGCTGACAACCGTGGCAATCAGCATCAGGACGATGGCTGCTTTGAGCATGGTGAGACTCCAGGGGAAATGCGATGCACTTGAGTATAGCTATCGCGACTACCGACATTCTGGCGACGTCATGAAGCGCTTCCGGCCAGGCATCGTGCCGAGTTTGGTGGTGGCCTTGTTGCTGCCACTGCTGGTCTCGCTCGGTTTCTGGCAACTGAATCGCGGCGCGGAAAAAAGCGCGCTGCTGGACAGTTATGCCGAGCGCCGGCTGGCGGAACCGATGGCCAGCACTGCGTTACAGCACACCGAGGATCCTGCCTTCCGCCGGGTCGTGCTGCGTGGCCAGTTCGATGCCGCGCACAGCCTGCTGCTGGATAACCGCCAACGGGACGGCAAGGTCGGGGTCGAGTTGCTGCAGCCGTTTCAGGATCAAGCCAGCGGCCAATGGCTGCTGGTCAATCGCGGTTGGCTGCCCTGGCCGGACCGGCGCATCCCCGCGCAATTCACCACGCCTGGCGAGGTCTTGACCCTCACCGCCTGGGTCTACGTTGCTCCGGGCGCTACTTTCCAGCTTCACGCCGACCCGGCCACCACCACCTGGCCGCAACTGGTGACAGCGGTGGAACCGGCGAAGCTCTGGGCAGCATTGGAGCGTGATGGTTTCCCTTACGAATTACGTGCAGAACCGGGTCCCGGGATCTACCAGGCCGATTGGCCGGTGGTCGCCATGGGGCCAGAAAAACACATCGCTTATGCCGTGCAGTGGTTCGCCATGTCGATCGCCCTGCTCGGCCTGTTCATCTACCTCGGCTGGCACAACGCAAAGGAGAAACACCATGGGAGCGGCCATGAATCCACCCAGCATGTCTGAAGCGAAGTCGCCGGCAAGTCGGCGCAAAGGGCGTTTGCAGCTGCTGCTGATTCTGCTTGGGGTGATCGGTCCGATGATCCTCGCCACCGGCATGTACAAACTGCAGTTCTGGGTACCGGAGGGGCGCAGTTATCACGGCGAACTCATCGGCAATGGCCAGACCCGCGCCGATCTTGGCGTGCAGGCTCAGGAGCAACGCTGGCAAATGCTGGTGACTGCACCCAAAGACTGCTCGGTTGACTGCCAGCAGCTGGTGTACCTGGCGCGCCAGGTGCAGATCGGCCTCTCCCGCGATGCATCCCGGGCCAGTCACGCCCTGGCCGCCGCGCAGCCGCTCAACAGCGAGTACGAAGCCAAGCTCGCCCGCGAATACCCACAACTGCAACGTTATCCCATGGACCTGACCACGTTCAGCAAGACCACTGGTGACCACGCCGTGCCGCAGCTGTGGATCATCGACCCCCACGGCAACCTGGTGCTGCGCTACGACCCGACCGTCAAGGGCAAGGACCTGCTCAACGACCTGCGCCACCTGCTGAAACTGTCGAACATCGGATAAGGGCATCGTCATGGCCAAACCTGGATTTCGCCTCGCGCTGTTTGCCACCCTGCTGGCACTGATAGTGGTGCTGCTCGGCGCCTATACCCGCCTGACCCACGCCGGCCTTGGCTGTCCGGACTGGCCGGGCTGCTACGGCTTCATCAGCGTGCCAAAAAGCGAGGCCCAGCTGGCCCATGCCGAATTGCATTTCCCCGACACGCCCGTCGAAGCCCATAAAGGCTGGAACGAGATGATCCATCGGTACTTTGCCGGCACCCTTGGGCTGCTGATTGCCGTACTGGCCGGCCGTGCGTGGGTGCATCGTCGGCACCCGGGGCAACCGGTGAAGTTGCCGTTGTTTTTGTTGGCCGTGGTGATCGCCCAGGCCGCGTTCGGCATGTGGACCGTGACGCTAAAGCTCTGGCCGCAAGTGGTCACCGGGCATCTACTCGGCGGCTTTGCCACCTTGAGCCTGTTGTTTCTCCTGACCTTGCGCCTGTCCGGGGTATTGCCCGCACTGACCGTGCCACGACGCCTGCAGCATTGGGCGACGGCTGGCTTGCTGCTGGTGATCGGACAGATCGCCCTTGGAGGCTGGGTCAGTTCGAACTATGCCGCCGTAGCCTGTATCGACTTCCCGACCTGCCACGGGCAATGGCTGCCGCCGGCTGATTTTGCCAACGGCTTTCACCTCACACAGCACATCGGCCCGAACTACCTGGGTGGACAACTGGACAGCGATGCCCGCACCGCGATTCACCTGACCCACCGAATCGGCGCGTTGCTGGTAACGCTTGTATTGCTCGGCCTGGCGTGGCAACTCAAGGTCGTCGGCATGACCCGGCTGGCGGGGCTGGTGCTGGTGGCACTTGCCGCCCAGATCACCCTCGGCATCAGCAACGTGCTGTTCCACCTGCCATTGCCGGTGGCCGTCGCGCATAACGCCGGCGGCGCGGCACTGCTGCTGACGTTGGTGCTGGTCAATTATCACGCGCGAACCAGCCTGGTTCGGGTCAAGCAGCAATTCCCTGCACGCTGGCGGTTCAGCCCGCGTAAACATTCAGCCGGGCCCATAACAATAAAAGGAGAGATGCCATGGCGACTCTGATCGGCGAACGTCACAGCCAGGCGATCTGGCGTGACTATCTGGAGCTGACCAAGCCGAAAGTGGTGGTGCTGATGCTGATCACCTCACTGGTCGGCATGTTCCTCGCGACCCGCGCCGGGGTGCCCTGGACGGTGCTGATCTTCGGTAACCTGGGGATTGCGTTGTGTGCCGGCGGCGCGGCGGCGGTCAACCATGTGGTGGATCGGCGCATTGATGCAGTCATGGCCCGCACACACAAACGGCCCCTGGCCGAAGGACGGGTTTCACCGGCCGCCGCGCTGACCTTTGCCCTGGTGCTGGCCGTGCTCGGCCAGGCCCTGCTGTTGACGTTCACCAACCCGTTGACCGCCTGGCTGACCCTGGCCTCCCTGCTGGGTTACGCGGTGGTCTACACCGGTTTCCTCAAGCGCGCGACTCCACAAAACATCGTCATCGGCGGATTGGCCGGTGCCGCGCCTCCGCTGCTTGGCTGGACCGCTGCGACCGGCCATGTCAGCGCCGAACCGCTGCTGCTGGTCCTGATCATATTCGCCTGGACCCCGCCGCACTTCTGGGCGCTGGCGATTCACCGCAAGGAGGAATACGCCAAGGCCGACATCCCGATGCTGCCCGTGACCCACGGCGAGCACTACACCAAGGTGCACATCCTGCTTTACACCTTCGCGTTGCTGGCCGTCAGCCTGATGCCTTACGTGATCCACATGAGCGGCCTGCTCTACCTGGCCTGCGCGCTCGTCCTGGGCGCGAGGTTCCTGCAATGGGCCGTGGTGCTGTACCGTGGCACTCGGCCGCACGCGGCGATCAACACCTTCAAGTACTCTATCTGGTACTTGTTCCTGCTGTTTATCGCGCTGCTCGTAGACCACTACTTACTGTTGAACCTATGACTCGAACCCAGAAAACCGTCTTCATCCTCGTCGCCCTGATCGCGCTTGTGCTGGGCCTGACCATCAATAAAGTGCTGTCTGGCAAAGGCCAGGGGGACCCGACGGAGTTGATCGACGCCGGCATCATCCTGCTGCCGCAAAGCCGCAACCTGCCGGATCTGACCATGACCGACCAGGATGGCAAGCCGGTTGCGGTCGACGAGTTGAAAGACAAATGGTCACTGCTGTTCTTCGGCTACACCTTCTGCCCGGACATCTGCCCGACCACCCTCGCCCAACTGCGCCAGATCAAGAGTGAGTTGCCGGCGGACGTGGTGGACAAGCTGCAGATCATCCTGGTCAGTGTCGACCCCAATCGCGACACGCCCAAGCAGCTTAAGCAGTACCTGGGCTACTTCGACCCGCAGTTCATCGGCCTGACGCCGACCTCGATCGCCGACCTGCAAAAATTCGCCAATGCGGTGAGCATCCCGTTCATCCCGGCAGATACCACCAAGCCAAACTACACGGTGGATCACAGCGGCAACCTGGCGGTGATTGGCCCGGATGGGACGCAGCGCGGGTTTATTCGGGCGCCGTTGAATAATGTGAAGCTGGTGGCGCAGTTGCCGGTGATGCTCAAACGCCAATAGTTTTTTGAGGCACAAAAAAAGATCGCAGTCTGCGCCAGCTCCTACGGAATCGGGTCGTTACCGATGCTTGTGCAGGAGCTGCCGAAGGCTGCGATCTTGTGTTTTTATCGCTAGATCAGAACGCTGGCAATACCGCGCCTTTGTACTTTTCCAGGATGAAAGCTTTGACTTCAGGGCTGTGCAGGGCCGCGACCAGTTTCTTCATGTCTTCGCTGTCCTTGTCGTCCGGACGGGCCACCAGAATGTTCACGTAGGGCGAGTCGTTGCCTTCGATGACCAGCGCGTCCTTGGACGGATCGAGCTTGGCCTCCAGCGCGTAGTTGGTGTTGATCAGCGCAAGGTCGACCTGGGTCAGCACGCGCGGGATGGTCGCCGCTTCCAGTTCGCGGAATTTCAGGTCCTTGGAATTCTCGGTGATGTCCTTGACGCTCGACAGGATGTTGTTCGAATCCTTCAACTTGATCAGCCCAGCCTTCTGCAGCAGCAACAGGGCGCGACCGCCATTGGTGGCGTCGTTGGGGATTACCACGTTGGCGCCGCCTGGCAAGTCGGCCAGGGTTTTGTGTTTGCTGGAATAGGCGCCCAGTGGTTCCAGGTGCACGCTGGCAATGGCGACCAGGTTGGTGCCCTTGGCCTTGTTGAACTCATCCAGGTATGGCTGGTGCTGGAAGAAGTTGGCGTCCAGGCGCTTCTCGGCCACTTGCACGTTGGGCTGGACATAGTCGGTGAAGACCTTGACCTTCAGGTCCACGCCGTCCTTGGCCAGGGCTGGCTTGATGAATTCGAGAATCTCTGCGTGCGGGACTGGCGTGGCGGCAACGGTCAGGGTGTCCGCCTGGGCAGAGAACGCAGCAACGGCGGCGAACGCGACGAGTAGTTTTTTCATTCAGCTAACTCCATGTGAGGCGCCAGTTATGCGGCGCCTGCCAGCGAATGGCCGGCTCATTTGCAAAAGACGAGAGTATTTATTTCCGGGAAAAATGCACAACCAATTTGTCACCAACGGTTTGCAGCACCTGGACCAGCACCAGCAGCAACACCACAGTCACCACCATCACATCGGTCTGGAAACGTTGATAGCCGAAACGGATCGCCAGGTCACCCAGGCCGCCAGCGCCGACGACACCGGCCATTGCCGTGTAGGACACCAATGTAATCGCTGTCACTGTAATCGCGGCGAAGATGCCCGGGCGGGCTTCCGGCAGCAGGGCATTGGTGATGATCTGCCGAGTGGTCGCACCCATGGCCTGGGTCGCCTCGATGATGCCGCGATCCACTTCACGCAAGGCGGTTTCCACCAGTCGCGCGAAAAACGGCGTGGCGCCCACGACCAGCGGCGGAATCGCACCGCCTACACCCAGGGAGGTGCCGGTGATCAGCACAGTGAACGGAATCATCACGATCAACAGAATGATGAAGGGCAGCGAACGCAGGATGTTCACCACCAGCGACAGCAGGGCGTACAGCCCCTTGGCTTCGAGCAGTTGACGCGGGCTGCACAGGAACAGCAGCACACCCAGCGGCAGGCCCAACAGCACGGTGAACAACAGTGAACCGCCTAGCATCAGCAGCGTGTCGCCAGTGGCCAGCCAGATTTCGAACCAGTCGATGTTGGAGAAGAAACTTGTCAGGGCTTCCATCAGCGCAGCACCTCCATGTGAACGTCAGCCGCGGTGAAGCGGGCAAATGCCGCCTCCATGTCGCCACCGGTGACGGCCAGAGTGAGTTGCCCATAAGGGACGTCTTTGATGCGGTCGATGCGGCCGGCGAGGATGCTGTAGTCCACACCCGTTTCGCGAGCGACAGTACCCAGTAAAGGCGCGTAGGTCGCTTCGCCCTGGAATGTCAGACGCACGATGCGGCCTGGGACATGGGCGAAGTCGTCGCGTTGTTCACCTTCATCGATCTGCTCGTCTTCCTGCACAAAGCGCTTGGTCGTCGGGTGCTTGGGATGCAGGAACACATCGGCAACCGAGCCCTGCTCGACGATCACACCAGAGTCCATCACCGCCACCTGGTCGCAGACCCGACGAATCACGTCCATTTCGTGAGTAATCAGCACGATGGTCAGCTTCAACTCGCGATTGATCTCAGCCAGCAACTGCAGGACCGACGCGGTGGTTTGCGGGTCCAGGGCGCTGGTGGCTTCGTCGCACAACAGGATTTTCGGCTTGGTGGCCAGGGCGCGGGCGATGCCAACGCGCTGCTTCTGCCCACCAGACAACTGAGCCGGGTATTTTTTGGCGTGATCGGACAGCCCGACCCGCGCCAGCAATTCGGCCACGCGCTGGTCGATCTCGCTGCGCGACAGCTCGCCGGCCAGGGTCAGGGGCAGCGCGACGTTATCGGCCACGGTCTTGGAGGCCAGCAGATTGAAGTGCTGGAAAATCATCCCGACCTGTTGGCGGAAGCGTCGCAGGCTGCTGGCGTCGAGCGCAGTGACTTCTTCGCCGTCGACGAAGATCTTGCCGCCAGTGGAATTCTCCAGACGATTGATCAGGCGCAGCAGGGTACTTTTGCCCGCGCCGGAGTGGCCGATCAGGCCAAACACCTGGCCGTTCTCAATCGTCAGACTGGTCGGGTGCAGGGCGGGAATTTCCTTACCGGCGACGCGGTAGGTTTTGTGGACGTTTTGAAACTCGATCACGTAGCGAACCTTGTGGGGCGCGTTGGAAAAGGGTCAGCGGTTAGCCGGGCGCGCATTTTAGCCTGTCCGTATAGAGGTTCTTAGCATTTATTTCGCATTCAACCAGCGATTTGGCAATAACGCGATCAAAGGTCAGAAAAAAGGAACGGCTGAAACAGTCACCAGTCACTAATTAGGCAGCTCGAGAATCGCCAGGTGCCGTGCCTGGAACATTGCTCACAAGTCCGGCTAGGACGAGATCGCAACGAGGAGTTTACGACTGATGAGTACCAAGAAACCTGCCACACCTAAAAGCGAACTGGCCGGGACCGATACCCTGGACCGTAACAATACCAATACCAAGCTCGACAGCCTGGAAACATTCCGCTCCGACGCCACAGGCCAGGCCTTGCGCACCAATCAGGGCGTAAAGGTTTCGGACAATCAGAACACGTTGAAGGTCGGCGCGCGCGGGCCTTCGCTGCTCGAAGACTTCATCATGCGTGAAAAAATCACGCACTTTGACCACGAGCGTATTCCCGAGCGTATCGTCCACGCCCGCGGCACCGGTGCTCATGGATACTTCCAGGCCTACGAAAACCATGCGGCATTGACCAAGGCCGGTTTCCTCCAGGACCCGGGCAAGAAAACCCCGGTATTCACCCGCTTCTCCACGGTGCAGGGCCCTCGCGGCTCGGGCGATACCGTGCGCGATGTGCGCGGTTTTGCCGTGAAGTTTTTCACCGACGAAGGCAACTTCGATCTGGTGGGCAACAACATGCCGGTGTTTTTCATCCAGGATGCGATCAAGTTTCCCGACTTCGTCCACGCCGTGAAACCTGAGCCCCACAACGAAATTCCTACTGGCGGCTCTGCCCACGATACCTTCTGGGACTTTGTTTCGCTGGTCCCGGAGTCGGCGCACATGGTGATCTGGGCCATGTCCGACCGCGCGATTCCCAAGAGCCTGCGCAGCATGCAGGGCTTCGGCGTGCACACCTTCCGGCTGATCAACGCCGAAGGCAAATCGCGCTTCGTCAAATTCCACTGGCGCCCTTCCAACGGCACCTGCTCGCTGGTTTGGGATGAAGCACAGAAGCTCGCCGGCAAAGACACCGACTTCCACCGTCGAGATCTGTGGGAAGCGATCGAGATGGGCGATTACCCGGAATGGGAATTGGGCGTGCAAATTGTCGAAGAGGAAAACGAGCACTCCTTCGACTTCGACATTCTCGACCCGACCAAGATCATCCCTGAGGAAATCGTGCCTATCACGCCACTGGGCAAAATGGTGCTGAACCGCAACCCGGATAACTTCTTCGCCGAAACCGAACAGGTCGCGTTCTGCCCGGGGCACATCGTGCCAGGCATCGATTTCTCCAATGACCCGCTGCTGCAAGGCCGGCTGTTTTCTTACACCGACACGCAGATCAGCCGTCTTGGCGGCCCCAACTTCCACGAAATCCCGATCAACCGTCCGGTGGCACCGTTCCACAACGGCCAGCGCGACGCGCTGCACCGCACCACGATCGACAAGGGCCGTGCGGCCTACGAGCCTAACTCCATCGACGGCGGCTGGCCGAAAGAGACGCCGCCGGCGGCACAGGACGGTGGTTTCGAGTCCTATCCCGAGCGCATCGACGCCAACAAGATCCGCCAGCGCAGCGAGTCGTTCAGCGACCACTTCTCCCAGGCGCGGCTGTTCTTCCACAGCATGAGCAAGCACGAGCAGGAGCACATCATTGCGGCCTACAGCTTCGAGCTGGGCAAAGTCGAACGTGAGTTCATTCGTGCCCGTCAGGTGAACGAGATCCTCGCCAACATTGATCTTGAACTGGCCGCACGCGTAGCCGCTAACCTCGGTTTGCCGGCACCCAAGGCCGGCACGGTCGATGTGCCGAAGACGTCGCTGGATCGCTCACCCGCGCTCAGCCAGGCCAACCTTCTGCCCGGCAACATCAAAAGCCGCAAGGTGGCGATTCTGGCGGCCAACGGTGTCGATGGCGCAGCGATTGATGCGCTGAAAAAAGCGCTGGCAGCCGAAGGGGCACACGCCAAGCTGCTGGGGCCGACTTCGGCACCCGTGAAGACCGCTGAGGGCAAGACACTGCCGGTGGATGCGTCGATGGAAGGCTTGCCGTCAGTGGCGTTTGACGCGGTGTTCGTGCCCGGTGGCGCAGCCTCGATCAAGGCCTTGAGCACCGATGGGGTGGCGCTGCATTACGTGCTGGAAGCCTACAAGCATCTGAAGGCGATCGCTTTGCACGGCGAAGCCAAGCAGTTGCTGGACGTGCTGAAGCTAGAGGCGGATGCGGGATTGATCGTGGGAGCGGATACGAAGCTGTTCAAACCGTTCATTGCAGCGATCGGGCAACATCGGGTCTGGGATCGTGAGCCGAAAGCCAAGGCGGTTCCGGCTTAATATTTGTTGCGTTTGTAAGGATGCCATCGCGGGCAAGCCTTGCTCCCACAGGGTTTTACGGCTGAACACACAGGCTGTGATCAGCGCTAACCACTGTAGGAGCGAGCTTGCTCGCGATGCTTTTAAGGTTTGCGAGGGCTCAAAACAATTTGCGCAGGAATATTGCGCAGAATCTGCTTCTTCAGCTTCAGATCAAAGCCCGAATCCAGCTTCTTCACTCGCTTGGTCAACAAAGTTGCCAACCATGGATAGTCCTGGGTGCGCGGCGCCTGAATGCTGACATCGCACTGATAATTCACTACATCGGCAGCGATCGCGTCCAACTGGCGGCGCAACTTGGCCATATCTGTCAGGTTTAGCGCCACCGTGGTGCTTTCGGCCGTAGGGTCGATGACTTTGGCCGGTGGCTTGGCTTCGGCCGCCATGAGCGCCGCTTCCGCTTTATCCAGTTCGGCCTTGCGTGCATTGACGATGGCATTGTTGACTCCGCCGGTCAGCGCGGGTGCCTTGGGCATCAGCGCCCGAGCCCGGCTGAGGGCCGTGGCGGCAGCATTCACATCACCTTTTTGCAGCACAATGCGGCTACGCAGCAGATAAGCCTCGGCCAATTGACGCTGGTACTGCTCGAGCGATTGGTCATTCGGGGCCTCGGCCTGCAAGGCAGCCAGTTGCCCTTCGGCAGTCGCCAGCTCACTGCTGGCGAGGCTTTGTTCCAGTTGCGCGACAGCCGCAGCTCGCGCATCAGTGACCTCGGGGGTCGCCGGTGGCGTACTTTGGCAAGCGCCCAGCAGCATGGAAAATGCGACAAGGAGCAGATAACGGGAGGTGAACGGCTTCATTCCTGCGACTCTCTATTTGCGCAAAAAACGAGCAAGTCTACACCCCTCGACGGGGCAGGACAAAACTCAGCAGAAACAGCGCGGCCGCCGTCACCACAATCGACGGGCCCGCCGGAGTGTCCTTGAACCAGGACAACGCCAGGCCGCCACACACGGCGAGCATGCCCAGCAGGCTCGCGCCCAGTGCCATCTGCTCCGGCGAGCGAGCGTGACGCTGCGCTGCCGCCGCCGGAATGATCAGCAGCGAAGTGATCAGCAACACCCCGACAATTTTCATCGCGACCGCAATGACCACGGCAATCAGCAGCATCAAGGTCAGGCGCAGAGATGCCACCGGCAACCCCTCAACCTTGGCCAATTCCTCGTGCACAGTGATGGCCAGCAAAGGTCGCCACATCGCCAACAGCACCACAAGAACCGCCGCACTTCCGCCGAGAATCCAGGCCAGATCGCCGGGACTGATGGCGAGCAGGTCGCCAAACAGATAGGCCATCAGGTCTATCCGCACTTCATGCATGAAGCTTAGTACCACCAGGCCCAATGAGAGGGTGCTTGGTGCAAGAATCCCCAATAGCGTGTCCGACGCCAGAGGCTGGCGTTGCTGCAAGGTCACCAGCAGCACCGCCAGCAACAGACAGCCCACGGTGACCGCAACGGCAGGACTGACATCCAGCAGGAAACCCAAGGCTACCCCGAGCAGGGCGGCATGGGACAGGGTGTCGCCAAAGTAGGCCATGCGCCGCCACACCACAAACGAACCCAGCGGCCCCGCCACCAGCGCCAGGGCCAAGCCTGCAAGAAGGGCGTAGAGCAGAAAATCAGCCATGCTTGCAGCTATCTCCATGAACATGGGTAGAGGCCGGTGAGGCCGTACTGACCACCGAACCATGCAGGTCATGGGCATGGTCATGGTGGTGGTGGTAGATCGCCAGGCTTTGCGCGTTCTTGCCGAACAACTCGACAAAGGCCGGATCGCCGCTGACTTGCTCGGGGTGCCCGGAACAGCACACATGGCGATTCAGGCACACCACCTGATCGGTCGTGCTCATCACCAGGTGCAAGTCGTGAGACACCATCAGGACGCCGCAACCGTGGCGATCGCGCAATCGGGTGATCAGGCTGTAGAGCTCGGCCTGACCCGCCACGTCCACGCCCTGTACCGGCTCATCAAGCACCAGCAGTTCAGGTTCGCGCAACAGCGCGCGGGCCAGCAGCACCCGTTGCATCTCGCCGCCGGAAACACTTTGCACCGGGCTGTCGATCACGTGCTCGGCACCGACTTCCTTCAAAGCAGCCAAGGCCCTGGCACGGTCTACACCCGGCACCAGGCGCAGAAAGCGCAGCACCGAGAGCGGCAGCGTCGGGTCGACGTGAAGCTTTTGCGGCATGTAACCAACCCGCAGCTTCGGCTTGCGCCAAACGCTGCCACTGTCCGGTTTCAACAGACCTAACACGGCCCTTACCAAGGTCGTCTTACCCGCACCGTTCGGACCGATCAAGGTAACGATCTGCCCGGGTTCCACGCCAAGTTCGATGTTATCGAGGACGTTTTGCCCGGCGAAGGTTACGGTAACCTGTTCAAGACGGATCAGCGCGTTGCTCATCAAGCCCCCTGGCAACCCGAGCACAGCCCGACGACCTCAACGGTCTGGCCTTCAACCACAAACCCGACATCACTGGCGCTGTCGATGATCGCGTCGCTGATGGACTTCTGTTCAAGCTCGATAGCTGCGTGACACTCCCGGCAGATCAGGAACTGGCCCTGATGCGCATGCTCGGGGTGATTGCAGCCGATGAAAGCGTTGAGTGACGAGATCCGGTGCACCAGGCCGTTTTCCAGCAGGAAATCCAGGGCCCGGTATACGGTAGGCGGTGCGGCTCGTCGGCCGTCCTGTTCGCTGAGCACCGCAAGAATGTCGTATGCCCCCAGCGGCTTGTGGCTTTGCCACACCAGTTCCAGCACCCGACGGCGCAAGGCTGTCAGGCGCAGGCCTTGACGCGCGCACAGGGCGTCAGCCTCCGACAGAGCGCTGTGGACGCAATGAGAGTGGTCATGGGGACGGCTGGCTATCGGTGTTTTTGGCATGAGCGGCGACGAGTTTTGTGAGAGACGTTATTATGTTACCCCTTCTCGCCTCTTCGAGTGGTCATTGTGTCCCGACTTTTTTCTTTCTTTGTTACATTTCTCGCCAGTTTGATCATGATGGCCAGTGCCCATGCCGAGGTGCGGGTGTTGACCAGCATCAAGCCTCTGCAACTGATCGCTGCGGCCGTCCAGGACGGCGTGGCGATTCCGGAAGTACTGCTGCCGCCTGGCGCTTCTGCGCACAATTATGCCCTGCGCCCATCCGATGTACGAAAGGTGCAGGCCGTCGATCTCGTCTACTGGATCGGCCCCGATATGGAAGGCTTCCTGCCTCGCGTGCTGAAAGGTCGCACGCTGCCCAGCGTCGCCGTGCAGGACCTGCCGGGTCTGAAATTGCGCCATTTTGCCCAAGACAGTCATTCCCATGCCGAGGAAGCGGACGAGCATGATCATGATCATCGTCCGGGCAGCCTGGATGCGCATTTGTGGTTGTCCCCGGTCAACGCCCGGGTAATCGCCACGAAAATGGCCGCCGACCTCAGCGCTGCGGACCCCGCCAACGCTGCGCGTTACGAGAGCAACCTCAAGGCCTTCGATGAGCGCCTGGATGCACTGGACCTGCGTTTGAAAAAGCGCCTGGCAGCCATCGCCGACAAACCGTACTTCGTGTTCCACGAGGCCTTCGACTACTTCGAGGACGCTTACGGCCTCAAGCACGCGGGTGTGTTCAGCGTTGCCGCCGAAGTGCAACCGGGTGCCCAGCACGTTGCCGCCATGCGCACGCGACTGCAGGAAGTCGGCAAGACCTGCGTGTTCAGCGAACCTCCATTACGCCCGCGCCTGGCGGAAACCCTGGTGGCTGGCCTCCCGGTGAAACTGGCAGAGCTGGATGCGCTGGGCGGATACACGCCAGCGACCGCCCAGGGGTATGAGCAGGTGCTGGAGAAGTTGGGCAATGATCTGGCGGGGTGCCTGGAGTCACTGTAAGCAACACCACCCCCCTGTAGGAGCGAGCTTGCTCGCGAAGAAATCTGCAGCAATGTGGGGTGCCAGGCACCCCGCGTTATCGTTGACGACCCTCGCGAGCAAGCTCGCTCCTACACGTAATGGGGTTACAGGGCAAACGGCAGCGGTGTACTCACCTTCTGCCGCTGCGCCAGCCGACGCTGGAACTCCATCGGATCGTGAATCAACACATCCTGGCCGGCAAACGACTCGGCGGCGATCAACCGCGACAGCCAGAACCGCACGCACGCCACTCGCAGCATGGTCGGCCACAACTCAGCCTCCGCCGCGGTGAAGGGACGCAAGCCTGCATAAGCCCCCAATAGCGCCCGGGCCCGCGGCCCATCAATGACTCCGTCTTCGTCCGAACACCAGTCATTCAAGGCGATCGCGACGTCGTACAGCATCGGCCCGGAACAGGCGTTGTAGAAGTCGATCAATCCGGTCAGGTGCGTGCCTTCGAACATCGCGTTATCGCGAAACAGGTCGGCGTGGATATTCGCCCTGGGCAGCGCCAGAATTTTCGTCTTCTGCCGGTTGATTTCGTCCAGCGCGCGCTGCAGCAACTCGTTCTGCTCGGCATCCAGGTGCGAAAGAAACTGCGTGCCCTCCTCCAGCATCCAGTCCAGGCCGCGATCGGTCTTGCGCTTGATCATATTGGCCTGGGTGGCCAGGTGAAGGTGGCCGAGCAGCTCACCGACCTGAGCGCAATGCTGCGCGTTGGCCTCCTTGATGTGCTTGCCCGCCAGGCGCGGCTGCAACAATGCAGGTTTGCCGGCCAGTTCACGCAGGGCCACGCCATCGGTGGTGCGCAAGGCATAGGGCACTGGCAGGTCGGCAGCGTGCAGCACGTCCAGCAGTTCAATGAAGAACGGCATTTCCTGCACCGGCCCACGCTCAACCAGGGTCAGGACGAACTCGCCCTGCTCCAGGCTGATGAAGAAATTGGTATTTTCGCTACCGGCGGCGATCCCCTGGAAATCAAGCAGGCGGCCGAGCCCGTACGGGGCGAGAAAGGTTTCCAGCTCGGGCCGAGCCAGGGGGGTGAACACAGACATGTTTTAACTGCCAGTACGGGCGCCGCCGGGTCAGCCAGCGCCAATTGAAATTAAGAAACTACTTCCACTCGAAGATCTTCCACGACGGAATCAGCATATCTGGCTGATCCGAGCGGATGAAGTTTGCATCGGTCCCGTCTGCGCGCACCAGGAAATACGGCGGCGCTCCCTTCGGCGTGACCTTGATCGCATACAGGAAGCCGTTTTGACGGTATTCCTGAATGACCTTGTCGCCTTCCGTGCGAATGGTGACATCCGGGTCCGAGGATGGCGCATCGTCCGCTGCCATGACGGCCAACGGTGTAATTGCAAACAAGCCAGCCAGCAACAGGCGATTTAGTGTGCGCATGATAACCTTGTCCCTTTGTCGTCAACGGTCCCGCTATTCTAGCGCCGGACCCGCCGAAAAGGTTGATCCTGCTCATGAGCCAAGCCCCCCTCGTCCTGGTGGACGGTTCTTCTTACCTGTACCGCGCCTTTCACGCGCTGCCGCCGCTGACTACTTCCAAAGGCCTGCCCACCGGCGCGGTCAAAGGCGTGCTGAACATGCTCAAGAGTCTGCGCAAGCAGTACCCGGACAGCCCCTTCGCTGTGGTGTTCGACGCCAAGGGCGGGACGTTCCGCGATGAGATGTTTGCCGAATACAAAGCCAACCGCCCAAGTATGCCCGACGACATGCGCGTGCAAATCGAACCGCTGCACCAGAGCGTGAAGGCTTTGGGCTTCCCGTTGCTGTGCGTCGAAGGCGTCGAGGCCGATGACGTGATTGGCACGCTGGCCCGCAGCAGTGCGGCGGCCGACCGTCCGGTGGTGATCTCTACCGGTGACAAGGACATGGCACAACTGGTCGACGGCCACATTACCTTGGTCAACACCATGACCGGTAGCGCGCTGGACGTAGAGGGCGTGAAGGAGAAATTCGGCGTCGCTCCCGAGCAGATCATTGATTACCTGGCATTGATGGGCGACTCCTCCGACAACATTCCAGGCGTGCCGGGCATTGGACCCAAAACCGCATCCGGGCTGCTGGTCGGCGTGAATGGCGGATTGACCGAGTTGTATGCGCAGCTCGACATCGTTCCGACCTTGCCGATTCGCGGCGCCAAGACCCTGCCGGCCAAGCTTGAAGAGCACAAGGAAATGGCATTCCTCTCCTATCGCCTGGCCACGATCAAGATCGACGTCCCTCTCGACATCGGGCTCGACGACCTGCAAATGGGCCAGCCGGACCACGACAAACTCGCCGAGCTGTACACGCTGCTCGAATTCAAGAGCTGGTTTGAAGACAACCAGCGTGAGGCCAAGCGCTCGGGCCAGGAGATTGTCGAAATTGCCCAGGAACAGCCGGGCGCCGTCGAGGCTCAATACGAAACCATCCTTGACCAGGCACGCTTCGAAGCCTGGCTGGACAAGCTCAACAAGGCTCCGTTGATTGCGTTTGTTACTGAAACCAATGGCGGCGATGCCCAGCACTCGCAACTGGTGGGCCTGTCCTTCTCCGTTGCCGCAAATGAAGCAGCCTACATTCCCCTGACCCACTCCTACATGGGCGTCCCGGAACAGCTGGATCGCGACAGTGTTTTACTGGCGTTGAAGCCGCTGCTGGAAAATCCGCACAAGCTCAAGGTCGGCCAGCACGCCAAGTTCGAAACCAACATCCTGGCCAACTGCGCTATTGGTGGCGATCAGAGCAACGGGATCACGGTTCGGGGCATTGCCTACGACACCATGCTCGAATCCTATGTACTGGACTCGACGGCAACGCGCCATGACATGGACAGCCTGGCGCTGAAGTACCTGGGCCAGAGCAAGACTGACATTCAGGAGATCGCAGGCAAAGGCGTCAAACAGCTGACTTTTGACCAGATCTCCCTGGAACTTGCCGGCCCCTACGCCGCCGAAGACGCCGATGTGGTCTTGCGTCTGCACCTCGCCCTGCAGGAAAAACTCGCAGCGACACCGAGCCTGTGCAAGGTCCTGGACGAAATCGAAATGCCGCTGATGCCGGTGCTGGCGCGCATCGAGCGTCAGGGCGCGCTGGTGGACGCCAATCTGCTGGGCATCCAGAGCGTTGAGCTCGGCGAAAAACTCGTCGCCCTTGAGCGCGAGGCGTTTGCCATCGCCGGCGAGGAATTCAACCTGGGCTCACCCAAGCAATTGGGGGTGATTCTTTACGAAAAACTGGGTCTGCCAGTCCTCAGCAAAACCGCCAAGGGTCAGGCCTCCACAGCCGAAGCGGTACTGGCCGAGCTGGCCGAACAGGATTATCCGCTGCCCAAGGTGCTGATGCAGTACCGCTCGCTGAGCAAACTGAAAAGCACCTATACCGATCGGCTGCCAGAGCAAATCAATGCGCGTACCGGCCGCATCCACACGTCCTATCAGCAGGCCGTGGCGGCCACCGGACGCCTGTCGTCGATCGACCCGAACCTGCAGAACATCCCGATTCGCACCGCAGAAGGCCGGCGAATTCGCCAGGCGTTCGTTGCGCCGAAGGGCTACAAGCTGCTGGCGGCGGACTATTCGCAAATTGAACTGCGGATCATGGCCCACCTGGCCAAGGATGAAGGACTGTTGCATGCCTTCCGCAATGATCTGGACGTGCACAGGGCCACCGCCGCCGAAGTGTTTGGCGTCGAGTTGGCCGATGTCACCACCGACCAGCGCCGCAGCGCCAAAGCGATCAACTTCGGCCTGATCTACGGGATGAGTGCGTTTGGCCTGGCCAAACAGATCGGCGTAGATCGCAAGCAGTCCCAGGCGTACATCGACCGTTACTTCGCGCGCTACCCGGGCGTACTGCAATATATGGAGCGCACCCGCGCCCAGGCAGCCGAGCAAGGTTATGTCGAGACCATCTTCGGCCGCCGCCTGTACCTGCCGGACATCAACGCGAAGAACCCGGCCCTGCGCAAAGGCGCTGAACGCACAGCGATCAATGCCCCCATGCAGGGCACTGCGGCGGATATCATCAAAAAAGCCATGGTGGCGGTGGATAACTGGCTGACCGCGTCCGGCCTGGATGCCAAAGTCATCCTGCAGGTGCACGATGAACTGGTGCTGGAGGTGCGTGAGGATCTCGTGGACCAGGTGCGCGAAGAAATCCGCACTCACATGAGCAATGCCGCGAAACTGGACGTGCCGCTGCTGGTCGAAGTCGGTGTGGGTAATAACTGGGATGAAGCTCACTGAGCCCCAATTCATCCCATACTGCAGGGGCGAGATCGCTCGCGAATAACCTGAGGGCGTCGAAGATGATCTGGCGCCCCGCAGAATCGCTAGACCATCGCCCGGAGCAAGTTCTCTACAGGAACCGCACCGCGGCAATTAGTCGCGGCCTCGCGGGTTAGACCGTAATGTTCTTGGGGTTATTCCAAACGCATTCGAAAATAATCTGAACTAAAGCGCCAAATCACCACTCAGAGTTACTGAATGGCTGGTGAAGCCCTTCGATGCTCCTATGTTGTGTTAAGTGTTGGCAGATATCTGGACCCCGCCCTAGCGGTCCAGAACTTGAACCCCGGAACTTCCCCCTCCCCATAGAAGTCCGGGGTTTTTTTTGCCCGCGATTTATTGCTCGGCCGTTTGCGCACCCTTGTCTGCCAGTTCCATCCAGCCCGCCAGTACAGTGTAGGCGTCTTCCAGGCCCAGGCGCTTTGGCGCCGAAAATAGCTGGATCGAGATCGCGTCGCCCCAGCCTTTACGGATGTCCGACTGCACTTTGAGCAGAACGTTTTTCGCCGCGCCGTAGGTCAGTTTGTCGGCCTTGGTCAGCAGGATGTGCATCGGCATGCCGCTGGCGACAGCCCAGTCGAGCATCAACAGATCGAAATCGGTCATTGGATGACGGATGTCCATCATCAGGATCAGACCTTTCAAACTCTCGCGACCACCCAAATACGCTTCCAGGTGACGCTGCCAGTGCAGCTTCAGCGGGATGGGTACTTTTGCATAACCGTAGCCCGGCAGGTCGACCAGACGGCGATCATCGTCTAGCTTGAAGAAGTTCAAGAGTTGCGTGCGACCGGGCGTTTTCGAGGTCCGCGCCAGGCTGGCATGCGTCAGGGTGTTCAACGCGCTGGATTTACCGGCGTTGGAACGGCCGGCAAAAGCCACTTCGAAGCCTTCGTCGTCGGGACATTGATCGACTTTGGCAGCGCTGAGCATGAAGGTGGACTGTTGGCACAGGCCGAGGATGGGGTTCTTGAGTTGCATGGGATTTCCGATGTGGGCGGCGCCGGGAATGGACGCGGCGAGCAGTGTCGTTTCCGTTTCAGTGACGCCAGTATATAATGCCGCAGATTTTGTGTGCGCTTTGTCCCAGCGTAGGATGAAGAACACGAGAGCGATAGACCTTGATTGCGCATCAGAACGCAGCACGCTCTCAACCCTGAAAAGGTCGTTTTATGACGAAATGGCTGCTAGCTGCCGGTATCTTGATGCCGCTTTACAGCGCTCAGGCTACACAGGATCCGGAAGCTGTGTACAACCGTGTTTGTGGTGCCTGTCATTCCGGCCAGCTACCCATGGCGCCCAGAAAGGGCGATCAGGCAGCTTGGACGCCGAGGTTGGCGAAAGGTATGGAGACGCTGGTGCAACACGTGACCCAGGGTTTCAAGGCGATGCCGCCGCGTGGTTTGTGCATGGACTGCAGTGCCGAGGATTACCAAGCCATCATCCAGTGGATGAGCGAGTGATCCCGGTCCATAACTCTTTAACCCTTAGCCGTAGTTGGATTAGCTGATGAACAAATTGATCGTGAGTCTGCTGTTGACCGTGGGGATCTCCGGCATTGCCCATGCTGCAGGTGATGCGACTGCTGGTCAGGCGAAAGCCGCAGTATGTGGCGCCTGTCATGGCCCGGATGGCAACAGCATGGCGCCTAACTTTCCGAAACTGGCAGGCCAGGGCGAACGTTATCTGAACAAGCAGTTGCACGACATCAAGTCCGGCAAGCGTGTCGTACTGGAAATGACCGGCCTGCTGACCAACCTGAGCGATCAGGACCTGGCTGATATTTCCGCCTACTTTGCCAGCCAGAAAGGCAGCGTTGGCGCCGCCGACCCGAAAGTGGTGTCTCGCGGTGAAGCCTTGTTCCGTGGTGGAGACCTGGCCAAGGGCCTGCCTGCCTGCACCGGTTGCCACTCGCCTAACGGCGCCGGCAACGCTGCTGCCGGCTTCCCGCACCTGGGTGGCCAGCACGCTCAATACATTGCCAAGCAACTGACCGACTTCCGCAAGGAAGAAGGCGGCCGCACCAACGACGGCGACACCCAGACCATGCAGACCATTGCCAAACGCCTGAGCGATGAAGATATCGCCGCGGTGTCGAGCTACATTCAGGGCCTGCACTAAGGCCGGCTGATGGAGCATCACGGGGGACGGACATCTCCTGCAATGTTAACGCTCCATTAATCCGTCGCAGCAAGTATAAAAAGGGTGGCTCTGGCCGCCCTTTTTTGTGGCCGCTGCCGTTACACTACAGAACTCAAGCCCGCCATGACCTGTCTCAATACAGGTCGCGCGAGGCGACCAAAATTGTCCAGGAGTAAAGCATGCGTAATCTGATCATCAGCGCCGCTCTCGTCGCTGCCAGCCTGTTCGGCATGACTGCACAGGCAGCCGAAGCACCTGCCGCCCCCTATGTCGAACTGAGCAACCCGGTTCAGGTCGCCGTGCCCGGCAAGATCGAGGTGGTAGAGCTGTTCTGGTATGGCTGCCCGCATTGCTACAAATTCGAGCCAGTGATCAACCCTTGGGTTGAAAAATTGCCATCCGATGTGAACTTCAAGCGCATCCCGGCGATGTTCGGCGGCCCTTGGGACGCCCACGGCCAAATGTTCCTGACCCTGGAATCGATGGGTGTCGAGCATAAGGTTCATGCCGCCGTGTTCAAGGCGATTCAGGAAGAACACAAGAAACTGGTAACTCCGGAAGAAATGGCCGAGTTCCTGGCAACACAAGGTGTCGACAAGGATAAATTCCTCGCTACTTTCAACTCCTTCGCCATCAAGGGCCAGGTCACTCAGGCTCGCGAACTCGCCAAGAAGTACGAGATTACTGGCGTGCCAACCATGGTCGTCAATGGCAAGTACCGTTTTGACATCGGCTCTGCCGGCGGCGCCGAACAAGCACTGCAACTGGCCGATAAGCTGGTCGAACAAGAGCGAGCGGCTAACAAGGCTGCTGCCAACTAAGCGCGGGGCCTGCCATGCGCCGCTGGGGAACTGAACGAGTGGTTGGCCTGCATGATCCGCGGGTCAACGAACATCACCTGGAATCGACCGGGTTGCCCGCTGACAGCCGTCTGCGGCTACTCAGTTTTAATATCCAGGTGGGCATCAGTACCGAGCGTTATCGGCACTACCTGACCCGGGGGTGGCAGCATTTGCTGCCCCACACCGGGCGCGCCACCAATCTGCAAAAGATCGGCGACCTGCTGGGTGACTTCGATCTGGTCGCCTTGCAGGAAGCCGATGGTGGCAGCATCCGGTCGGGCTACGTCAACCAGGTCGAACACCTGGCCCAGCTCGGGGCCTTCCCCTACTGGTACCAACAGCTCAATCGCAATCTCGGTCGCCTCGGCCAGCACAGTAATGGCGTGCTCAGCCGCCTGCGCCCCTGGGCGATTGAAGATCATCCGCTGCCGGGGCCCAAGGGTCGCGGGGCAATTCTGGTGCGTTTCGGCGAAGGCCCGGAGGCCCTCGTCGTGGTGATGATGCACCTGGCGCTCGGGGCGCGGACGCGTAGCCTGCAACTGGCCTACATCCGCGAACTGATTGGCGGGTACAAGCACCAGGTGTTGATGGGCGACATGAACACCCACGCCAGCGACCTGCTGCAGAATTCGCCGCTGCGCGATCTCGGCCTGCTCGCCCCGCAGCTGGAAGCGACCTTCCCCAGCTGGCGTCCACAACGCTGCCTGGACCATATTTTGCTGAGCCCGACCCTGACCCTTGAAAAGGTCGAGGTCCTGGCACAACCCATTTCCGATCACCTGCCGGTCGCGGTAGAGATTCGTCTGCCGGGTTCGCTCACGGCTGATGCATTCCCCGCATTGAGTCCTGCCCCCTAGCGGATCCCATGAATGAGCGACGAAGCCCAGCGCTGGAAAGAGAAATACCTTCAGAGCATCGAACATCAGGAAAAACTCGAACGGCGCTGGGAGGCCCGGCTCGATTTGCTGCGCCGTGGACTGGTGCGCAGCACGCTGGCGGCCGAGGGCACTGATCGGACGGTCGATGAATGCATGAAGGAAATGCGCGATGTGGTGCGTACCGATGACATGGACGCCGGCCTCGCCGCATTGTTGCCGCGCCTGGAAAAAGCGGTGCTCGATTCCGAGCAACGCCGCGAGACCCGGGTCAATCAAATCAGCGCCGCACTGACGGCACTGGTCGCCCAGTTGCAAACACTGCCGCTGCCGCGAGAAGTGAGTCGCCCCCTCAAGCAGTTTGCCAAGCAACTGGATGCACGGGTTGGCCAGGCTCGGGAGATGCCGCTGCTGCTTAGCGAGTTGAGCGGGCTGCAGGGTAAAGCGCTAAGTCGGCTTGAAAGCCCAGAGGAATCGGGACGACCAAGCCTGTTGCAACGCCTTTTTGGCAACCGTGAAGCGGAGGACACCGCTCCCGCGCAGGTGCCAGCAGCGATGGCGCCAGTACGCGCACCGGTGATTGAGGCGCCCGCTGCCGAGCCCCCCCCGCAACCACCTGCAGCTACTGAACAGCAACCCCCGCTGGCTACAGTGCCAGTGCCAGTGCCAGTAGCGGCACCGGCACCGGCACCGGCACCAAATGCTGCACAGCCAGCGCCAGCGGCGCCGCCGCCGCCGCCGCCGCCGCCGCCGCCGCCGCAAGAGCCTGGGCAACCTGAGCAACCTGAGCAACCGGAGCAACCGGAGCAACCCGCAGTTGCCACCGAAGCGTCTGCGCCGACCAGCGCTGAAACGCCCACCGTCGAAGACGTGCCCACGCCTCCAGACACGCTCGACACTCCGGTCGCCGAGGCGCAACCTCCCGAGCAAGACACGCTCTACGCGCTTCCGGACTCGCCAGAGCCCACCTACAGCTCGGTGGCCAGGCACATTGAAGACACGTTACTGGGCCTGCTTGACGACCTGACACTGCCCGAACGTCATCGTCCGCAAGCCGAGGCCATGCGCCTGCGCCTGCAAAATGGTTTGAACTGGTATGAGCTGATCCCGATCCTCGACGACCTGGCCACCTTGATGCTGGCGATCACCGGTAGCGGCCAGCATGAATTCGAAACCTACCTGCAGCAGCTCAACGAACGCCTGGAGGCTTTCCAGAGCAACCTGAGGGCGGCCAGCGACGGGCATGCCGACAACCGGTCTGCTGCGCGCGAGATGGACTCGCAAATCCGCGAACAGGTCGATGGCTTGCAGAGCAGCATGCAGGACGCCGCAGACCTGGACGGGCTCAAGCATGCCCTGGAGAACCATCTGGAGGGCCTGCTGGGCACCCTGGACCATTTCCAGAAACAGCGTGACGAGCGTGAACAGGAAGTGGCGAGTCGCCTGCAAGGCCTGGCTGATCGGGTGGCCCACATGGAACACGAAGCCCTGGGCTTTCGCGAACACCTTGAAGAACAGCGCCAGAAAGCCCTGATCGATCCGCTGACCGGCCTGCCCAACCGCGCTGCCTGGAACGAGCGCCTAGATGAGGAAATCAGCCAATGGCACCAACAGGGAAACAGCCTGTTGTTGGCCATGCTCGACCTCGACCATTTCAAGCGGATCAACGACAACTACGGCCACCTGGCGGGCGACAAGGTCCTGAAGATCATTGCCACCGTCCTGCGCAAGCGCTTGCGCGGCTCGGACTTCATTGCCCGATTCGGCGGCGAAGAATTTGTCCTGCTGATGCCCGCGACCTTACCGGCGACAGGTGCCAGTCTTCTCGAAAAATTGCGCGCAGCCATCGAAGGCTGCCCTTTTCACTTCAAGGGTGAACCGGTAACGGTGACCCTCTCGATGGGCATGACCGCCTTCCGGCCTGGCGAGCACAGTGACGCGGCATTAAAAAGAGCCGACCAGGCGCTCTATCGGGCCAAACATGCGGGGCGCAACCGCATCGAATTGGGGTAAGGCCAATTGTTCCATTTTGTTTAAATCAGCGCTTTGGCCTTCGACCCGCCCGGCATTACGTTACACTGTTGCATTATCATCCTACGTGTATCGTCACTCGCCATGAAATATTTCGCCCTTCTTGTGTCGCTCGTCCTGCTGGCAGGTTGCGCCAGTGGCCCGCGCATCGACACCAGTCATCCCTCAGCCAACCACGACAGCCGCATCCAGTTCGTGGTCGTGCACTACACCTCGGCGTCGCTTGAGCGCTCGCTGCAACTGCTGACCCACGGCGAAGTCAGCAGTCATTACCTGATCGGCGATGACAACAAGGCGACCATCTACAAGTTGATGGATGAAGGCCTGCGCGCCTGGCACGCCGGCGAGAGCGAATGGCAAACCCGTACCTGGCTGAACTCCAGCTCAATCGGCATTGAAATCGTCAATCCGGGCTTCAAGGACACGCCGACCGGCCGCCTGTGGTATCCCTACAGCGACGCCCAGATCCAGTCCCTGGTCTTCCTGCTCAAGGACATCAGCAAGCGCTACGGTATCAATCCTCACAACATCATCGGGCACAGTGACATTGCTCCGGGACGCAAACTCGACCCGGGCCCGCTGTTCCCGTGGAAGCGCCTGGCGGAGCAAGGGTTGGGCGTGTGGCCGAACGAACAAGCCGTGGCACGCCAGCAAGCGCAGTTCAATGTGCAGCTGCCGAGTATCAGCTGGTTCCAGGGGCAACTGGCGCGCCTAGGTTATGCCACACCGCAAACCGGTGAACTGGATGTTTCCACTCGTCACGTGTTGTCGGCGTTCCAGATGCATTTCCGGCCCACCCGGTTCGACGGCACGCCGGATGCGCAGACTGCGGCACTGCTACAAGTCTTGAATCAGACAAAATAATGACGCCCGCCCGACGGTCGGGCGTTTTACTCAACCAGCAGCTATAACTCATTGGTAATTCTTCGGATGTTACTGGATGCGACCTGGCCGAGAGACACTACGTAGCTGGTTCTATCGCCCATGGTTTTTGGCGACGCTGGCGGCTGTCTTCAGTGCAACGTTATTGCTGACAGGCAGTTTATTCGTCGCCGTCCACCACATTGATAAAAACGAAAGCGAAGAGATGAATGCCCAGGGCGAACGCTTCCTTGCACGCCTGGAGCAGTTGTTCGGCCAATTGCGAGAAAGCCTCGACGACCTTGAAGCCCAGCCTTTGCGCACCTGCGACGATGAAATGATCGCCACCTTGCAGCAGGTGACATTCAACTATCGCTTCGTTTACGAAGCCGCCTACATGGACTCCTCGCGCATCTGCTCCAACCGGCCTCGCCAGGAAGGCCTGTCGTTGAGCCGCGCCCCGGACATCAAGGGGCCCACCTACAGCTACTGGCTGAACACCACCACCGAACCGGACGAAAATCGCGCGGCGCTGATGCTGGGGCGCGGCAATTTTCGGGTCGCCACTTCGCGTGGGCATTTGACCGACATGGTCGACCTGACGCCAGGTAGCAGCCTGCTCGTGGTGCTCGACCATGGCAAACGCGCCATACCCGTCCTCGGTGCTGAGCAGGCCTGGCCGCCGCTGGAAGTCTGGTCGCCAAAAAGCCGCGATGCCTTGCAGATTACCCAAACACACCTGATCTACCGCATGCCCACCAATAACCCCGCCTATCAGTTGGTGCTGATATCACCGCGCACGGGAATCCACGTGCCGCCGGTCTGGTGGTGGCTGGTCCCCGCCAGCCTGGTCTTGGGTGGTTTTGTCGGATTTCTGGTCTTCCTGCTGGTGCGGCAGCGCCAGTCGATGGATGCCGAGCTCAGCGGCGCCATCCGCCGGGGCGAACTGCAAGTGTTGTATCAACCGATTTTCGACCTCGACAGCCGCAACTGCGTCGGCGCCGAAGCCTTGCTTCGATGGCGCCGACCGGACGGCACGCTCACCAGCCCCGACCTGTTCATCCCCATGGCTGAGAATACCGGCCAGATCCGCCAAATGACTGATTTTGTCCTGCAACGATTATTGGAGCAGTTGGGCCAACTGCTGCGCGCCAACCCCCAGCTGTACATCTCGGTCAATCTCGCGGCATGCGATGTGATGGTGCCGCGCGTTGGCCAGGTCATGGCCCGCTTGCTGACCTTGCACCGGGTCGCCGCCAAGCAGATTGCCTTTGAAGTGACCGAGCGCGGATTGATCGACGTAGTCGTCGCCCGGGAAAACCTGCAAGCCTTGCGGGACGTCGGGCACCAGGTGCTGATTGACGACTTCGGCACTGGCTATTGCAGCCTCGCCTATCTGCAAACGCTGCCAGTGGACTGCCTGAAGATCGACAAGGCGTTTATCGACGCCCTGGGACATGACGCTGCCAGCAGCGGCGTGGCGCCGCACATCATCCACATGGCCCAGGCCCTGCAACTCAAGGTGATTGCCGAAGGCATCGAACATGAAGCCCAGGCCGCCTTCCTGAGCAGCGAAGGAGTGAAGTTCGGTCAGGGTTGGTTATTCGCTCGAGCATTGAGCGCAGTGCAGTTCATCGAACTGATTACCCGTGGCCGACGCCTGGCAGGCCGTCGCCTGGACGACGAGGCCTGACCACGCTTCAGACCGCCAGGGCCATGTAGAACTGCGTGCCCTGCCCCGGTCGCGAGTAAACCCCCATTCGCCCGCCGTGCAGTTGCACGATCTCCTTGCACAGCGCCAGGCCGAGGCCCGCGCCGCCTTTCTTGCGACCGACCTGCACGAAAGGCTCGAAAATCCGCCCCTGCTGGCCGTAGGCAATTCCTTCGCCATTGTCCTCTACGCTGATGATCACACGTTCGCCGTGGCGTCTTGCCTGCAGGCGAATCTGCCCGCCCGGGGAGGTGTGGCGCAGCGCATTATCAATAAGGTTATCCAGTACACGATCCAGCTGCGCCTGGTCGGCCTGCAGCCGGGGCAACGGTTCCTGCACTTCCACCACCAGATCGATATTGCTCGCCAGGGCGGTCCCGCAGAAACGCACCCGGGCCTGTTCCAGCAAATCTTCGATGGAGCACGGCGCCAACGTGAGCTTCTGCAGACCGTTCTGGTAACGAGAAAAATTCAACAGATCGTTGATCAACTGCATCAGCCGCTGCATCTCTTCGTTTACCGTATCCAGCAGATCGGCTTCACGAGAATCCTCCGGGAATTTGGCCCTTTCCCGGAACAGGCCGAACGCCATATGCATGCCGGTGACCGGTGTGCGCAACTCATGGGAAGCCCGCAGCACGAACTCGCTGCGCACCCGTTCGAATGCACGCTGTTCGGTTACGTCGTGCAGCACCATCACCGCGCCGAGGATATGCCCCTGGGTGTGGCTCACAGGCGTCAAGCTGTAGGTGAGCAACCGCGATTCGCCGTCGACCTCAATGCTCAGGTCTTCGGGAGCCCGCTCCAGGGTGCCGCCGCGCAACACCAGCTGCAGCTGCCCATCGAGCTCCGGACGTTCGAGGGCCGAACCCAACCCCTGCCCCAAGCGGTCCGAGTCCCAGCCCAGCTGCCTTTGGGCCACTGGGTTCAAATGCTCCAGGTGTCCTTCGCGGTCAATCATCAACAAGCCGTCATCGATGCTATCGAGCACCGCTTGCAGGCGCTGTTGGCCGGCGAGCAATTCGTCAACATTGGTTGCCTGATGTTCGCGCAGGGCCTCGGCCATGATGCCAAACCGCTTGGTCAGCAGATTCATCTCCGCAGCTGACGATATCGGCAGGGTGACTTCAAAATTGCCCTGGCCAATATTGTCAGCCGCCTGGGCCAGCGCCTCGATCGGAGCACCAAAACGCCGGGCAATGGCATGGGTAGTGACAAAGCCGATAATCAGCACCGCGAGGCCAACCAGCCCGATCAGACCGGCTACCAACAAGGCACGGTCTCGCGCTGAGCGTTCAGTTGCATAGATGGCATCCAGGGCGCGCTTGTGCTCGGAAAGCAGACCATTGCGCAGTTTGTTGAATTTTTCCGTGAGCTCTTCGTTTCCGCTCAACACATGGGAGGGGCTACGCGTATCCGCGTAGGCCTGCAAAAAATCCTGGTAGTCAGCCTTGGCCTGCTTGAAACCGTACTTGAAGCCGTCACTCACCCGTTCGTTGGCAATGCCTTCGTCGAGCAACTGCAGGTAGTGATCCCTGGATTTATCGAAAGCCGCGCGGTCAGGGTTCTCGCTGAGCATGACGACCAACTGGTCACCCAGGGTCTGGCGCAGCTTCAGCCCCAGATCCAGGGTGGCGAAATTGTTGCGAACCAGCGACTGCTGGGAACTGGCCATCTGCATCACGCTGACCAGCCCGAGCAACAGCCCAAGCAGCGCGACGGTGATCAGCGCGGAAATGCTCAGAAAGAGCCGGGTGCGCAACTTCATCGCCAGTTTCATCGGGGATGACTCACAGGTTGTACTGCTTGCGTTTGCGATACAACGTCGAGGCGTCGATACCCAAGGTCTTGGCAGCCTGGTCCAGCGTGTCGGCAGTGGCCAGGACCGCGCCGATGTGAGCCTTTTCCAGCTCGTCCAGACTCAGTGCCGCGCCAATACGCGGCGCGTTGTTCACCGGCGTTTCCGCCATGCCCAGGTGGCTGATCTCGACTCGTTCCTGCGGACAAATGATGCTCGCACGCTCCACTACGTTACGCAGTTCGCGGATGTTGCCCGGCCAGCGATACCCGAGTAACGCCTCGCGGGCCTCCTCGCTGAAACCCCGCGCCGGTCGCGCATACTCCTTGACGAAGCGGGCCAGGAAGCGATCAGCCAGATTCAGGATATCTTCACGCCGCTCGCGCAAAGGCGGCAGATGCAACGTGATGACGTTCAACCGATAAAGCAGGTCTTCGCGAAAACGCCCATCGCGCACCATGTCTTCGAGGTTGAGGTTGGTCGCCGCCAGAATCCGCACATCGGCACGGCGAGTGACCGGGTCGCCGACTCGCTCATATTCCTTGTCCTGAATAAAACGCAGCAACTTTGGTTGTAACGTGAGGGGAAAATCGCCGATCTCATCAAGAAACAAGGTTCCGCCATCCGCCTGGTTGACTCGACCCAAGGTACTTTCGCTGGCGCCGGTAAAAGCACCCCGACTGTGACCGAACAGTTCGCTCTCCATCAACTCGGCGGTCAGCGAAGGACAGTTAATAGTGACGCAAGATTTTTTCGCGCGCTTGCTCCAGCCGTGAATCGCATGGGACAACTCGCCCTTACCCGTCCCTGACTCGCCGAGAATAAGGATGTTGGCGTCGGTACCGGCGACTTGGCGGGCAGTTTCCAGCACCACTTTCATGGCCGGGCTATGGGAGTCCAGGCCGTCCTTGGGCTTGCGCACTTCACCTTCCAGCGCTTCAAGGCGCGCCGACAGTTGCCGCACTTCCAATTGCTTGGCCGTGGCCAGACGCAACTGATCGGGGCTGCACGGCTTGACCAGATAATCGGCAGCACCGGCCTGGATGGCATCTACAGCCGTATCCACAGCCGAATGAGCGGTGACTATGACGACACGCATCCATGGCGCCTGAATGCGCATCTGTGCGAGTACGTCGAGGCCGTTGTCTTCTCCCAGGCGCAAATCCAGAAAGCACAGGTCAAACACCTGGCGTTGCAACAAGGCATCTGCCTGGGCAGCGCTGTTGGCAGTGGCGACACTGTAGCCTTCGTCTTCAAGGCAATAACGGAAAGTTCGCAGGATGGCGGATTCGTCGTCCACCAGCAGAATGCGGCCTTGATGCTCAGTGGCTGACTCCATTTTCCTACGCTCCATAAAGAATGATCTTAGGTTAGTCCCGGAAAAATCGGGCAAGTTGCATGGTCAATTCTGTGCCTTTTCATCAAGGGAAGGGTAGCTATCTACCGCCTCGTCAGACAAAGGCTTGATTTAACAGGATTTTTTGTGAAATACGGTGTTTAGGGCAATTGCCCACGTCCATTTCTGACATCCGCGCCCTCCTCTCAATTCAAAAAGAATGAAAGTTCCTACGGCATTATCGTGCATTACGCACGACCGCAGAGAGCCCATCGTGCAGGATGCGTTCAATGTGATTTTCAACAATCTTTTAAGTCATTGTTTTTAAACACTTTTTTCTTATGAAAAAGCTGGCATGCAGGCTGCAATAGTCTGGGTAATCGGGGCAAAAGATCGCCCACAACAAGATCACCACCGAAGTGGGAGGAGTTTCCGGATGAATCGCCAACGTGCCGCCCAATTGCGCATCTCGCCCCTGCACATCCAGCAAGGTCTGTTCGCTGTACTTGCGCTTTTGATCACATTGATTGGCGGCCAGCAATTCCAGCGTTGGGAGCAGAGCCAGCAGCAGGAAGCGCCGCAGCTGTCATTCAAATATCCGACTCAAACCCACTTCAGTGCCGCCAGCAGTCAAGCGGCAGATAGCACCCCCCTGCGGATGATGGACGTCGACCAGGCACAGCCTGCGAATGAGATGCCTCGTCAGGAGCGCTGGGTGTTCTGATCACCAGACTTGGCGCGCTGCTTGCGCCGGGAAAAGCACCACAAAGCATCACCTCTAAAATAGAAGCGTAAGGAGAATCACCATGTTGAGCTGGGCAATCACATTCTTGATCATTGCCATCATTGCCGCCGTACTGGGCTTCGGTGGTATCGCGGGCACCGCCACGGGTATCGCCAAGATTCTCTTTGTCGTGTTCCTGGTGATGTTCATTGCGTCGTTCTTCTTTGGCCGTCGTGGTCGAGGCTGAACATGAACGTCTCGTTGAAGACACTGGCAGCCGCCCTGCTACTGGGCGGCAGTGCCATGGCGATGGCGGCCAATGATGGCCAGACGCGGGTCAACGAGCTGTTGAATTCCGATCCGCAGTATCGCGAAACCTGGCAAGGCGTGGTGAAGAAGGAAGAACGCCTGCCGGAATGGGTGATGAACCTGTCCGGAGACGCCGAGCAAATGAATGCAGTGGAAGAGGATGGCGACAAGTACCTTGTAGGACCGCTATGCGAATCGCAGGCGACCTGTCTGAACAAGCGTCTGATCGTTGCTGTCAGCTTCGACAAGGATGACGCCTACGGGATGCTGGTTGAAGTGCCAGCCGGTCTGCCGGCTGACAAGTCGCCGACGCGACATGCTACTTACCGGTTCCTCGGAAAGCCCGATGAGGGCATGCAGAACCTGTTGATGGAACAACTGAAAAAAGATCCAAAGTGGTACTGAGTTTGAAATAGAAAGAGGCCGCCGGGCGTCTTTCCGCTGCACTGCCCGATGACGGCAGGCGCATGACCAGGGGGCCGGGACGCTCTGCCTGTTTCAGGGGCGCAGTGACCTACGGGTACAGGGAGTACCTGCGCAAGGGCCGGGTCAGGAAAAAAGCTGCGACGCAGGTTCGCGATATTCAATGTCGACGAACCTGCGAAGAGCTTATGCAATCGAGGCATTCGGTTAGCACTCAATCCTCGTTTGCACCTTCCTCTCTACAATTCGAATCAATTTCACCGGAAAAATACATTTCCCGGTGTTTCCTGGCGACCGTACATCGAGAAAAATAACCTGATTTTTCAAGGCTATTTGACTTTCTGATCAGCGAATTTTGCGCCAAAAATCCCTTTCTACGATTGATCAAAAAACACTCAATACCCGCTGTAATGGCCGGTTCACGGCACTTTTGCCTGCCGAAATGTCGTATTCGAACCGGTTGGGACGCCAGTTTCGATTAAAAAAGCTCATGCCGATTCGGCATAGGGTAGGCGTTTACGGCATTAGACGTCGCTGCCTTGCATCGGAATAGTTGCGCCTTTTTTCGCCTGCCAGAGAGCTACCAACAAGCGCTCCGGGGCACCTTATACGGAGGCCGATGCACAAGACTTTTTCGCCATGAGCGTTCCTGTTCCGCGCATCTGCCTGAGTCAAACGCAAGTAAGGGTAAAGATATGAAGAAGGCAAAGCTTAGCCTCGCCTGGCAGATCCTCATCGGTCTGGTATTGGGGATTGCAATCGGTGCGCTGCTCAACCATTTCGGTGCCGAAAAAGCCTGGTGGATCAGTAACGTTCTGCAACCGGCAGGCGATATCTTTATCCGTCTGATCAAGATGATCGTGATTCCGATCGTAATCTCTTCGTTGATCGTCGGCATTGCAGGCGTCGGTGACGCGAAAAAGCTCGGCAGCATCGGTCTCAAGACCATCCTCTACTTCGAAGTGGTCACCACGATCGCCATCGTCGTCGGGCTGGTACTGGCCAACCTGTTCCACCCGGGCTCCGGCATCGACATGAGCACCCTGGGCACTGTGGATATCTCCAAGTACCAGGCCACAGCAGCCGAGGTCCAGCATGAACACGCGTTCATCGAGACCATTCTCAACCTGATCCCGTCGAATATCTTCGCGGCCATTGCTCGCGGCGAGATGCTCCCGATCATTTTCTTCTCGGTATTGTTCGGCCTCGGTCTGTCGAGCCTGAAACCGGAATTGCGCGATCCGCTGGTCACCCTGTTCCAGGGCGTGTCGGAAAGCATGTTCAAGGTCACCCACATGATCATGAACTATGCCCCGATCGGCGTGTTCGCACTGATCGCGGTGACCGTGGCCAACTTCGGCTTCGCGTCCCTGCTGCCACTGGCCAAACTGGTGCTGCTGGTTTACTTCGCTATTGCCTTCTTCGCCTTCATGGTGCTGGGCCTGATTGCTCGCCTGTTCGGCTTCTCGGTGATCAAGCTGATGCGCATCTTCAAGGATGAGCTGGTACTGGCCTACTCCACCGCCAGCTCCGAAACCGTGCTGCCGCGGGTTATCGAGAAAATGGAAGCGTACGGCGCGCCGAAAGCCATCTGCAGCTTTGTGGTACCGACCGGCTACTCCTTCAACCTCGACGGCTCGACGCTGTATCAGAGCATCGCGGCAATCTTCATTGCCCAGCTGTACGGCATTGACCTGTCGATCAGCCAGCAACTGCTGCTGGTGTTGACCCTGATGGTAACCTCCAAAGGCATCGCCGGCGTGCCGGGCGTGTCCTTCGTGGTGCTGCTGGCGACCCTGGGCAGCGTGGGTATTCCATTGGAAGGCCTGGCGTTCATCGCCGGTGTCGACCGCATCATGGACATGGCCCGTACCGCACTGAACGTGATCGGCAACGCTTTGGCGGTCCTGGTCATCTCCCGCTGGGAAGGCATGTACGACGATGCCAAGGGCCAACGCTACTGGAACTCGTTGCCGCACTGGCGCAGCAAGGAAAAACTGCCGGCAGGCGAAATTTCCAAAAACTGACGCACGCTGGTCTGCCCCCAAAATGTTGAACATTCATCATGACTTTTGGGGTGCAGATCACTCTGTAGGAGCTGCCGAAGGCTGCGATCTTTTGATTTTTTTTAAAAGCCAGATCAAAAGATCGCAGCCTTCGGCAGCTCCTACAGTAGGTTGAGGCCATCCATGTAAATAGGCCGCCAGACAAACCCCGGAGAAATCCGGGGTTTGTCGTTTCTGGCTACCCCGTTATCATTCGCCGCATTCTTTGGGGGATTTGACTGATGCTTAATGGCCTGTGGCTTGGCTTCTTCATCGTGGCCGCCGTATCGGCGCTGGCGCAGTGGTTGATTGGCGGCAACGCCGGGATCTTTGCCGCGATGGTGGAGAGCATTTTCGCCATGGCCAAGTTGTCGGTCGAGGTCATGGTCCTGTTGTTTGGCACCCTCACCCTTTGGCTGGGCTTTCTGCGGATCGCCGAAAAAGCCGGCATCGTCGACTGGTTGGCAAAAGCGTTGGGGCCGCTGTTCCTGCGGCTGATGCCGGAAGTCCCGGCGGGTCACCCGGCGATCGGCCTGATCACCCTCAACTTCGCCGCCAACGGCCTGGGCCTGGACAACGCTGCCACACCAATCGGCTTGAAAGCCATGAAGGCACTGCAGGAGCTCAACCCCAGCCCGACCATTGCCAGCAACGCGCAAATCCTCTTCCTGGTGCTCAATGCCTCTTCGCTGACGCTGCTGCCGGTGACGATCTTCATGTACCGGGCGCAGCAAGGTGCGCCGGATCCAACCCTGGTGTTCCTGCCGATCCTGCTGGCCACCAGCTGTTCGACTCTGGTTGGGTTGCTATCCGTGGCATTCATGCAACGCCTGCGTCTGTGGGATCCGGTGGTGCTTGCCTACATGATCCCCGGTGCCCTGGCACTCGGCGGCTTCATGGCACTGCTGGCGACGCTGTCAGCCACCGCATTGGCCGGCCTGTCTTCCATTCTCGGCAACCTGACGCTGTTTGGCCTGATCATGCTGTTCCAGGTGATTGGCGCGCTACGCAAAGTTAAGGTCTATGAAGCGTTCGTCGAAGGTGCGAAGGAAGGCTTCGATGTAGCGAAGAATCTGTTGCCGTACCTGGTGGCGATGCTCTGCGCGGTCGGCGTGTTGCGGGCCTCGGGCGCGCTGGATTTTGGCCTGGATGGCATTCGGCACCTTGTGGAGTGGGCGGGTTGGGACACGCGGTTCGTTGACGCGCTACCGACCGCGATGGTCAAGCCCTTCTCCGGCAGCGCCGCCCGCGCCATGTTGATCGAGACCATGAAAACGTCTGGGGTCGACAGCTTCCCGGCGTTGGTGGCGGCAACGATCCAGGGCAGCACTGAAACCACGTTTTATGTGTTGGCGGTGTACTTCGGCGCGGTAGGAATTCAGCGTGCGCGGCATGCTGTTGGCTGCGCTTTATTGGCGGAGTTCGCCGGAGTAGCCTGCGCAATCGCCGTTTGCTACTGGTTCTTCGGCTAACAAGGGCCCCTTGTAGGAGCGAGCTCGCTCGCGATGGTCGTGAACGATAACGCTGGCAACCTTACACCCAGCGGCCCCCTCAAGCGCTTCGCGATCTAGCTCGCGCCTGGAGAGGGAATGTGCCGGATTTATGGGCGCGGCAGCGGGGCTGCTTTTTGGCCTTGCGCCACCGCCCAATCCACCACCTGCGCCGTCAGCTGGTCGCTCGCCAGGCCAAACCCGGCCACCACGGCCGGCACCTGCACGTCGGTCAGCGGCTGGCGCACTTCAAAGCGGCGACTGGCGAGAATCCGCTGGTCATACCCGCGCACCAACAACGCATCCAGACGCACCACCACGGTAGCTGCCGTACCCTGATACTCGGTCTGGAACGCCTGCAAATTGCCACCGAGCTCCAGGTCCGCCTGGAAGTTGCTGTCGTCAGTGCTTAGCAACGGTACCCGGCCGTCACGCTGAAAGCCATCCAGCAGGCGATTGCGCAGCAACACGGGAGCAGGGTCACTCCAGCGCGAGGCTTTGTAACTGCTGATCAGGTCGCCCTGGGGAATGACGGCGATGTTCGGGCTGTTCAGTGCCTGACTTGCTTGGGGTTTGGCCAGACGCAACGACCACGGCTGAACGGCGTCGTGCCTGACCGGAGCAGCGCCTTGAGGCGATGGCAGTCGATACACATCCGACGGATCCGCCTTGGGCAGGATCGAGCAGGCACTGATCAGCGCAAAACCGGTGAAGAGCAGGGCGCGGGTCAGCTTCATGGGGTGAATTCCTTGTTCTTGTCGTTGCCCAGCAGATATCCGCTGGGATTGGCTTCCAGGCGCTGGGAGATGGCGCGCAACGAGGTCAGCGTATCGCGCAGTTCACGCACAGCGGGTGCGAGCCCGTTAAGACCCTGCATGCCATTGTTGAGCGAGTCCTGATTGCTGGACAGCAACTGGTTGATCGTGGCGCTGCTCTGTTCCAGCGACTTCATGGCCTGCTCGGCACTGCCGAACATCTGCTTGCCCTGATCATTGAGCAGGCCGTTGGCATTGCGCATCAGCGCAGAGGTCTGTTCCAGCATGGCGCCGGCCTGCTTGCCCACCGATGCCAGTTGTTGCATGGCCTGGCGGATATCGCCGCGCTGGTCTGCGATGGTGCCAGTCGTCTGCTCCAGGTGCTCCAGGGTCTTGCTGATGCGCTCGACGTTTTCCGTGGAGAACATCAGGTTGGCGTTGTGCATCAGCGTGTTGACGCCCGCCATCAGGTCGTTGCTGTCGTTCAGCAGGCGAGCGATGGGCGAGGGCGCCGCTACGATCACCGGCAGTTTGCCGTCCTTGCCCTTGAGCGTCGGGCTCTGGGGCGTGCCGCCGCTCAGCTGGATGATCGACGTGCCGGTGATCCCGGTCAGCGCCAGTTTGGCCTGGGTGTCTTCCTTGATCGGCGTCTCGCCGCCGAGGCGAATCCGCGCCAATACCCGACGCGGATCGTTCGGGTCCAGGCGCAGGGTCACCACGTCGCCGACCTTGATCCCGCTGTATTGCACGGCGCTGCCTTTGGACAGGCCGCTGACCGCCTCGTTGAACACGATTTCGTAGTCCTTGAACTCGGTATCCACACTGGACTTGGCCAGCCAGAGCCCGAAGAGCAGGGCGGCTGCCACCACAATTACCGTGAACAGGCCGATCAGTACGTGATGGGCTCGGGTTTCCATGTCAGACCTCGTTGAGCTGTTGAGCGGCAGTCAGCGCCGCGCGGCCGCGAGGGCCGTGGAAATATTCGTGAATCCACGCATCGTCGGTTTCCGAAACCTTGTCGATGGCATCCGCCACCAGCACTTTTTTCTGCGCCAGCACCGCCACTCGATCGGTGATGGTGTAGAGGGTGTCCAGGTCGTGGGTGACCAGAAACACACTCAAGCCCAGCGCATCACGCAGGGTCAGGATCAATTGGTCGAAAGCGGCAGCGCCGATGGGATCAAGGCCGGCGGTGGGCTCGTCGAGAAACAGGATGTCCGGATCCAGCGCCAGCGCGCGAGCCAGTGCGGCGCGCTTGATCATCCCGCCGGACAGCGAAGCGGGGTACTTGTCCGCAGCAGACAGCGGCAAGCCCGCCAAGGCCAGCTTTACCGCCGCCAGGTGCTCGGCGTCATTGCGGCTCAACCCCGCGTGCTCGATTAGGGGCAGGGCGACGTTCTCGGTGACGGTCAGCGAGGAGAACAGGGCGCCTTTCTGGAACAGCACGCCAAAACGGCGCTCCACCAGCGAGCGCTCGTGCTCGGGAAGGGCCGGCAGGTTTTTCCCGAAGACCTTCACCATGCCCTCGCTGGGCTGGCGCAAGCCGACGATGCTGCGCAACAGCACCGATTTGCCGCTGCCGGAACCACCGACCACGGCGAGAATCTCGCCTTTGTACAAGTCCAGGTCGAGATTCTCGTGCACGCTCTGGCTGCCGAAACGATTGCACAAGCCGCGGACTTCGATCACCGCCTCGGAGGACGCTCGGGGTTGACGACTCACCAGCCCATCTCCATGAAAAACAGCGCGGCCACGGCATCGAGCACAATCACCACAAAAATCGACTGGACCACACTCGACGTGGTGTGTGCCCCAACGGACTCGGCGCTGCCGCTGACCTTGAAGCCCTCCAGACAACCGATGGCGGCAATCAGGAAGGCGAAGATCGGCGCTTTGACGATGCCCACCAGGAAGTGCTGAACGCCAATATCCGATTGCAACAGCGAGAGGAACATCGCCGGGGAGATATCCAGCGAAACCGCGCACACCACACCGCCGCCGATAATCCCGGAGAGCATCGCCAGAAACGTCAGCATCGGCAGCGCGACCAGCAGCGCAAGGACTCGCGGCACGACCAGCAGCTCCATGGGGTCCAGGCCCAATGTGCGAATGGCATCGATTTCTTCGTTGGCCTTCATCGACCCTATCTGGGCGGTGAAGGCGCTGGCGGTGCGGCCGGCCATCAGGATCGCGGTGAGCAGCACGCCGAACTCGCGCAGGAACGAGAACGCCACCAGGTCCACGGTAAAGATACTCGCACCAAAACTCGCCAGCACCGTCGCCCCCAGAAATGCCACCACAGCACCGACCAGGAAGGTCAGCAGGGCAACAATCGGCGCAGCGTCCAGACCGGTTTGCTCGATGTGCGCCACCATTGGCGTGATGCGCCAGCGTTTAGGGCGAAACAGGCCGCGGGCGATGGTTTCCAGGATCAGGCCGACAAACCCGAGCAACTGCAGGGTGTCTTGCCAGACCGCGTCCACCGCGCGCCCGATGCGCGTCAGCAGTTGGATGCCGACGCTGACTTCGGGCTCCTTGATCGGCACGCAGAAATCAGTCATGGAACAATAGACGGTTTGCAGCAGTGCGCGATCGGCGCCGGACAAGGTGCAGTCCGGGTGCTCGGCGGACTTGCCAAGCCGTTCGGATCCCAACAACTCCACCAACAACGACGCGCCGGCCGTATCGAGGGCGCCCAGGCCATTGAGGTCGATGTGGGTGCTGTCGTCGTATTGGCCGCGAATGGTTTCGCAAAGGCCGTTGAGGTTGGTGTAATGGGCAAGCGTCCAGTCACCCGTGACCCGCAATTGTGCAGGAGAGTGAGAGGCGTCCAGTTGGGCGTTGCCGGCCGTTGTACTGCTGGTCATAAGCTCCATGCTTGTTCGACTCAATGACTGTGGTACGTAATATCACGCAGCGTATTACTTTTCTTTGATCGGTGTGCTGTCTGTGATCTTGAAACGTAACACGCCAATGACCTGGCCATCCTCGGTGAGCACCCGCACCTGCCAGTTACCGGCCGGATTGCCCGGGAAGTTCTGCTTGTGAGTCCACGCGCGATAGCCTTCCTTGCGCCCGCCATGGATATCCAGCGGGATGCGATCGACCTCTTTGCCGTTGAACTTCCACACGTGGTAAATCCGCTCGTCCAGCCCGCGTGGCGCGTTGATCGCGGTGTAGGCATACAGCCCGCCACCACGGATCTGCTCGACCGTGACTTCATCCAGGCTGTCGCCAGGGGTGCGGTCCTGCAGTTGCGTGCTGATGGCAACATCGGTCATCCACAGTGTCGCCGGCGGCACCCAGGAACGCAGCACCCAGCCGACGCCACCGATCCCCACGGTGATACTCAGGATCGCCACCGCGTTGCGTACCGTGCGAATGGGAAAGATCGACGCCAGGCTGGGGAACGACAGGACCACCGCAGTGCCCAGGGCCAGTTTGAAGCTCTGGGCTGTAGTCAGGTGCAGAATGACGGGCAGGGCGGTCAGCAGCGCAGCGAACAAAGTCAGCGTATGCAGGGCCAGGAACGCCCAGCGGCGGGGAGCCAGCCACTTGTAGTAGAGCGGGTCGATGATCGATATCAGCGCGGCGATACACAGCAGCCCGGTAAAGAACAACTGCCCGCTGTTCCAGGTGGTGGTGATGAAAAAGAACGGCAGGACGAAGAACAGGCTTTCCTGGTGGATCATCTGCGTGGCGTAGCGCAGCAAGGGCTGGGGGATCTCGCGCTTGAAGATTTTGGCAAACAGCTTGGTCAGGCTGTTTTCCAGCATCAGCCAGATCCAGCTGAGAACCATGATGATGGTGATCCAGGTCGCCAGCCCTTGCTGGCGATCGACCAGAATGAAGCTGCCGACCCCGGAGATAAAACCACCGAGCGCAATGACCCCGGGGTAGCGCTTCATCAATTCCAGTATGCGCTGCACGTACAGGGTCAGGGTTGGCATTCGGCGGTTCGCACTAGTCGTAGGAAAAATCCTCGACAGATTACCGCCCGGGAGGGCGGTGTGGCGAGCAGGCTCGCCCCCGTCGTCATGAAATCTTTCGGCGCAAACGCCACGCCAACAATCCAAGTACCAGCAGGCCCAACATCCCGGCCACCAGCCAGATCAACTCATCATCACTGACCAACGGCTTTTCAATGCGCAGATACCCCGGCTGCAACAACAACGAGCGCATGGCCCGGTTGGCTTCTTCCAGGGTGACGCCCTGCAGATCCCTGGCCGGGTCAGCAAAGCGCCCGTTCTGGAAGTCACCCAGCGCGCCCCAGTAATAATCGGCCAGCGCACTGTTGCCCTGCACGGCCCAGGCCTGGCGCGCGATGGCGGCCTGTTTGAGGCGGTTGAAAGTCTCGACGTTTAGACCGTCCTTGAGCAGGCCGGCCTTGAGTTCTTCCAGGACCTGCTTGGCTGCGGGCAAATCATCGCGCTCCAAGTCCGCATTGAGGCTCATGAAACCGACCCCGCCGAACACCTCGCGCTCGGCCGAGGGCCCGTAGGACAGGCTATGTGCCAGGCGCATCTGGCGGTAGAGCGCCCAGTCCAGGTAGTCCTTGAGCAAATCAAAGGTCTCGTCGTGCTGGTCCTCCAGTACCGGCTCGGGCACCAGCCAGTGCAGCTTGGCGCCGTTGCCAACCAGGCCGTGGCTCAACGTGCGCTCGTGGGCAGCCGTTGCCTTGATTTCCGGCAGGGGCGGGTGATCGGTCGGGTCAACCGCCTCGAGCTCGCCATAGGCCCGCTCCAGGTAGGCTGGCAGCAGGCGATCAAGGTCGCCGACCACGATCAACGTCATGTTGTTGGGGGCGTACCAGGCGTTGCGCACGTCCTCGAGCTGCTCGCGAGTCAGGTGATCGACTTGCGCGCGCTCAGGGCATTTGAGGCCCAGTTCCACTGCCAGCTGGTTACTCGCGGTATGGCCCAGATCCTGACGATCGAGCCAACGCTGCAGGTGAGAATAGTGGCCACCGTCCTCACGCTCCACCACCTGCTTGGCGGCATTGATCGCGTTGTCGTCAAAACGGGTCTGGGTCAACAGGGCCAGCAACAGATCCAGCACTTTGCGCTGGTTTTTCGCCGGCGCCTCTATGACGAACGTGGTGTCGGCGTTGCTGGTGTAGGCATTCCATTCGCCGCCCAGGGCCTGCATGCGCTCTTCCAGCCCACCTTCGCCGGTGGCGTCGATGCCGCTGAACAACAGATGTTCGAGCAGGTGCGGCAGCTCCTTGTCGGCGCAACCGAAGTCATCCAGCCCGACGCCCACCACCAGGCGAATCGCCACATGACCACGGTCCATGCCGGGCTTGAGCAGCAATTGCAAACCGTTGGGCAGCGTATAACCCTCGACCTGGAAGCGATCCAGGGCGAATGAGGGTAATGAGCCAAGCAGTAGACAGGCGAACAACAGGCAACGCATAACGGGCTTCCAGGCAACCTAATCGGAGATCCATGTCGTCAGTCAGGCCGCTTTCGCGGGCAAGCCGCTCCCCCAGTAGATTTTTTGGGGCTCACAACCCCCTGTGGGAGCGGGCTTGCTCGCGAAAGCGGTCTTGAGGCTGAACCAATGTTACTGACTCACCACCTTGGCAGACGTTCAAGGCGAATGTGTGATGTCCGCCAAATCGTCCACCGCCAGCGCACCTGTGTCGGACGTTTCCAGCACTGCATAGGCACTGCTGCAAAACAGTGAATTGAGGCGCTTCATGTCGGCAATCAGCTCCAGATGCAAGGAGCTAGTCTCGATACTCTGCACAATCTTGCGCTGCAAACGGCTCACATGCGCATGCGCCAGGCGCCGTTCCTGCGCGCGAAAGCGACGTTTCTCACGCAACAACTGGCGGGCGCTTTCCTTGTCGGAACAGAGGTACACCGACAACCCCAGGCGCAGGTTGGAGATCAGTTGGCTGTGCAGCCCCGCCAACTCCTCCAGGCCCACTTCGGAAAATGACCGACGCTGCGAAGTCTTCTGTTGCTGGACCTTGCGCAGCATGCGTTCGATCAGGTCGCTGGCAAGCTTTAGATTGATCGCCAGCTCGATGGTCTCCGCCCAGCGTCGACTGTCCTGCTCGCTCAAGTCTTCCCGGGGCATTTGCGCCAGGTACAGCTTGATCGCGCTGTAGAGCGATTCAACATCATCCGTCAGGCGGCGCATTTCCTGAGTCACGGCCGTCTGCTTGCCGTGCAGCACATCAAGCATGGCTTCGAGCATGTTATCGATCAGGTCGCCGATGCGCAGGGTTTCCCGTGCCGCATTGGCCAGCGCCAGGCTGGGTGTGACCAGCGCAGTCAGGTCCAGGTGGCGAGGTCTGGCCGTGCCATTGATCTCCGGACGTTCCGGCAGCAACCAGGCACACAACCTGGCCATCGGCCCCACGCTGGGCAGTAGGATCAGGCAGCGCACGGTGTTGTAGAGCAAATGGAAACCGATGACCATTTCCTGCGGGCTGAAGTCGAGGCTGTCGATCCAGTGCACCAAAGGGTCCAGCACCGGAATGATCAGCAATAGCCCTATCAGTTTGTACAACAGGCTGCCGAGCGCAACCTGCCGGCCTGCGGCGTTTTGCATGCTGGTGCTGAGGAAGGCCAGCACGCCGCTGCCGATGTTCGCGCCAATCACCAGGCCGATAGCCACCGGCAGGCTGATCACTCCCGCGCCGGCAAGCGTGGCGGTGAGCAGCACGGCGGCGAGGCTTGAGTAGGAGACCATCGCAAACAGCGCGCCGACCAGGGCGTCGAGCAGGATATCGCCGGTCAGCGAGGCGAAAATCACCTTTACGCCTTGGGCCTGGGTGATCGGCGCGGCGGATTCAACGATCAGCTGCAGCGCCAGAATGATCAAGCCCAGACCAATGCTGACCCGTCCCATCTGCCCAAGTCGCGTCTGCTTGCGGGACAGGAAGAAAATCACCCCGACAAAAATCAGCAGCGGCGACAACCAGGACAGATCGAAAGTCAGTACCCGGGCCATCAACGCCGTGCCGACGTCTGCGCCAAGCATGGTCGCCAGCGCCGGGGTCAGTGCCATCAGGCCCTGGCCAACAAACGAAGTGACCAGCATGGCCGTGGCGTTACTGCTCTGGACCATGGCCGTCACGACGATGCCGGAAATAAACGCCAGCCAGCGCCTGGACATGTTCTGGCCAATCACATGGCGCAGATTGGACCCGTAGACCCGCAGGATGCCGGTTCGGACGATGTGCGTGCCCCAGATCAGCAGGGCCACAGCAGATAACAAATTGAGCAGGGTGAGCATAAAGGCCCCCTGTGGTGGTAGCGCCCCAAAGGAGCAAGTTGACGTGCCGCGCGTTTTTCTACGTTCTGTACTTAAGCTGTAGTTGGCTAACGGTCTGCGCGCCAGCATCGCATAGCTAAACAGATGATTGAAACAAAAGTGTCATAAAAACAGCTGGATGGAAAAACAAAATAGGGACCCTGAGGTCCCCATTCATGCCCTGTGGGAGCGAGCCTGCTCGCGATGGTATCGAGGACAACGAGTTGACTCAGTCAGTACGCGTTATCGTTGACGACCATCGCGAGCAGGCTCGCTCCCCCAGGTTTCATGCAGGTTAGCGATATTACTGGCCAGGAATATCCTTGCGCAGTTTCACCGGGTCCTGCTGCTTGCGCTTTCTTGCCATGGCAGTGCGCATCTTGATGTTGAACGCTTCCACCGCCAGCGAGAACGCCATGGCGAAGTAGACGTAGCCTTTGGGTACGTGGACTTCGAACGACTCGGCGATCAACACGGTGCCGACTACCAGCAGGAACGACAACGCCAGCATTTTCAACGACGGGTGCTTGTCGATGAACGAGCTGATAGTGCCGGCCGCCAACATCATCACCAGTACGGCGACAACAATGGCCGCGACCATGACCGGTACATGGGAGACCATGCCCACTGCCGTGATCACAGAATCCAGGGAGAACACGATGTCGATGATCGCGATCTGGATGATGGTGTACAGGAAGTTGCCACCCTTGCCGGTCGGTTCCTCACCGGTCTCGTCTTCGCCTTCCAGCGCGTGATACATCTCTTGCGAGCTTTTCCACAGCAGGAACAGGCCGCCGAAGAACAGGATCAGGTCACGCCCGGAAATGCCTTGGCCGAAGACCTCGAACAGGTCTGCGGTGAGCTGCATGACCCAGGTAATCGACAGCAACAACAGGATTCGCGTGACCATGGCCAGCGCCAGGCCGAAGATCCGGGTACGCGCCTGCATGTGTTTGGGCATGCGGCTGACCAGGATCGAAATCATGATGATGTTATCGATACCCAGGACGATTTCCAGGGCGGTCAGGGTAAAGAAGGCAACCCAGATCTCAGGGTTGGTCAGCCATTCCATGTGTATTCCTTTGAGGATGTGTTGAACCACGAAGGGTCCGGGCTTCGATCAAAAAGCCAGGACCCTTCACGGTGAGTCTTGGGCTTATAGAGTGCTGAACAGCGGAAAAATCCCCATCAGCAATGCTGCAACAAGTATGCACATGCACACCAGAACTGCCCACTTCAGGGTAAAGCGCTGGTGGTCACCGAAGTCGATACCGGCCAGGGCCACCAACAGATAAGTCGAGGGTACCAGCGGGCTCAACAAGTGGACGGGCTGACCGACGATCGAGGCACGTGCCATTTCAACTGCGGTTATACCGTAATGACTCGCTGCTTCGGCAAGTACCGGTAACACGCCGTAATAAAATGCATCGTTCGACATGAAAAATGTGAACGGCATGCTCACCAGCGCGGTAATCACTGCCAGGTACGGGCCGAGGAAATCCGGAATCACCGCCAGCAGGCTTTTCGACATCGCATCAACCATGCCGGTGCCCGACAGGATACCGGTGAAAATACCGGCCGCGAAGATCAAACCGACCACTGCCAGCACGCTGCCGGCATGGGCCGCAACGCGATCTTTCTGCATTTGCAGGCAAGGGTAGTTGACGATCATCGCGATACTGAACGCCACCATGAACAACACCGGCAGTGGCAACAAGCCGCCAATCAGGGTGCACATCAGCACCAGCGTCAACGCGCCATTGAACCAGATAAGCTTCGGACGGCGGGCATCCGGGAATTGCGAAACGCTGATCTCACTGTGGTCAATTTCATCGCCCGCCAGGTGCAGTTCACCCAGACGAGCGCGTTCGCGTTTGCCGTAGAAGTAGGCAATTGCCAGGATCGCCACCACACCCGCCAGCATCGCCGGAATCATCGGCACGAAGATGTCGGACGGGTCCACGTGCAGCGCGCTCGCGGCACGGGCGGTCGGGCCACCCCACGGGGTCATGTTCATCACGCCGCCGGCGAGGATGATCAGGCCGGCCATGATGCGCGGGCTCATGCCGATGCGGCTGTAGAGCGGCAGCATGGCCGCCACGCAGATCATGTAAGTGGTCGCGCCGTCACCATCAAGGGAGACGACGAGCGCCAGTACGGCGGTGCCGACCGAAACTTTCAGCGGGTCGCCCTTGACCAGTTTGAGGATCTTGCGCACAGCCGGGTCGAACAGGCCGGAGTCGATCATCAGGGCGAAGTACAGAATCGCGAACATCAGCATCACACCGGTCGGCGCGAGCTTGGTGATGCCTTCGAGCATCATCGGACCGATCTTCGGCGCAAAACCACCGAACAGGGCGAAAACAATCGGGATGATGATCAGGGCAATCAGCGCGGACAGGCGCTTGGTCATGATCAGGAACATGAACGTGATGACCATGGCAAAGCCAAGGAAAGTCAGCATGGGAATACTCCAGGCGTGGCGCGGCTAGGGGAAATGAGCGAACCGGGTGAGGTCAGCGCAGAACGGGAAGCACGAGTCGAGCGGGCGGAGTTACAGCGCAGGGGCGGATTGAGAAGGACATCAGGATCACCATTGTTGTTGTTAAATGGGCCGTGCGAGCAGCAAAACACTCGCGTGGGCCAACCGGTCTGTTGCCGGGAGTGAGGCGATCCTAATCGGGGAAGCTTTCAGCCAGCTTTCGCCAGTGAAAGCAATGACCGGATGTTTAACCGGTCGTCGGACAGCATCCATGTGCGCATAGAGGACCGAGGGTGAATCTCGCTGATCAAAAAATGCTCAAATCCAGGGGTCGAATCGCCCCCATCCAGATTGCATGCTCGGTGTGGTCCAGCAGATCGTTGCCGGTATCGGGATGCAGGAACACCACCAGGCCCTTGCGGTTGAGCGCCAGCCACGGCAGCACCTCGCCCAGGTAGTGTGGCTCGAAGGCCAACTGGCAGCTCCAGTCCGGGTGCGGACCTACCGGACGTTCGTGCACGCGCCCCATCCTCAGGGGAAACCGCTGCGCCGCCTGCTCGCACAGTGCCCGCGCCTGATCAATGTTGCTCGCATCGAAGTACACGTGGGCGTGATAGCCCTTTATCCCTTGCATCTGAAACCCTCCAAACCCGGTCGAACCCTGAACGATTGCCGCGGGTCACACGCCATATACGTTGTGATCAAGGGACCCCAGCCATGAAAAATGCCGAAACCCCCGTTGTGAAAGTGGTGCTTTATGGTGCCATGAGTAGCCTGGGCAGTGCGCTGATGGCTGAAATGCTGCGGCGTCAGCATGAAGTGATCGCGATTCTCGACGACCTCACAGCGCTCCCACCGCGTCCGGGGCTGCGCACCAAGAGCGGCGACCTGTTTGACGCCGAGCGAGTAAAGCAGAGCGTGGCCGGCAGCACGGCCGTGGTCTGCCTGTTAGACGCGCCAGGGCTGCCTTACAACAGCGAATACGTGGAAAAAACCATTATCCCGGGGCCAGTGGAACAAGTGTTGGCTGTGGATGCGCTGATCGAAGGCATGCAGGCATCCCATATTGCGCGACTGTTCCTGGTGGGTGATTTCGAGGTATTGGACGAACCGGAAATAGAGGATCGCCTGCAACGCCATGCGGCTGAAGAAATTCGCGAGGCCCTGCAAAGCAGCGATTTGCAATGGACAATGGTTAACGCACCGCGGGGTGTTCCGGGGCTGACCATCGAACACTTTAGCCAGGTCAGCAGTAGCCTTGAGCCGGGTCTGAGAGAGCCGCTTGAGCGATTGAGCCGGGTGGCGGTGGGGATCGCCGATGAGCTGCAGTTACGTTTACATGTCGGCGAGCACGTGAATTTTATCGCGAGTGGCGTTGCAAAGTGAGGGGGACGAGTGTCGAGGTACAGTATCAATCGAATCGGTCAGTTCAAATGTTCAATGAACAACCCATGTTTGTTCTTGTACACTTTTAACCGGAGCGGTCCATTATCCTGGAATAGCCGAATGATGTCCAACGACTATCAACCCCAGGATTGATGACTGCGAAGTTCATCGCAAAGTTAGGTACAAGACAGGACTACATCAGACCTGCGGCTACGATACTACACTCGGTTTTTTGTGGCCGTCAGGTCTGTTTATCGCATACTTTATCAGAACCCTACTGAATAAAAAATCTGGTTGATCAAGTCCGCGTTTCGCTGCATCGAGGGAATCATAAACCTCATAGCGATGAAATCGGTCGTTTGATCGCAAAACGCTTTCCAGACTTTATTATTTGACTTAAGCACTTTCGCGAGGTCTTCTAGTTTATCAAAACTTGTCATCTGTGGATTTTTGCCCACCTGCTTATCATAAAACTCTACCAGACCAATCTTCATTGGGTCGGGCGCATTATTAATTTTATAACGAATGTCCTTCCTGAGCTCTTTATACTTTTTCAGGTAAGCCTCTTCTTGTTGTTCCGGAGGGAGCGCCATTATCGCCACGTCAACACCGCCATAAAGGAGATCGATATAGCCAGCATAATGAATCATCTCATGGAGCATGATATGAGTGAGGAGCGTCGGGTAACTGGTCAGGTTAAAGACCTTCTTTGTGAAGTAAATAGGAAGTTTTCTTTCAATTAATGTCATGATCGGATGCGCTGTAGCAGCGTAGGTCGGAGGCCGATTATCAGCCTGATCGTTTTGTATACCCTCAGGCGTTTGCTCTACAAGGAAAAAATCAAGACATTGCCGTGCGGAATCTCCTGCATCTCGTGCGTGGCATGGATTTTCTGCCAACGCACGAAGAAATTCTATCAAGTTCGTGTAAGGGGCGATATGGGATGGAACTCCATCGATCGCTTCCGGGGACTGCCCCCTCTCGGACAAAAGATTGTCATATACTTCCCCCACTTGCTTGGGGTTCTTATTTAGATCTTCCATCATATAGCCTATATAATCTTTTAACATTTGAGTTGCGTTAAATTCCCCTGCCGTTGGTAATGGAGGGCTGCACGGTTGCTCACAGCTTTCTTCAAATACATTCAGAACGTCGACTACCTGACGTCGAGACTCCTCTAAATAGTGGAACATTCGCGGGAACTTTTCCTTTATCTCTCCACCCCCCCGAGCCACTACTTCTGCATCCATACCACCGATTGTCAGGTAACCCAAAAACTCCGCCAGGCCACGCTGGGGAGCATCAATGAATTTATCAAGGGGTGCGGTTTCATTTCCAAACGGAATACTTTCAATCATGGACTGATGTTCGGGGGACATTGTGAGTCGATTTGGTTCAGGTAGGCGCTGAACACCAAAGGCCTCAGAGCGACGGATCGTCGCGCTTGCTATTCCACAGGCTACTAGTCCCACCCCCCCCACCACCGCAAGTAACAACTTCCATATAAGTCCTTTACCTGATTTTTTCGGACCATTGGACGCTTGTGGTGGTCTGGCGCTTTCAATATCCCTCACGGACCGCGCAGTATAGGATGTTGGCTCATTTCCTCCAATTATGAGCTTTTTCATAACTTGGGAGTATTCTATTGTCACGCTTGTGTTTTCTTGTATACTTTTAGTTGAGTATGTTGATGGATTTATAGCGTTTGGCATGCAAGAACTCTCAGCATATTCAATATAGATATAGGATTTCTCCTAAACAGCCACATAAGCCAATACATGTCTGGCTTATTTTAAGAGCCTGCAATATTAAGCATTTACAACCCAATAAATCATTTGAATTTTACGGGCATCGTGTGACAAAATCTTACTAAGCGCCTGAAGAAACATACAGTATGATTTAAATACTCGACTTATCAGATCGGAACTTTCGTACGGCATAACTCTGGAGAAGTCCACTCCCTGAAATCGCCCGAAGCTTTTCGTTCAGGCACTTACAGCACAACAAGTAAGTGACCTAGTCCCCTATACCGCAACGTGAGCTTTATCACGCCTGACGTCAGTTCGCGATGGACGGCAACGGCAGGCCATTAAGCGACTGCGCACTGCGGGTCTGCTCCTGCATCAACCAGTCAACGAATCGCTGAATCAATTCGCCGCGGCGCTTTCGCTGAGGCAGGACCACGTAGTAGCCAAGCCGTGAAATGACCGTGGCGGCGATTGGACTACACAACAAGCCCTCCGCCAGCAAGTTATCCACAAGATGTCGCCAACCGATGGCGACGCCCTGACCACCAATCGCGGCCTGGATCAACAAGGTGTAGTTATCAAAACGCAGCTGACCCGGTGCGGGCGCCGAAGTGATCCCCAGCTCACGAAACACGCCGCTCCAATCAAACCAGTTGCTGCTGTTTTCGCCACGCAGGTGCAGCAGGGGCAGTTCCAGCAGCGAAGGGACCGGCAACGGCAGCGCACGGTCTTTGAGCAGCAGCGGGCTGCACACCGGAAATACTTCTTCGCTGAACAGCCAGTGACTCTCACCTTGCTTGAAGCGCCCGTCGCCAAACAGCACGGCAACATCGATATCGCTGCGCAGCATGTTGTGGCTGCGCTCACTGGTAACCAGACTGACATCCACATTGGGGTTGGCGGCATGGAAGCGGTGCAGGCGCGGCATCAACCAATAGGCGGCGAACGCGAAATCCGTGGCGACCTGCAGCACCTCGTGCTGATCTTGCGCACTGATCGCCGCCAGTCCTGCATCGATATTCTGCAAACCGAGCTGCACCTGTTCGAAGAGGACAATGCCCGCCTCTGTCAGCTCAATGCCACGATAAATCCGATCGAACAGGCGGGTGGCAAGTTGCTCTTCCAGCCGTTTGATTTGCTGACTGATGGCGGGTTGGGTCGTCCCCAGCTCCACGGCGGCGGCGGTGAAACTTCGCTGGCGTGCCGCTGCTTCAAAAGCTCGCAACAGGTCCAGGGACAGACTCCCGAGGGCTTCATACATAAGCTGTGCTTATCCTAGTCATTGCCGGGTGTGGGCTTTACCGCAAATGGCATGGCACCCATGCTCGGTCGCAGCACTCTCGCATAAATATTCACTATGGAATGCCGCGATCACATGAAGCGTAAGAATATTCTCTTCATCATGGCCGATCAGATGGCCGCGCCAATGTTGCCGTTCTACGGCCCTTCGCCAATCAAATTACCCAATCTCAGCCGACTTGCTGCCGAAGGCGTAGTGTTCGACTCCGCTTATTGCAACAGCCCACTGTGTGCACCGTCGCGTTTTACCCTCGTGAGCGGCCAGCTGCCGAGCAAGATCGGCGCCTATGACAATGCGGCTGACTTTCCCGCCGACGTACCCACCTATGCCCATTACCTGCGCCGCCTGGGCTACCGCACCGCCCTGTCCGGAAAGATGCACTTCTGTGGTCCGGATCAACTGCACGGCTATGAAGAACGCCTGACCAGTGACATTTATCCAGCCGACTACGGCTGGTCGGTGAACTGGGACGAACCCGACGTACGTCCCACCTGGTTCCACAATATGTCATCGGTGCTGCAGGCTGGCCCCTGCGTGCGCACCAACCAGCTGGATTTTGACGAAGAAGTGGTCTTCAAGGCGCAGCAGTACCTGTTTGACCACATCCGCGAGGACGGCGACCAGCCGTTCTGCCTGACCGTGTCCATGACCCATCCCCACGACCCGTACACCATCCCGAAGAAATACTGGGATATGTACCAGGACAGCGATATTCCGCTGCCACAGACGCCAGCGCAGTCCGAGCTGGACCCGCACTCCCAGCGACTGCTCAAGGTGTACGACTTGTGGGACAAGCCGCTGCCTGTGGATAAGATCCGTGACGCGCGACGCGCCTATTTCGGAGCCTGCAGCTATATAGACGACAACGTCGGCAAACTCCTGCAAACACTCGAAGATACCGGGCTGATCGACGATACGATTATTGTCTTCTCCGGGGATCATGGCGACATGCTCGGCGAGCGCGGGCTCTGGTACAAAATGCACTGGTTCGAGATGGCCGCCCGGGTCCCCTTGTTGATCAGCGCGCCGGGGCAATTTGGTGCCGGCCGCGTGAGCGCTGCCGTCTCGACTGCCGACCTTTTGCCGACCTTTGTCGAATTGGCCGGCGGCTCGCTGGCGCCAGGCTTGCCGCTCGATGGCCGCTCGCTGGTGTCGCACCTGAAGGGGCAGGGGGGTCACGACGAAGCATTTGGCGAGTACATGGCCGAAGGCACCATCAGCCCGCTGATGATGATTCGCCGCGGCGCCTACAAATTCATCTACAGCGAAGACGACCCTTGCCTACTCTTCGATGTGCACAATGACCCGCGTGAACAGGAAGAGCTCAGCCAGTCGCCGCAACACAGCGCACTGTTTGCCGAGTTCCTTGCCGAAGCACGGGCCAAGTGGGACATACCTGCGATTCACCAACAGGTGCTCGCCAGTCAGCGCCGCCGGCGATTCGTGGCCGAGGCCCTGACCATCGGCAAGCTCATGAGCTGGGATCACCAGCCACTGGTAGACGCCAGTCAGCAGTACATGCGCAACCACATCGACCTGGATGATCTGGAGCGCAAAGCACGTTATCCACAACCCTGCCAAAACCAATAATGTTAAGGGGAAGTCCATGCATAGGTTATCCACAGTTCTGACGGTCGGGCTTCTGGCTCTGGGCAGCGCATCGGCGTATGCCGATCAGAGCTGCGACACGGTGAAAATGGCCGATCCGGGCTGGAGCGATATTGCGGCGACCAACGCCATTACCGGGTTCTTGCTCGACGGCATGGGCTACAAGGCCAAGGTTGACACCTTGGCGGTGCCTATCACCTTCGGTGGTTTGAAGGACGGTCAGGTCGACGTGTTCCTGGGTAACTGGATGCCGGCGCAGCAAGGTTTCTACGACAAGTTCGTGGCCACCGGGGATGTAACCCAACTGGCGAAAAACCTCGATGGCACCGAGTTCACCCTGGCTGTTCCGGATTATGTGTGGGACGCAGGTGTGCATAACTTCGCCGACCTGAACAAGTTTGCCGACAAGTTCGAGAAAAAAATCTACGGCATTGGCTCCGGGGCTCCGGCGAACATCTCGCTGCAGGACATCATCAAGAAAAACGACTTCGACTTGGGTCAATGGAAGCTGGTGGAATCCAGCGAGCAGGCCATGCTGGCGGAAGTGTCCCGCGCCGTTAAGAAACAGAAGTTCGTGACCTTCCTCGGCTGGACGCCCCACCCGATGAACGTGCAGCTGAAGATGCACTACCTCAAGGGTGGCGAGAAGTACTTCGGTGATACCGGTGCGGTTTATACATTGACTCGCAAGGGTTATGCACAGGCCTGTCCAAACGTCGGCAAGCTGCTCACCAACCTGAGCTTTACCCAGGAAATGGAGAACAGCATCATGGCCGAGGTCGTGAACAAGAAGATCAGCAATGCCGAGGCTGCCAAGGCGTGGATCAAGGCTAATCCTGCGGTTCTGGATAAATGGCTGGATGGTGTGAAAACCGCCGATGGCAAGGAGGCGTTGCCTGCGGTGAAAGCCAAGCTCTGATTCATAGGGGGGAGCCTGTCATTCATGCAGGAGCGAGCCTGCTCGTGTTGGGCGTACACGATTACGCCGGGCGTCGGATGCCCCAAGGTGCCGGTACGTTTTTCGCGAGCGAGCTCGCTCCTGCAGGTAGGGGCTGGCACGCTCGCGCCGCCATCACTGGTTCACCCTGTTACCCTTTGCGCATTCCCCCACCTGAGAGGACCCATGGCCTTTCCCAGCCGCCATTCGCTCTTCCCCTTCCTGAGCTGGTTGCCTCGGCAAACCCGTGCCACTGTCGGGCGCGACCTTATCGTCGGCCTGAGCGGTGCGATTCTCGCGCTGCCACAGTCGATTGCCTACGCCCTGATTGCCGGGCTCCCACCTGAATACGGGTTGTACGCGGCTATCATTCCTGTTCTGATCGCCTGCCTGTGGGGATCATCCTGGCACCTCATCTGTGGTCCTACAGCGGCAATTTCCATTGTCTTGTATGCCAGCGTCAGCCCCTTGGCGGTACCCGCCTCGCAGGACTACGTGGCACTTATTCTGTTGCTGACGCTGCTGGCCGGGATCTTCCAGTGGCTGCTGGGCTTGTTGCGATTCGGCGCGCTGGTGAATTTTGTCTCCCATTCGGTGGTATTGGGGTTCACCCTCGGTGCGGCGGTGGTGATTGCCGTCGGCCAGCTGCCCAACTTGCTGGGGCTGGACCTGCCCAGCCAGGCCACGGCACTCGACAGCTTCATGTCGGTGTTTCAACACCTGCATCAGGTGGACAAGCCATCGCTCATTCTCGGGCTGGCGACAGTGGCATTGGGAGCTACCCTGAAATGGCTGCTGCCACGCTGGCCGACGCTGTTGATCACGCTGGTAATGGCAGGGCTGCTGGTGTGGCTCTGGCCCGGGATGTTCGGCCACGTCAGCCTGGTCAGCGCCTTTGTCGGTCGACTGCCACCTTTGAGCGCCGTGCCGCTGGACCTGGACTTGATCCTGCGCTTGTTACCCAGCGCGGTCGCGGTGGGCATGTTGGGTCTGGTGACCAGCCTGTCGATTGCTCGCTCCCTGTCGGCACGCTCACAGCAGTTGCTCGACGCCAATCAGGAAGTGCGCGCCCAGGGCTTATCCAACATGGTCGGGGCATTTTTTTCCGGGTCGTTGTCCGCTGGCTCCTTCACCCGTTCGGGCTTGAGTTACGAGGCAGGGGCCTGCTCCCCGCTGGCCGGGGTGTTCTCGGCGCTGTGGGTCGCGCTGTTTGCAGTGTTTGGCGCGGCATTGATCGCCCACATCCCGATTCCGGCGATGGCTGGCAGTATTTTGCTGATCGCCTGGGGCCTGGTGGATCATCGCGGCATTCGCGCATTGCTGAGGGTCAGTCGCGCCGAGTTCCTGGTCATGGCGCTGACCTGTGTCGCCACGCTGCTGCTGGAATTGCAGACCGCGATCTACGCCGGGGTACTGGCTTCGCTGTTCTTCTACCTCAAGCGCACCTCGCAACCGCGTGTGCAGCATTGGCGCGACGGCGATGAGGATGTGTTGCGGGTTGGCGGCTCGATCTTTTTCGGCGCCAGCCATTACCTCCAGGTACGCCTGCAACGCATGCACGCTGCCCGGGTAGTGATTGAGGCACAGCAGATCAATTTCATCGATTACTCAGGGGTGGAGATGCTGCATCAGGAGGCGCGGCGCCTGCTCAAGCAGAATCGCAGCCTGACCCTGCGGCAAGCGCGGCCGCAGGTGGTGGAGGAGCTGAGAAAGCTGGAAGGCGCGGAGAAATGCCCGATCCGGTTTGAAGACTGAATCGTGTTTCACTCCAACAGTTTTACTCTGCGAGTTGTCGGCGCAGTTCGGCCAGCACCGGCGCCGTGTCCGGTCGAACACCCCGCCACAGGAAGAACGCTTCCGCCGCCTGTTCGGCGAGCATCCCCAATCCATCCATTGCCACAGCTGCGCCGTGCTCGCTGGCCCAGCGGCAGAATGATGTCGGTTCCTTGCCGTACATCATGTCGTAGCAAACCGTCTTGCCCGGCTCGATCAGACTGCTGGCAATCGGTGGGACTTCACCGGACAGGCTCGCGGAGGTGGCGTTGATGATCAGGTCCACGGATTCCTCCAGCCAGTCAAAGCCACTGGCAGAAACCGGGCACAGATCATCGAACAACTCGGCCAGCAATTCCGCTTTTTCCACCGTCCGGTTGGCGATGATCACCGACGCCGGCTGCTCGGCCAGCAACGGCTCCAGCGCACCCCGCACCGCACCACCGGCGCCCAGTAGCAATATGCGCTTCCCCTTGAGACTGAAAGCGGCATTAACCGTCAGGTCCCGCACCAGCCCGGCGCCGTCGGTGTTATCACCCAGCAACGAGCCGTCAGCCAGTTTGCTCAAGGTATTCACCGCGCCAGCCCGCTGGGCGCGCTCGGTCAGGCTGTCGGCCAGGCGATAGGCCTCTTCCTTGAAAGGCACCGTGACGTTGGCTCCGCGCCCCTCCAGGAAAAACGCCCGGGCGAAGTGGGAAAAATCATCGAGCGGTGCCAGGGAAGTGCTGTAGTCCAGTTGCTGACCCGTCTGCTCGGCAAACAGTCGATGGATAAGTGGCGACTTGCTGTGGCCAATCGGGTTGCCGAATACGACGTAACGATCCATCAGTTTTCCTCGTTCAGGCCTTGGCCAACCAATCGCGGTCTTGCAGGAAATATTCGGTCAGCCGCGCTTCTTCGCTGCCCGGCTCGGCCTTCCAGTCGTAACCCCAACGCACTTGCGGCGGCAGCGACATGAGGATCGATTCAGTACGCCCGCCCGACTGCAGGCCGAACAGCGTGCCACGGTCGTAGACCAGGTTGAATTCGACATAGCGGCCGCGACGGAACTCCTGGAATTCGCGTTGCCTGGCAGTGAATGCATCGTTCTTGCGGCGCTGGACGATCGGCAGGTAGGCCTCGATGAACGCGTCGCCGATGGCCCGCATGAAAGCAAAGCTGGTGTCGAAATCCCATTCATTGAGGTCATCGAAGAACAGGCCGCCAATGCCACGCGGCTCGTGGCGATGCTTGATATGAAAGTAGCTGTCGCACCATGCCTTGTAGCGCGAATAGACGTCGGGACCAAACGGCGCGCATGCCTGCTCGGCAACCCGATGCCAATGCACACAATCTTCTTCATTGCCGTAGTAGGGCGTCAGGTCGAAACCGCCGCCAAACCACCAGACGGGTTCTTCGCCTTCTTTCTCCGCGATGAAGAACCGCACATTGGCGTGCGAAGTGGGCACCATGGGGTTGTGCGGGTGAATGACCAGGGACACCCCGAGCGCTTCAAAGCCGCGTCCGGCAAGCTCCGGTCGATGGGCACTGGCCGAGGGAGGGAGACCGCTGCCAAACACGTGGGAAAAGTTGACGCCGCCTTTCTCGATGACAGCACCGTTCTCGATCACGCGAGTGCGACCGCCCCCACCCGCGGGTCTGGTCCAGGCATCCTCGACGAAGCGCGTACCGCCGTCTTCGGCTTCAAGGGCAGCGCAAATGCGGTCTTGCAGGTCGAGCAGATAGGCTTTTACGGCCTCGGTACGGGTCGTCATGGCATCACCTTGAATCGGGACAAACGGCGCGGCGCATCAACGGCCGGCGGCAAATTGCTGCACAGGATAACACCGCACCCTGTTGCACCACAGTTGACGAAGATCATGCTTAGGAGTCCGATAGGGGGCTTACCCAAACGATCACCAGGAGAGTTCTGATGGCAAAGCGTATCCAGTTCAGTGCCCATGGCGGCCCCGAAGTGCTCGAGTATGTCGACTACCAACCTGCCGAGCCTGGCCCGCAGCAGGTACGCGTGAGCAATAAGGCCATCGGCCTGAACTTCATCGACACCTATTACCGCAGCGGACTGTATGCGCCACCGGCCTTGCCATCGGGCCTGGGTTCAGAGGGCGCCGGCGTGGTCGAAGCGGTGGGCAGCGCAGTCACTCGATTCAAAGTGGGTGATCGGGTGGCCTACGGCAGCGGCCCATTGGGCGCCTACAGCGACACTCACGTGCTGCCCGAAGCCAACCTGGTGCAGCTGCCGGATGCGATCAGCTTCGAGCAGGCGGCCGGCGTGATGCTCAAGGGCCTGACCGTGCAGTACCTGCTGCGCCAGACCTATGAACTCAAAGGCGGCGAAACCATCCTGTTTCATGCGGCTGCGGGTGGGGTAGGTTCGCTGGCGTGCCAATGGGCCAAGGCCCTGGGTGTGAAGTTGATCGGCACTGTCAGCTCTGCAGAGAAAGCCGCATTGGCCACAGCCAACGGAGCCTGGGCGACGATCGACTACAGCCATGAAAACGTGGCGCAGCGTGTCCTGGAATTGACCGACGGCAAGAAAGTGCCTGTGGTTTACGACGGTGTCGGCAAGGACACCTGGCTGACATCCCTCGACAGCGCTGCGCCACGCGGCCTGGTAGTGAGCTTCGGCAATGCGTCGGGCGCGGTGGACGGGGTGAACCTGGGGATTCTATCGGCGAAGGGTTCGCTGTATGTGACCCGGCCAACACTTGCGACCTACGCCAACAACGCCGAAAACCTGCAGCGCATGGCGGATGAGTTGTTCGAGATGATCAGCAGCGGGAAGTTGAAGGTGGATATCAGCCAGCAATATCCGCTGGCCGAAGCGGCGAAGGCTCAGACCGAGCTGTCGGCACGGCGTACTACCGGCTCGACTATTTTGTTGCCTTGAGGACGCCATCGCGGGCAAGCCTTGCCCGCGATGAACGATGACTCGGTCTCAATCCGGGCGAATGACCTGCCCCGTCGCCAGGTCCCGAATCACACTCGGATTCCTGCGCCCACCCAAATTACCGCCCAGGATGTAATCCACCTGCCCACGGAAATACTGCTCCACGCGAATCCGTGTGCGCGCTGCCGGCCGACCTTGCGGGTTGGCCGAAGTGGAGACCAACGGCCCTACCAGTGAACACAAGTCCCGTACCTGAGGATGATCGCTGACGCGCAACGCCACGGTCTCATGCTTGCCAGTAATCCACAGTGGCAACTGATTCTGGTGCGGCACCAGCCAGGTGTTGGGTCCCGGCCAGGTGCTGGCCATGCGGTCCATCCACAACTCGGGAAAATCCTCGAACAGGAAGTCGAACTGGTGAATATTGTCGGCGACCAGAATCAGGCCCTTCTCCATGGACCGTCCCTTGATCATCAGCAAACGTTCCACTGCGCTCTGATCCCAGGGGTCGCAACCCAGACCCCAGACCGCTTCGGTTGGATAGGCAATCACCGCGCCTGAGCGAACGGCTTGCGCGGCTTGTTGCACACGCCAACTGTTGACCATGAAAAACTCTCCGGAATAAGGCTCTGCGCAGTTTACCGATCTTCCTCATAAAACCTAGCTCACCCGCGCAAACCAGCGACCGCTTTCACACACCGCCCGACCGTCCATTTCCAGTTCGGTCAGCGCGGCCAGCACCTTGGGCAATGCCCAGCCGCTGCTGATGGCCAACGATTCACTGGTATGCGGCGCCGCGTGAAGCAACGCGAGCAGGGGGTGGGTCACCGCCGGCACAGTTGGGGAAAATGACACCTGTTGCCAACCGCGCAAGGCTTCAAGAATGTGCTCGATGGTTTCCACCAGCATGGCACCATCGCGAATCAGCTGATGACAGCCCTTGGCGCCGGGATGATGAATCGATCCCGGAATCGCATAAACCTCACGCCCTTGCTCCGCCGCCAGCCTGGCGGTAATCAACGAACCACTGGCGACGCTCGCCTCGACCACCAGTACGCCGAGGGACAAACCACTGATAATTCTGTTGCGCCGCGGGAAGTTGCTGGCGGTGGGGGCCGCGTCCAGCGGAAACTCCGAAACCACTGCGCTGCCAGAGGCAATCATGGCGTCTGCCAGCCTGCGATTGCGCTGTGGATAAAACTTTTCAAGTCCCGTGCCAAGTACTCCGACCGTTCGCCCGCCCACGTCCAGAGCCGCCTGGTGCGCTGCGGCGTCGATGCCAAGGGCCAAACCACTGGTAATCACAAAACCGGCACCGGCCAGGCTGCGGGAGAACGCTGCGGCCGTGTCCATCCCCGGACGAGATGCGCGACGACTGCCGACCATCGCCAACTGTGGTTTGTCCAGGATACCGGGATCGCCCGCGACAAATAACAAGGGCGGCGGGTCGCTGATTTCCGCCAGCAGCGCCGGGTAGTCAGGTTGGTCCCACATCAGTAAATGCTGGCCCGGACGCTCCAGCCAGGCCAATGCGTGGTAAGCACCATCGCGCACATCGGGATCGCGGCGGCCCTCGGCGCAAGCGAATGGAAGGCCCAGAGACTTCCAGGCGTTGGCCGGCGCGCTCAGCGCTTTTGAGGCCGAGCCGAAGGCATCCAGTAGCTTTTTAAACCGCGCCGGCCCCAGTTCGGGTAAGCGATGCAGACGCAGACGCGCCTCCAGTTCGGCAGGCGAAACAGCTGCAGCAGCAGAGAATGTCATGGATCATCCTTGATCGTTATGAGGCCCGTTCAAACGGGCATAAGCTGTGGATAAGTCTGTTGGTAACTTGTGAAGCAGGCTTACGGATTTCGTACTTTGTCCATCACCGCTAAAGACCGCGAAGCATTGAGGACCAAGCCGTAACTGAGTTTGTCGTAGGTGCGGAAAACCATTAGCAACCCGGCGCGCTCATCGGGAATCTTCAACGGCTGACCGGTGATGCGGTCCCGCACGGTTTCACCGGTTTTCATCACCACCAGCACATTGCCTTCGGCCAATCCGTCGCGCTGCCCCTTGTTCAACGTGACGACATCCATCGCACCGATCTGGGTCACCCCACGCGGCACATCAATGATCAAACCCTTGATGTCGGTCTTTGGCGCACTGGGCATGAAAGTGGAATTGATCGAACGCTCCTCGCCACTGAACAGCCGATCCCCCAGGCGCACCTCCTGGGTAGTGCGCTGCAGCGCCAGGGTGGCGACATCGCCCTCGGCGGCCACGATCTCGCCGCCGCCGATATCGTCCGCGTTGATCCCGAGGAACTCCTTGCTCTCGGGGTCGGTGTAAACCTTGCCCTGGCGGAAGATTCCGTACACTGGCTGGTTCGGATCAAATTGCCCGCGGGCGAAGATGCGGTCTCCGGTGCCGCTGAGTACGCGCTCGGCATCGCCGGCAACGATATAGGGCGCCTTGTCGAAGTCCTCGACCTTGTCGACGATACGGTTGCTCAACAGAAAGCTGTTAATCGATTGCAGCGGAATGCTCGGAATGGCATCCGCCACCGGTGAGCTGCGAATGCGCGGCGACAACTTGATAGTGCCCCTGGAAGCCCCGCGATTGAGGGTCAGGCGCGGCTGGCCGTTGATGTAGACCAGCGTCAGCGAGTCGCCCGGATAGATGAGATTGGGGTTTTCGATCTGGGGATTGGCTTGCCATAACTCCGGCCACTTCCATGGCTCGCGCAAGAATTTTCCAGAGATGTCCCAGAGTGTGTCGCCGGTAACCACCGTGTATTGCTGTGGAAAACCTTCCCTGAGTTGCACTTGCCCATGCGCTAAACCGGCTGAAGCCAGAAGCAGCAGGGCGAGTAGTGATTTCCTCATGCGGTGAATCCCTTTATTATGTGCGTTCGCGTGAAACGCCAGAGCCCTCGTGGCTCGCTCCCGCCTCTTTGCAGAGAAAAGGGAGCTACGCTTCACAACGGTAGCCTGCATCTTCGGACCCGCCAGGCCATCGACCCGACTTTACCTCACACGTGCAGCAAATAAGCTTATGGCCATTTTAGACATCCTCGAATTTCCCGACTCGCGCCTGCGCACTATCGCCAAACCTGTGGCTGTAGTGGACGACGAAGTGCGTCAGTTGGTCGACGACATGTTTGAAACAATGTATGAAGCGCCAGGCATCGGCCTCGCCGCGACCCAGGTCAACGTGCACAAACGTATCGTCGTGATGGACCTCTCCGAAGACCGCAGCGAGCCGCGGGTTTTCATCAACCCCGAGTTCGAATCACTGACCGACGAGATGGAACAATATCAGGAAGGGTGCCTCTCGGTGCCGGGCTTCTACGAAAATGTCGATCGCCCGCAAAAGGTCAAGGTCAAGGCCCTGGACCGCGACGGCCAGCCTTACGAACTGATCGCCGAAGGCCTGCTCGCCGTGTGCATCCAGCACGAATGCGACCACCTCAACGGCAAATTGTTCGTCGACTACCTGTCCAACCTGAAACGCGACCGAATCAAGAAGAAACTGGAAAAGCTCCATCGCCAGAACGCTTGATGCCCTCCTTTCAAAGGCTTGCTGCGGCAAGCCTTTTTCTTTTTCAGAGATCGCTCCCATGACTGAGCCACTGCGCATCGTCTTTGCCGGCACCCCGGAATTCGCCGCCGAACACCTCAAGGCGCTGCTCGCCAGCCCTTACGAGATTGTCGCGGTCTACACCCAGCCGGACCGCCCGGCGGGCCGTGGGCAAAAGCTGATGCCAAGCCCGGTCAAGCAGCTCGCTCTGGAAAATCATATTCCGGTGCTGCAGCCGCCGACCCTGCGCAATGAAGACGCCCAAGCCGAATTGGCCGCACTGAACCCGGACCTGCTGGTGGTGGTCGCCTACGGCCTGATCCTGCCGCAAGTGGTGCTGGATATTCCACGCCTGGGCTGCATCAACAGTCATGCCTCTTTGCTCCCGCGCTGGCGCGGAGCGGCGCCAATCCAGCGTGCCGTCGAAGCCGGTGACAGCGAAAGTGGCGTCACCGTGATGCGCATGGAGCTGGGCCTCGATACTGGGCCGATGCTGCTTAAGGTCACCACGCCGATCACTGGTGAAGACACCGGTGGTAGTCTCCATGACCGGCTGGCTGAAATGGGTCCGCCGGCAGTGGTGCAGGCGATCGCCGGGCTGGCTGCCGGAACGCTGGAAGGCGAGGTGCAGGACGACAGCCTCGCCACCTACGCACATAAGTTGAACAAGAACGAAGCGCGCATCGACTGGAGTCGCCCGGCGCTCGAGCTGGAACGTCTGGTGCGCGCCTTCAACCCGTGGCCAATCACCCACAGCTCTCTCAATGGCGAAGCGCTGAAAGTCCTGGCCGCGAACCTCGCTGAAGGGCAGGGTGCCCCGGGTGAAATCCTTGGCGCCAGCAAGGATGGACTGGTCGTGGCTTGCGGCGAGCAGGCGCTGTGCCTGACGCGCCTGCAATTACCCGGCGGCAAGGCGCTGAACTTCAGCGACCTGTTCAACAGCCGTCGCGAGAAATTCGCCCTCGGCACCGTCCTCGGCCAAGCGGTGGAGGCGCAATGAACCCGCGTCTCGCCGCCGCCAAGGCGCTCGCCGCTGTGCTTAACGGCAAAGCCTCGCTCAACAGTTCACTGCCCACGCAAATGGACAAGGTTGAAGACCGCGATCGCGGCTTCACCCAGGATCTGGCGTTCGGTACTGCGCGCTGGCAGCCACGCTTGTCGGCGCTCGCGGCAAAGCTGCTGCAAAAACCCTTCAAGGCGGCAGACGCCGATGTCGAGGCGCTGTTGCTGGTTGGCCTGTACCAACTGCTCTACACCCGGGTTCCCGCCCACGCCGCCATTGGTGAAACCGTCGGTTGCGCCGACAAGCTGAAAAAACCATGGGCCAAGGCACTGCTCAACGCCGTGCTGCGCCGTGCCCAGCGTGAAAGTGAAACGCTGCTGGCCGAGCTGGAACATGATCCGGTGGTGCGCACCGCCCATCCACGCTGGCTGCAAAAATCGCTCAAGGCATTCTGGCCCGAGCAATGGGAAGCGATTTGTGCAGCGAATAACGCGCACCCACCGATGATTCTGCGGGTCAATCGCCGTCATCACAGCCGCGACGCCTACCTCGGACTGTTGAGTGAAGCGGGCATCGCCGCCAGCCCATGCGTCTACAGCCAGGATGGCATCATCCTCGACACGGCTGCCGATGTGCGCAGCCTGCCTGGGTTCGCCGAAGGCTGGATCAGCGTGCAGGACGAGGCGGCGCAACTGGCCGCCGATCTGCTCGACCTGGCACCGGGCCAACGGGTACTGGACGCATGCTGCGCGCCGGGCGGCAAGACCTGCCATATCCTCGAAGCCGAGCCCGAGCTGGCGGGCGTCGTCGCCGTCGACCTGGAGGCCAAGCGCCTGGTGCGTGTGCGGGAAAACCTCGCCCGCCTGGGCCTGAGCGCCGAGCTGATTGCTGCCGATGGCCGCGATACCGCCACCTGGTGGGACGGCAAACCCTTCCAGCGCATCCTGCTCGACGCCCCATGCTCGGCGACCGGCGTCATCCGGCGTCATCCAGACATCAAGCTGACTCGCCAACCCGACGACATCGCCGCACTGGCGGTTCTTCAGGGCGAGTTGCTGGACGCCATGTGGATAACCCTGGAAGTCGGCGGCATCCTCCTTTACGCCACCTGCTCCACATTGCCGACCGAGAACACTGAAGTCATTGAAGCCTTCCTCGCCCGCACCCCGGGCGCCCGCGAGCTCGATCTCGCGACGACCGCTGGCATCAAGCAGCCCCACGGCCGTCAGTTGCTCGCCCAGCAAGGCGGACATGACGGTTTCTACTACGCCAAGCTGATCAAGATCGCCGCCGCGCGCGGTTAACCGGACTTCAAGGGAGTGACTGGATGAAAATCATCATCCTCGGCGCAGGGCAGGTAGGTGGTTCGCTGGCCGAGCACCTGGCCAGCGAAGCCAATGACATCACTGTGGTCGACACCGACAGCGAACGCCTGCGTGACCTCGGCGACCGCCTGGACATCCGCACCGTGCAAGGCCGCGGCTCATTGCCCACGGTGCTGCGTCAAGCGGGCGCGGACGACGCCGACATGCTGGTGGCGGTGACCAACAGCGACGAAACCAACATGGTCGCGTGCCAGGTGGCCCACACCCTGTTCCACACCCCGACCAAGATCGCCCGGGTACGTGAAGCGGCATACCTCACCCGCTCCGAATTGTTTGACAATGAAGCGATCCCGGTCGACGTGCTGATCAGCCCGGAACAGGTGGTAACCAACTACATCAAGCGCCTGATTCAACACCCGGGCGCGCTACAGGTCATCGACTTCGCCGAAGGCAAAGCGCAATTGGTGGCGGTGAAGGCCTATTACGGCGGGCCGCTGGTGGGCCAGCAACTTCGCCAGTTGCGCGAACATATGCCAAATGTCGAAACCCGCGTCGCGGCGATTTTTCGCCGGGACCGCCCGATCCTGCCCCAGGGCGACACCGTGATCGAAGCCGACGACGAAGTGTTTTTCATCGCCGCCAAAGCGAATATTCGCGCGGTGATGAGCGAAATGCGCCGCCTGGATGAAACCTACAAACGCATTGTGATTGCCGGGGGCGGGCAGATCGGCGAACGCCTGGCCGAGGCGATCGAAAGCCGCTACCAGGTCAAGATCATCGAGATGAACCCGATACGCTGCCGGCATCTGTCAGATACCCTGGACAGTACCGTGGTGTTGCAGGGCAGCGCTTCGGACCGTGATCTGCTGCTGGAAGAAAACATCGCCGACGCCGACCTGTTCCTGGCCCTGACCAACGACGATGAAGCCAACATCATGTCTTCGCTGCTGGCTAAACGCCTGGGCGCGAAGAAGGTGATGACGATCATCAACAACCCGGCCTATGTCGATTTGATTCAGGGCGGCGACATCGATATCGCCATCAGTCCGCAGCTCGCAACCATCGGCACCTTGCTCGCCCACGTGCGCCGCGGCGACATCGTCAGCGTGCACTCATTGCGCCGGGGTGCGGCCGAAGCGATCGAAGCGATTGCCCACGGCGATGAGAAATCAAGCAAGGTGATCGGCAAGGCCATCGAGAACATTGGCCTGCCACCGGGCACGACCATTGGTGCGATCATCCGCGATGAAGAAGTGATCATTGCCCATGACGACACAGTGATCGAGGCGGGGGACCATGTGATCCTGTTCCTTGTGGATAAAAAGCATATCCGGGATGTGGAGAAGCTGTTCCATGTGGGGTTGAGCTTCTTCTAAGCCAGTTTTGTGGTGAGTTCATTGGCCTCATCGCGGGCAAGCCTTGCTCCCACAGGCAATCTCATGATCACAAATCAATCAGAGGGTAATCCATGCTCGAATCCCTGGAAAAAATGCTCGCCAAGGGTGTGGATAACGCATTGCTGCGCTTCGGCCTGGGTAAGGGTTACCAGGATCTTGGGGATAACGCCAAGGCGGCCGAGCATTTCCAGCGCTGTGTAGCGTTCGATCCGAAGTATTCGGCGGCCTGGAAGCTATTGGGCAAGGCGTATCTGGCGCAGGCTGACTTCGCAGCCGCCCGCCAGGCCTGGGACATGGGCCTGGAGGCTGCCCGGGCCCATGGCGACAAGCAGGCGGAAAAAGAAATGACCGTATTCCTGAAGAAACTAGACCGCCACCCGTAGGAGCTGGCGCAGCCTGCGATCTTTTGACCTTTTCAAATCAAAAGATCGCAGGCTGCGCCAACTTCTACGGGGGTATCCACCCTCAGTACCAGCGCTCTTCGCCCGGTGGACGCTTCTTGAAGCGTTTCATGCTCCACATGTACTGGCTTGGATACGCACCGACATAACGCTCCACCACCTTGCTCATCGCCGCGCAGGACGTCTCGGTGTCGGTGCTGTACATCGCATCAGGCGCTGCTTCGAGTATCACTTTGTAACCCGAACCGTCCGGCAGCCGCAGTGCATGCAGGAAGACGCCGACGGCTTTGCCGCCGGCCAGCATGTTTGGCACAAACTTGCTGGTCAGGGCCTGGGTGGCGAAAAACGGCACGAAAATCCCGGCAGACTCTGCCGGCTCAGGGTCCGCAGGAATACCCACTGCGCCACCTTTGCGCACCTCCTTGATCACGCTGAGAATGCCTTCCTTGGTGGAAGCCGCGACCCGGTTGCCCAGTTGTACTCGCTGTTTGCGCAGTAAATCATCCACCGCCTTCAACTTCGGTGGTCGGTAGAAAATGATCGGCTTGCACTGGCTGCAATAGAAATGGTTCAGCACTTCCCAGTTGCCCAAGTGACTGGTAATGCCCACAACGCCTTTGCCCGAAGCCAGGGCGTCCTTCAGCACGTCCAGACCTTCGACTTCACGCACCAGGTCGATCGAACGCTGCGCCGGCCAGATCCACGCGCAGGCACTCTCGGTCAGCGATTTGCCGATGTCCCGCAGGCTGCGACCCACCAGCTGTTCACGCTCGGCCGGGTCCATCTCGGGGAAACACTTGGCCAGGTTGATCCGCACCACATCGCGCGAGCGGTTGGGGGTTTTCCACATCACCCAGCCGATGGCCGAGCCGACAGCCTGCACGGCGCGCCACGGAAGCAGGGCAAACAACCGCAGAGCGCCTACCAGCAAGGCGCCTTTAAACTTATCCACAGGTCACTCCTGATCTTGTGCTGTGTGCGAGGCGGCCATTCTAACCGCCGTTCGCCAAGGTCGCGTAACGATCGCAATCGCGGGTGTGGTCCATGACCATGCCCGATGCCTGCATCAGCGCGTAACAGATGGTGGGCCCGACGAAGGTGAACCCGGCTTTTTTCAGGCCCTTGCTCATTTCTACCGCCACGGGCGTCACGGCTGGCACTTCGCTGCGGTCCTTGAAATGATTGATCACCGGCGTTCCGCCGACAAACGACCAGAGGAACGCGACCGGGTCCTCCAGCGCAAGCCAGGCCTGGGCATTACGCCGGGCCGCGTTGAGTTTCAGGCGATTGCGGATAATGCCGGGATCGAGCATCAATTCATCGATTTCCGCATCGCTCATTTGCGCCACACGCTGCACATCGAAGCCAAACAGCACTTCGCGATAACGCTCGCGTTTGCGCAACACGGTGATCCAGGAAAGACCGGCCTGGAACCCTTCGAGCAAAAGCAACTCGAACAGTCCCTGCGCATCGCGAAGCGGCGCGCCCCACTCCTGATCGTGATAAGCCATGTACAGCGGATCTTCGGAACACCAAAAGCAGCGTGGCATAAGGCTCCAGGGGGCGTGCGCAGGACCGAATCGGGTATACTCCCGCTCTTTAAATCGCAGCCCAAGAAACAGGTGAATTTCGTGAGCCAGCCTACGCCAGCCGTGCGTACCTTCCAAGACTTGATCCTCGCCCTCCAGCAATACTGGGCCGAGCAAGGTTGTGTGGTACTTCAGCCCTACGATATGGAAGTAGGCGCCGGCACTTTCCACACTGCCACATTCCTGCGCGCCATTGGCCCGGAAACCTGGAACGCCGCTTATGTGCAGCCCAGTCGTCGCCCGACTGACGGCCGCTACGGCGAAAACCCGAACCGCCTGCAGCACTACTACCAGTTCCAGGTAGTGCTGAAGCCGAACCCGGACAACTTCCAGGAACTGTACCTGGGCTCCCTCAAGCACGTTGGCCTGGACCCACTGGTCCATGACATTCGCTTCGTCGAAGACAACTGGGAGTCGCCAACGCTGGGAGCCTGGGGCCTGGGCTGGGAAGTGTGGCTCAACGGCATGGAAGTGACGCAGTTCACTTACTTCCAGCAGGCGGGCGGCATCGAGTGCTACCCGGTGACCGGCGAGATCACTTACGGTCTCGAGCGCCTGGCCATGTACCTGCAAGGTGTGGACTCGGTCTACGACCTGGTCTGGGCAGACGGCCCGATGGGCAAAGTCACCTACGGCGACGTGTTCCACCAGAACGAAGTCGAGCAGTCGACGTACAACTTCGAACACGCCAACGTCGAGAAGCTGTTCGAGCTGTTCGACTTCTACGAAAGCGAAGCCAAGCGCCTGATCGAACTCGACCAGCCGTTGCCGTTGCCTAGCTACGAAATGGTGTTGAAGGCGTCCCACACTTTCAACCTGCTGGATGCGCGCCGGGCAATCTCCGTGACTGCGCGTCAGCAATACATTCTGCGTGTACGCACCCTGGCGCGTTCCGTTGCGCAAGCCTACCTGCTGGCTCGCGCCAAGCTGGGCTTCCCGATGGCGACCCCGGATTTGCGTGACGAAGTACTGGCCAAGCTGGAGGCTGCACAATGAGTGCTCTGGATTTCCTGGTTGAACTGGGCACCGAAGAACTGCCACCCAAAGCGCTGAACGCTTTGGCGGATGCCTTTCTTGCCGGTATCGACAAGGGCCTGCAAGCTGCCGGCCTGAATTACGAGACCAAAACTGTCTACGCCGCGCCCCGTCGCCTGGCGGTACTGATCACTGCGCTGGCTACCCAGCAGCCTGATCGCAGCATCAACCTCGATGGCCCGCCACGCCAGGCTGCTTTCGATGCCGAAGGTAACCCGACTCAGGCAGCCCTGGGCTTCGCCAAGAAGTGCGGCGTCGATCTGAGCGAAATCGATCAAAGCGGCCCGAAACTGCGCTACAGCCAGAGCATCGCCGGCAAACCGACCGCGAGCCTGCTACCGACCATCGTCGAAGACTCGCTGAACGACCTGCCGATTCCCAAGCGCATGCGCTGGGGCGCTCGCAAGGAAGAATTCGTGCGTCCGACCCAGTGGCTGGTAATGCTGCTCGGTGACCAGGTCATCGACTGCACCATCCTCGCCCAGAAGTCCGGCCGCGATTCCCGGGGTCACCGCTTCCATCACCCGCAAAGCGTGCGCATCACCTCGCCAGCCAATTACCTGGCCGACCTGCGTGCAGCCTACGTGCTGGCCGATGCCCATGAGCGTCGCGCCCTGATCAGCAAGCGCACCGAAGAACTGGCGACCCTGCAGGAAGGTACGGCGATCGTGCCGCCAGCCCTGCTCGACGAAGTGACCGCGCTGGTTGAATGGCCGGTGCCGCTGGTGTGCTCGTTCGAGGAACGCTTCCTCGAAGTGCCACAGGAAGCCCTGATCACCACCATGCAGGACAACCAGAAGTACTTCTGCCTGCTGGATGCCGACGGCAAGTTGCTGCCCCGTTTCATTACCGTGGCCAACATCGAGAGCAAAGACCCGCAGCAGATCATCGCCGGTAACGAGAAAGTGGTTCGTCCACGCCTGACCGACGCCGAGTTCTTCTTCAAGCAGGACAAGAAGCAGAAACTCGAAGACTTCAACCTGCGCCTGCAGAACGTGGTATTCCAGGAGAAGCTGGGCAGCGTCTACGACAAGGCCGAGCGCGTTTCCAAACTGGCTGCGTTCATCGCTCAACGCATCGGCGGCAACGCTGCATGGGCGGCCCGCGCAGGCCTGCTGTCCAAGTGCGACCTGTCGACCGAAATGGTCGGTGAGTTCCCGGAGATGCAAGGTGTGGCCGGGTACTACTACGCCCTCAACGACGGCGAGCCGGAAGAAGTTGCCCTGGCGCTGAACGAGCAGTACATGCCGCGCGGTGCCGGCGCCGAACTGCCGACCACGATGACCGGTGCGGCCGTAGCCATCGCCGACAAGCTTGACACCCTGGTCGGCATCTTCGGGATCGGCATGCTGCCAACCGGCAGCAAAGACCCCTATGCCCTGCGTCGCGCAGCACTGGGTGTGTTGCGCATCCTGATCGACAAGAAGCTCGACCTCGACCTGAATGACGCCGTGGCCTTCGCCGTGAATGCATTTGGCACCAAGGTCAAGGTTGCCGGCCTGAATGACTCGGTGCTGGAATTCATCTTCGACCGTCTGCGTGCCCGTTACGAAGACGAAGGCGTGGATGTCGCGACCTACCTGTCGGTGCGCGCCCTGAAACCAGGTTCTGCACTGGACTTCGATCAGCGCGTGCAAGCCGTCCAGGCGTTCCGCCAGTTGCCGGAAGCTGCCGCACTGGCCGCGGTGAACAAGCGCGTGTCGAACCTGCTGAGCAAGGTCGAAGGCTCGATCCCGACCGTCGTCGAAGCCAAGTACTTTGATAATGCCAACGAGTTCTCCCTGTATTCGGCGATCCAGCAGGCGGATCAGGCTGTCCAGCCGATGGCGGCCGCGCGTCAGTACAGTGAGTCCCTGGCTCGCCTGGCCGCCTTGCGCGAGCCGGTGGATGCATTCTTCGAAGCCGTAATGGTCAACGCCGATGACGCCAATGTGCGCGCCAACCGTTATGCGTTGCTGGCCCGTCTGCGTGGATTGTTCCTCGGCGTTGCCGATATTTCGTTGCTGGGCTGAGGGACTGCTGTTGAAACTGCTGATTCTTGATCGGGACGGGGTGATCAACCATGACTCCGACGCTTACATCAAGTCGGTGGAGGAGTGGATTCCACTCCCCGGTTCGATCGAGGCCATTGCGCAGTTGAGCAAGGCCGGCTGGACGGTAGCAGTCGCCACCAACCAGTCGGGCATTGCTCGCGGCTATTACGACATCGCTACCCTGGACGCCATGCACGAGCGCTTGCGCTCGCTGGTGGCGTTGCAGGGCGGTGAAGTCGGGCTGATCGTCTATTGTCCGCACGGGCCGGACGACGGTTGCGACTGCCGCAAGCCAAAACCCGGGATGTTGCAAAGCATCGCCGCTCATTACAACGTGTCGCTGACAAATCTATGGTTCGTCGGCGATAGTCTTGGTGACCTGGAAGCCGCCAAAGCCGTCGATTCTCAGCCCGTTTTGGTAAAGACCGGGAAGGGCGAAAAAACGCTGGGCAAGACTCTGCCGGTGGGCACCTTGATTTTTGACGATCTGGCGGCGATTGCCGCAGAACTTATCCACAACTAGAGCGTTTTCGATATTCCTGAACCAGGATTGATCGGGAGTGCGCTTTGTATAGACGGGCACAGCCCGCACGGTAAACGTCGCCATGTCGATACTGCAGGCCATCAGAACCTTTCTTTTTTATCTGTTGCTGGGCACCAGCTCTCTGCTCTGGTGCAGCCTGAGCTTTTTTATCGCGCCTTTTCTGCCGTTCAAGGCGCGCTATCGTTTCATCAACGTGTACTGGTGCCGCTGCGCGCTGTGGCTGAGTAAAGTGTTCCTGGGCATCAGTTATGAAGTCAAAGGCGCGCAGAACGTACCTGACCAGCCTTGCGTGATTCAGTCGAACCACCAGAGCACCTGGGAAACATTTTTTCTCTCGGCATATTTCGAACCCTTGAGCCAGGTGCTCAAACGCTCGCTGCTGTTTGTGCCGTTTTTCGGCTGGGCGATGGCCATGCTGCGGCCTATTGCGATCGATCGTGACAACCCGAAAGCCGCCCTCAAGCATGTGGCCAAGAAAGGCCATGAATTGCTCAAGGACGGCGTCTGGGTGCTGATTTTCCCTGAAGGCACTCGTGTGCCCTACGGCACCATCGGCAAGTTTTCCCGAGGTGGCACCGCATTGGCTGTAAATGCTGCGCTGCCGGTACTGCCTATTGCGCACAATGCCGGTAGATTCTGGCCGAAATCCGGCTGGGCCAAGAAGCAGGGCGTCATCACTGTGATCATCGGCGAGCCGATGTATGCAGCAGGAACCGGGCCTCGGGCCATTGCTGAATTGAACGACCGGGTCCAGGCCTGGAACGAGCAGATGCAGCGGGAAATGGGTTCGTTGCCACCCGCACCCCAGGCACCGGCGGCAAGCGATCAACTGGCAGTCTGAGATTCTGTGGATAAGCTGTGTACCGTTTCCCGGATAACGTCCTGAATACGATCATAACTTACTGATTTATATATATATTTCTTAACGGCTAAATATTCGTAAAAACGTGCATAAGTTTTTTTTGGATGTAAAAAAACCGGCTGATATAGCCGGTTTTTTTATGAGCGAAATTCGTCTCTTCCGAGCCCCTTGCGAAACAAAAAGGCCAACGCTTGCGTTGGCCTTTTTGTTTGGCTGGGTTACCTACACTGGATCAGAAGTCCAGATTCGAAACCGCCAAGGCGTTGCTCTCGATGAAGTCACGGCGAGGCTCGACCGCATCACCCATCAGGGTGTTGAAGATCTGGTCCGCGCCAATGGCGTCTTCGATGGTCACCTTCAGCATACGGCGCTGCGCAGGGTCCATGGTGGTCTCCCACAGCTGATCCGGGTTCATCTCGCCCAGACCTTTGTATCGCTGAATGGTGTGCCGCTTGGTGCTTTCGGCCATCAACCATTCAAGCGCTTCCTTGAACTCGGTGACGGCCTTCTTGCGTTCGCCACGCTGGATATACGCGCCTTCGTCCAGCAGGGTGCTCAACTGGGCGCCCAGCGAGACAACGGTCTTGTAATCGTTGCTGCCGAAGAAGTCGCGGTTGAACGTCACGTAGTTCGACAAGCCGTGGGAGATCAGCTCGACCTCAGGCAGCCAAACGTTACGTTCACGGTCTTCACGCAGGCTGGCCTTATAGACCAGACCCGACTTCTCGACGGTACGCAGGCGAACTTCGAACTTGGCCAACCATTCCTGCATGGCTGCATGATCGGACAGTTGCTCCATGCTGACTGCAGGCAGGTAGATGAAGTGCTCGGTCAGCTCCTGAGGGTACAGGCGCGACAGACGCTTGAGGGTCTTCATCACCAGGCGGAAATCATTCACCAGGCGCTCAAGGGCTTCACCAGAGATACCCGGTGCCTCTTCATTCAAGTGCAGGCTGGCATCTTCCAGGGCCGATTGCGTCATGTATTCTTCCATGGCGTCATCGTCTTTGATGTACTGCTCTTGCTTGCCTTTCTTGACCTTGTACAGCGGCGGCTGGGCGATGTAGATGTAGCCACGCTCGATCAGCTCGGGCAACTGACGGAAGAAGAAGGTCAGCAGCAGGGTACGGATGTGCGAACCGTCGACGTCAGCATCGGTCATGATGATGATGTTGTGATAACGCAGTTTCTCAATGTTGTACTCGTCACGACCGATGCCGCAGCCGAGCGCCGTGATCAAGGTGCCTACTTCCTGCGAAGAGATCATCTTGTCGAAGCGGGCTTTCTCAACGTTGAGAATCTTGCCCTTCAACGGCAGGATGGCCTGGGTACGACGATTACGTCCCTGCTTGGCGGAGCCGCCAGCAGAGTCACCTTCCACGAGATACAGTTCGGAGAGGGCAGGGTCTTTTTCCTGGCAGTCAGCCAGTTTGCCGGGCAGGCCGGCGATATCCAGCGCGCCCTTGCGACGGGTCATCTCACGGGCTTTACGTGCTGCTTCACGGGCACGAGCGGCGTCGATCATCTTGCCGACGACCAGCTTGGCTTCGTTCGGGTTTTCCAGCAGGAAGTCGGAGAAGTACTTGCCCATTTCCTGTTCGACAGCGGTCTTCACTTCGGAAGAAACCAGCTTGTCCTTGGTCTGGGAGCTGAACTTCGGATCCGGGACTTTCACCGAAATGATCGCGGTCAGGCCTTCGCGCGCATCGTCACCTGTAGTGGCAACTTTGTGCTTCTTCGCCAAGCCCTCGGCTTCGATGTAAGTGTTCAGGTTACGCGTCAACGCCGAACGGAAACCCACCAGGTGAGTACCGCCGTCGCGCTGTGGAATGTTGTTGGTGAAGCACAACAGGTTCTCGTTGAAGCTGTCATTCCACTGCAGGGCGATTTCTACGCCAATGCCATCTTCACGCTGGATGTTGAAGTGGAACACCTGGTTGACCGGAGTCTTGTTGGTGTTCAGGTATTCAACGAACGCGCGCAGGCCGCCTTCATATTTGAACAGCTCTTCCTTGCCGCTACGCTCATCCTTGAGGACGATGCCAACACCGGAGTTCAGGAACGACAGTTCACGAATCCGCTTGGCCAGGATATCCCAGCTGAAGTGGATATTCTTGAAGGTCAGGTCGGAAGGCTTGAAGTGGATCTGGGTGCCAGTAGTTTCACTCTCGCCGACGATTTTCATCGGCTCTTTCGGAACGCCATGGATATAGGTCTGTTCCCAGATCTTGCCACTGCGTCGTACTGTGAGGATAAGCTCTTCGGACAGGGCGTTCACAACCGATACACCGACACCGTGCAGACCGCCGGATACCTTGTAGGAGTTATCGTCGAACTTACCGCCGGCGTGCAGCACGGTCATGATGACCTCGGCTGCAGAAACGCCTTCTTCCTTGTGCACGTCAACCGGGATGCCACGGCCGTTATCGCGAACGGTGATGGATTCATCCGGGTGGATAATAATGCTGATGTCGTCGCAGTGGCCGGCGAGAGCTTCGTCGATCGAGTTATCGACCACCTCGAACACCATGTGGTGCAGACCGCTGCCATCGTCGGTGTCACCAATGTACATACCGGGACGTTTGCGTACGGCATCCAGGCCTTTCAGCACTTTAATGCTCGTTGAGTCGTACGTATTTTCTTCGCTCAATGCCTTCACTCCCGATGGTCGTGGGTCTGGGTGATACGGCCCTGTTCCACGTGGAACAAAGCGACTGGCGTTTCCGTCTGCCAGCCTTCCCTCAATAATTCATGATCTACACAGGTGATAAATACCTGGCAGCGTAAGTCTTCCAACAAGCGGCAAAGCGCGCGGCGGTGATGCTCATCCAATTCGGACGGCAGGTCATCCACCAGATAAATACACTGGCCGCGACGGGCTTGGCTGACCAAGTGCCCCTGGGCAATGCGTAATGCACAAACCACCAGCTTCTGCTGACCGCGGGACAAGATGTCCGCAGCGTTATGTGCGCCCAATCTGAGACGCAAATCAGCGCGTTGTGGTCCGGCCTGGGTATGGCCCATTTGCTGATCCCGTTGCACGGAACCGGCGAGCACTGCACTCAGTTCGCGGTCTTTGTCCCAGCCTCTGTAATAGCTGAGCGTCAAACCTTCAAGCTCAACCAACTCGCTCAGGGTTTGTTCAAAGACTGGTTTCAAGGCTTTGATATAGGCGCGACGGTATTCATCGATTTCCGCGCTGGCCTGGCACAGTTCCCTGTCCCAAACCGCTTGCGAAACGGCGTCAAGTGTACCATGCCGCAGCCAAGAGTTTCTCTGGCGCAGGGCCTTCTGCAACCGTTGCCAGGTGGACATGAATCGTGGTTCCACGTGGAACACACCCCAGTCGAGAAACTGCCGACGAATTTTCGGCGCGCCTTCGAGCAGGCGGAAGCTGTCTGGGTTGATCAGCTGCAAAGGCAGGATCTCGGCCAGCTGGGCTGCGCTACGAGCGTTTTGCCCATCTATGCGGATCTGGAACTCACCCTGGCGGTCGCGCGAGACCCCCAGGGCGCTATGGCCGCCGTCGGCTAGCTCGACTTGACCGAACACGGTGCACGCCAGCTGCTCGTACTGAATAACGGGGAGCAGCCGGGTGCTGCGAAACGAACGGGCCAGGCCCAGCAGATGAATGGCTTCCAATACGCTGGTCTTACCGCTGCCGTTGGCGCCGTAAAGAATATTGATTCGAGGGGAGGGGGAGAGGGTCACCGGGTGCAGATTGCGCACCGCGGTGACCGAGACGCGACTTAATGACATCTAGCTTCTGCTGAGCATGATTACAGACGCATCGGCATGACAACGTAGGCCGAGTCGTCGTTGTCGGACTCCTGCACCAGCGCGCTGCTGTTGGAGTCGGACAGAATGAGGCGAACCTGCTCAGTGGTCATCACGCCCAGCACGTCGAGCAAATAGCTGACGTTGAAGCCGATTTCCAGGGAGCCGCCGTTGTACTCAACGCCCACTTCTTCCTCCGCCTCTTCCTGCTCAGGGTTGTTGGCCTGGATCTTCAGCTGACCATTGGCCAGTTGCAGGCGGATGCCACGATACTTTTCGTTGGACAGAATCGCGGTGCGGCTGAAGGCTTCACGCAGTGCCTGACGATCGCCGAGAACCAGCTTGTCACCACCTTTAGGCAGGACACGCTCGTAGTCGGGGAATTTGCCGTCTACCAGTTTGGAGGTGAAGGTGAACTCACCTGTGGTAGCACGAATATGGTGCTGGCCCAACACGATGCTGACGATGCCATCCGGCTCGGTGAGCAGACGCGCCAGTTCAAGGATGCCCTTGCGTGGCACGATCACCTGGTGACGATCCGGTTGACCGATATCCGCCTGCATCGAGCACATCGCCAGGCGGTGGCCGTCGGTGGCCACGGCGCGGATGATTCCGGCCGACACTTCCAGAAGCATGCCATTGAGGTAATAGCGCACATCTTGCTGGGCCATGGCGAAGCTGGTGCGCTCGATCAGACGACGCAACTTGCTTTGCTCCAGGCTGCACGTCAGCGAACCTGGTCCTTCCTCAACAGTCGGGAAATCATTGGCTGGCAGCGTCGAGAGGGTAAAGCGGCTACGACCGGCTTTCACCACGAGCTTTTGCTCGTCAACCTTGATATCAATCAGCGCGTCATTCGGCAGGCTCTTGCAGATGTCCATCAACTTGCGCGCAGGCACAGTGATGGAACCCGGGTCTGCCGGCTCTTCGAGCTGTACACGACCGACCAGCTCGACTTCCAGGTCGGTACCGGTCAGCGACAGTTGCTGGCCTTCGACAACCAGCAGCACGTTGGAAAGCACCGGCAAGGTCTGTCGGCGTTCGACGACGCCTGCGACCAGTTGCAGGGGTTTCAACAGGGCTTCGCGTTGAATGGTGAAATGCATGGTCTAGTCCCTTGCCTTAATAAGCTGCGCTGGTGTCATCAAGTGGTCAGTGTACGCAGCAGGTTCTTGTAGTCCTCGCGGATGTCCGCGTCGGATTCCTTAAGTTCGTTGATCTTGCGGCAGGCGTGCAAAACCGTCGTATGGTCACGGCCGCCAAACACATCGCCGATTTCCGGCAGGCTGTGGTTGGTCAGCTCCTTGGACAACGCCATGGCCACCTGACGCGGACGTGCCACCGAGCGAGAACGACGCTTGGACAGCAGGTCGGAGATCTTGATCTTGTAGTACTCGGCGACCGTGCGCTGAATGTTATCCACAGAGACCAGTTTGTCTTGTAGCGCCAACAGATCCTTCAGGGATTCGCGGATCAACTCGATGGTGATATCGCGACCCATGAAGTGCGAGTGGGCGATCACGCGTTTAAGCGCGCCTTCCAGTTCTCGCACGTTGGAGCGAATGCGCTGGGCAATGAAGAACGCGGCGTCGTGCGGCAGATCAACCTTGGCCTGGTCGGCCTTCTTCATCAGGATCGCGACACGGGTTTCCAGTTCCGGCGGTTCGACTGCAACCGTCAGGCCCCAGCCGAAACGGGATTTCAGGCGTTCTTCAAGGCCTTCGATTTCTTTCGGATAGCGGTCACTGGTGAGAATGACCTGCTGGCCACCTTCGAGCAAAGCGTTGAAGGTGTGGAAAAACTCTTCCTGAGAACGTTCCTTGCGGGCGAAGAATTGAATGTCATCGATCAACAGCGCATCCACTGAACGGTAGAAGCGCTTGAATTCGTTGATTGCATTCAGCTGCAACGCCTTGACCATGTCGGCCACGAAACGCTCGGAATGCAGGTATACAACCTTCGCATTCGGATTCTTCTTTAACAGGTGGTTACCCACAGCGTGCATCAAGTGGGTCTTACCCAAGCCGACGCCGCCATAAAGGAAGAGCGGGTTGTAGCCATGCTTGGGGTTGTCCGCAACCTGCCAGGCCGCAGCGCGGGCGAGTTGGTTGGACTTGCCCTCGACGAAGTTCTCGAAGGTAAAAGTGCGGTTCAGGTAGCTGGTGTGCTTGAGCGCACCTTCGACCTGCACCGTGCGCTGTTCAGCGCGAATCGGGGCCTGTTGCGAACTGGCACCGGCCATCGGGTCGAAACTGTCCCGGGACGGTTCTTCGCTGACATCGGCAATTTTTTGCGTCGAGCGTTTGCTCTGCTGCGGGGCAGCGGGCGCAGGCGCTGGTGAACTGACCGGAGCCTGTGCGGCCTGAGCCTGGGACGCGGCGGCGGCCAGCGGAGCATTGGGTGCCGCCCGCGGCGCCGAACTGCGTTTGCTGCCTATTAATAAGGACAGCGCCGGCATCGAGCCATTGCCATGCTCATCCAGCAGCTCAAGAACACGACTCAGATACTTTTCGTTGACCCAGTCGAGAACAAAACGATTCGGCGCGTAGACACGCAGCTCGTCGCCTTCGGCTTCGACCTGTAGTGGACGGATCCAAGTGTTGAATTGTTGGGCAGGCAGCTCATCGCGCAAAAGCTCCACGCACTGCTGCCAAAGTTCCACTGACACGGATATCCCCTAAGTTGAAAGCCGGTGAGGCAAAAACAAGCGGCCATTGTAACGATCAGGCGCCGACTTATCCACACGAAGGTTGTTCATCCACCAAGAAGAATCAACGCTTTATAGGGAAAAAAGGCGACCAATGGTCTGTGCATAAGCTCTGTGGATAACCGGGGTTAAGGTCATTGCACAAGTAGGGGGGAAACTCGGTGGATAACCTGCCTGTGGATAAACATGCCTTTCACCCACAGCTTATCCGACAGCGCAGCACAGGCTGACCACCGTTTACCACGGTAGTTGTCATTCTCTGTACACCGCGTATTACCTGGCCCCAAGGTAGTTATCCACAGCAAAGTGCCTGCTTAGCTTTTATAAGCTTTACAAAAAAGCTTTAAATACTTTCCTTCTTTATTTCTATATCTACAGGTTGTCAGGCACCAGGAATCGCCAGCAGATCTATTTATAAGGAAACGCTGGTTGGAAATTGACCTAGAGGCTTGCTTTCTCTAGAATCCCCGGTCTCTTAAAACGGGGGCCATTCCGGCCCGTTGTGGACGAACCAGGTAACACGACAATGAAACGTACTTTCCAACCAAGCACTATCAAACGCGCTCGTACCCACGGTTTCCGTGCTCGCATGGCTACCAAAAACGGTCGCGCCGTCCTGTCGCGTCGTCGCGCCAAAGGTCGTGCGCGTCTGGCAGTTTGATAATCCGGCACTGGAGGTGAGTCAGGACTTCAGTCGGGAGAAGCGTTTGCTTACCCCCCGGCATTTCAAGGCAGTCTTTGACTCCCCTACCGGCAAGGTTCCGGGGAAAAATCTCCTGCTCCTTGCGCGCAATAACGATCTCGATCACCCCCGTCTCGGGCTGGTTATCGGGAAAAAGAGCGTAAAGCTCTCCGTCGAGCGCAATCGCCTCAAACGTCTGATGCGCGAATCGTTCCGTCTGCACCAGGAATCACTGGTCGGTTGGGACATTGTTATCGTCGCGCGCAAAGGTTTGGGTGACGTAGAAAACCCCGAATTGATTCAGCATTTCGGCAAACTCTGGAAGCGTCTGGCACGCAGCACGCCGGTACCAGCAGTCAAAACCGAAACTGTAGGGGTAGACAGTCCCGATGCGTAAACTGGCACTCGTTCCGATCCAGTTTTATCGCTATGCCATTAGTCCTCTGATGGCCAGTCACTGTCGCTTCTACCCCAGTTGTTCCTGCTACGCGTATGAAGCCATAGAAAATCATGGCCTTCTGCGCGGTGGCTGGCTGACCTTTCGTCGTTTAGGTCGCTGTCATCCGTGGAATCCCGGTGGTTATGACCCGGTTCCATCTATCCCTACCTCCCGTTCTTCTTCGATGGCCGAGTAATCATGGATATCAAACGCACGATCCTGATCGTCGCCCTGGCAATCGTGGCCTACGTTATGGTCCTTAAATGGAACCAGGACTACGGTCAAACTGCCCTGCCGACTCAGAATGTTGCTTCCAGTACTACCGCACCGGGCCTACCGGATACGGCGACTGGCAATAATGCTTCTGTCAGTGACGACATTCCGCGCGCCCCAAGCGATACCAGTGCAACTGCTCCTGCTGAAACTCCGGTAGCGGCAAGCAAAGACCTCATCCGCATCAAAACGGATGTGCTCGACCTGGCAGTCGATCCACAGGGTGGTGACGTTGCCCAACTGACACTGCCGCTGTATCCACGTCGCCAGGACCATCCGGAAATTCCGTTCCAGTTGTTCGACAACGGCAATGAGCGCACTTATCTGGCTCAAAGCGGTTTGATCGGCACCAATGGTCCGGACGCGAGCCCGGCCGGTCGCCCGATTTACTCCTCGGAGAAGAAGGTTTACCAGCTGGCTGATGGCCAGGACCAAATGGTCGTGGACCTGAAGTTCAGCAAGGACGGCGTCAATTACATCAAGCGTTTCACCGTGAAACGTGGCCTGTATGACGTAACCGTTTCGTACCTGATCGACAACGAGAGCGCTCAACCTTGGTCTGGCGCGATGTTCGCCCAACTCAAGCGTGACGCCAGCGGCGACCCATCCTCGACTACGGCCACCGGTACTGCCACTTATCTGGGCGCTGCCCTGTGGACAAGTAACGAGCCGTACAAGAAAGTGTCCATGAAAGACATGGACAAGGCCCAGCTGAAGGAAACCGTCAGCGGTGGTTGGGTTGCCTGGTTGCAGCATTACTTCGTAACAGCATGGATTCCGGCGAAGGGCGAAAACAACGTCGTCCAGACCCGTAAAGACAGCAAAGGCAACTACATCATCGGCTTCACCGGTCCGGCAATTACTGTTGCGCCAGGTGCCAAAGCTGAAACCAGTGCGGTTCTCTACGCGGGTCCGAAAAGCCAGGCTGTGCTGAAAGAGTTGTCCCCAGGCCTGGAACTGACCGTCGACTACGGCATTCTGTGGTTCATTGCCCAGCCGATTTTCTGGCTGTTGCAACACATCCACGCGTTGGTCGGTAACTGGGGTTGGTCGATTATCTTCCTGACCATGCTGATCAAGGGGATCTTCTTCCCACTGTCGGCTGCCAGCTACAAATCCATGGCACGTATGCGTGCAGTGGCACCGAAACTGGCCGCGCTGAAAGAGCAACATGGCGACGACCGGCAGAAAATGTCGCAAGCCATGATGGAGCTGTACAAGAAAGAGAAGATCAATCCGCTGGGTGGTTGCTTGCCAATCCTCGTGCAGATGCCGGTTTTCCTTTCCCTGTACTGGGTTCTGCTGGAAAGCGTGGAAATGCGCCAGGCGCCGTTCATGCTGTGGATTACTGACCTGTCCATCAAGGATCCGTTCTTCATTCTGCCGATCATCATGGGCGCAACCATGTTCATCCAGCAGCAGTTGAACCCGACTCCACCGGATCCGATGCAGGCCAAGGTGATGAAGCTGATGCCAATCATCTTCACCTTCTTCTTCCTGTGGTTCCCGGCTGGTCTGGTGCTGTATTGGGTAGTCAACAACTGCCTGTCCATCGCCCAACAGTGGTACATCACGCGTAAAGTCGAAGCGGCTACTAAAGCAGCTGCCTGATTTACACTGTGGATAACCACTCAGAACGCCCCCTAGTGGGGCGTTTTGCTATCTGTCATTTTTGTCTGGATATCGGTTTATGAGCGTTCCTCGTGAAACCATCGCCGCTGTCGCAACTGCACAAGGTCGCGGTGGCGTGGGCATCGTGCGCATTTCGGGGCCACTGGCCAGTGTTGCTGCCAAAGCCTTCAGCGGCCGCGAACTGAAACCCCGATATGCCCACTACGGACCTTTCCTCGACGGCAACGAAGAGGTGCTGGACCAGGGGCTGGCCCTGTATTTCCCGGGCCCGAATTCGTTCACCGGCGAGGATGTACTGGAACTTCAGGGCCACGGCGGCCCGGTCGTCCTGGACATGTTGCTCAAGCGCTGCCTGGAACTGGGGTGTCGTCTGGCTCGCCCGGGCGAGTTCAGCGAACGGGCATTTCTCAACGACAAACTCGATCTGGCCCAGGCCGAAGCTATCGCTGACCTGATCGAAGCCAGTTCCGCACAGGCCGCGCGAAATGCGCTGCGTTCTCTGCAGGGAGCTTTTTCCCAGCGGGTGCATAACCTTACCGAGCAGTTGATTGGCCTGCGGATCTACGTTGAAGCGGCCATCGACTTCCCGGAGGAGGAAATCGACTTCCTCGCCGATGGCCATGTCCTGAGCATGCTCGACAAAGTGCGAGACGAGTTATCCACAGTACTGCGTGAAGCCGGGCAGGGTGCCTTGCTGCGCGACGGTATGACCGTAGTCATCGCCGGTCGACCGAATGCTGGTAAATCCAGCCTGCTAAATGCCCTGGCGGGTCGCGAGGCTGCGATCGTCACCGAGATTGCCGGTACTACCCGGGACATTCTTCGCGAACATATCCACATCGATGGCATGCCGCTGCATGTAGTCGATACGGCCGGTCTGCGGGATACCGATGATCATGTGGAAAAGATTGGGGTGGAAAGGGCCTTGAAGGCCATTAGCGAAGCGGATCGGGTGCTGCTGGTAGTCGATGCCACCGCACCGGAAGCGCTTGATCCGTTTGCCTTATGGCCCGAATTCCTCGAAGTGCGCCCGGACCCGGCCAAGGTCACATTGATCCGCAACAAGGCTGACCTGACAGGCGAAGCCATTGCACTGGAAGTCAGCGAGGATGGCCATGTCACTATCAACCTGAGTGCAAAGTCCGCCGGCGCCGGCCTGGAACTGCTGCGAGATCACCTCAAGGCGTGCATGGGCTACGAGCAAACCTCTGAAAGTAGCTTCAGTGCCCGTCGACGCCACCTTGAGGCGTTGCGCCATGCCAGCGCATCCCTCGAGCACGGCCGAGCGCAACTGACACTGGCAGGTGCCGGGGAGTTGCTGGCCGAGGATCTGCGACAGGCGCAGCATTCCCTGGGAGAAATCACCGGTGCGTTCAGCTCCGATGATTTACTGGGGCGGATATTTTCGAGTTTTTGTATCGGCAAGTAAAAAAAGGGCTGGGGATACGTTATCCACAGCCCTTTTTCTGACTGTTACTTACCAGTTATAGGAAACCGAGCCCAGTAAGGTTCGGCTTTCGCCCCAATAGCACCGCCCCGCATCATTACACCCAGCCACATACTCCTTGTCGAAGACGTTCTTTGCATTCACGTCGACCGTCCAGTTGCGGTCGATCTGATAGCCCACGGCCGCATCCACCAGGGTGACATCACCCGCATCCAGCTTTCCGTACAGGGACGGCGCCGTGTAGGCGAACGCGCTGTCGAAGTACCGCACACCGCCACCTGCATACAGTCCCTTGAGGCTGCCTTCGAGGAAGCGATACTTGGCCCAAACCGACGCCTGATTCCGCGGAACCCCCGTCATCTGGTGATCCTTGACCAGCGAGGTGGCGGAGTCCTTGGTGATGCGTGCATCGGTGTAGGTGTAGGCGGCCGTCACGTTCAGATTTGGCGTCAGGCTGCTGTTGAGTTCCAGCTCCACGCCTTTGGCACGGCTTTCACCCACTTGGCGATAGGTGGAAGTAGTTGCGTCAAAGTACGTATCGTCTTTCTTGCGCAAGTCATACACCGAGGCGGTGAATGCCGTGTCCCAGCCGATGGGTTCGTATTTCAGACCCACTTCATACTGGCTGCTGGTGATCGGGTCCAACGGCGCACCCGAGTTGGAAATCTGCTGCACGGGCACAAACGCAGTGGAATAGCTGACGTACGGCGTCAGGCCGTTGTCGAACTGGTACATCACGCCGCCCTGGTAGGTGAACTTCCTGTCCTCAGAACCGATATTGCTGGCCGAAGCTACTTTGTCGCGGAAATCGCTGTCCACCCAGTCCTGACGACCTCCCAACAAGAAAAGCCAGTGATCGTACTTGCTCTGGATCTGCGCATAGGCACCTTGCATTTGCTGTTCCAGCAAGGTGTTCTGCACCGCGATGGGGGTCAACGGATCGCGCAGGTAAACCGGGTTATATATGTCGATTGGCCCGACGAAGCCTGCATTCCATTCCTGATTGAAGGAAGTGCGATCAAAGCTGCCGCCAAACAGCACGGTGTTTTCCAGGCCGCCCACCTCGAACTTGCCTTCCAGCTGATTATCCAGCGAATACACCATCGACTTGTTGAAGCGGTCATAGGCAGTCACGTTCAGGCGGGTACCAAAGCCTGCATTATTCAGATTGCCGGGCCAGGTTTCGTGACGGGTGATCCTGGACTGCATGTAGCGCGAGTTCTGCCGGAACTGCCAGTCGTCATTGACGCTGTGGGTAAATTCATATCCGGTGCTCCACGTTTCCCTTTCGAAGGTGTTCCAGTCCGGGTCGCCGAGCATGGTGTGCTTGGATAACTTGCCATTGGGATTGTTGAGTAAGGTACCTGCAGCAGGCAGACCGAGCTCCATGTTGGTGTGATCCTTCTGGTAGTTGGCCAGCAGGGTCAAGGTGTTGTAGTCATCGAAGTTGAGGGTCAAGGAGGGGGCGATGTAGATCCGATCATCCGGCACGTGATCAGTTTGGGTGTCGGCATTGCGTCCCAGCATCACCATCCGGCCGAGAATGTTGCCGCTGTCATTGAGCGCACCGGCCACGTCGACACCCAATTGGCGACGATGGTTGGAACCGTAGCTCAGTTGCACCTCGCCCTGGGGGGAGGCAGTTGGGCGTTTGCTCACGATGTTGACCAGGCCACCAGGGGCGTTTTCGCCATAGAGCAATGAGGAAGGACCGCAAAAATCTCTACTCGCTCCAGCCCGTACGGTTCGGTGCTGGTGTCGTACCGATTGCCTTGCACCCGCAAGCTATCTCGCAACAGACCATATCCATAGTCGGTAGCGTTAAAACCACGGATGAAAAACAGGTCGCCGGCGAGGCTATCGCCCGCGGCAAAGGGCGGCGCAAAAATGCCGGGTACGTAACCCAGCACATCGGTAAGGGTCTGGGATTTTTGATCCCTGATCCGCTGACTGGTGACCACCGACACCGAGCGCGGGGTTTCAGACAGCGGTGTGCTGGTCTTGGTCCCGACTCGACTATTTTTTGCGTTGTAGCCAACGTCTGCCGAGTAGTCGAGGCTCATTTGACCAGGTTGCGAGGCATTGATATTGGTGGCGCCCAGGACCAGGGGTCCATTCTCTGGTACTGGCTGGAGTATGTAGCTGCCGGGAGCACTCGGCACCGCCTGCAACCCAGAGCCTTCGAGTAATAACTGAAAACCCTCATCGATCGAGTAGTTACCTGCCACCCCCCCGGTTCGCAACCGAGCGGTCTGCTGCGGCGAGAACGACAGGATCACATTGGCCGCCGCCGCCAACTGACTCAGCGCTCCATCCAGTGGTCCCGCGTCAATGGTAAAGCGTTGCGAAGAACTGGCTGCCATTGCGTTGTGTGTCAGCAGGCAACCTGCAGCAGTGGCTATCAATAAACCGTAGGCGAGGCAGTGGTGGGAAAAACGCTTGCGGAACTTAGGAAGACGCATGAGTGGATGAGCCCTGAAGGTGGCGAAGAGCCGCGTGAGTCGCGATTACCTGTAGGGCCGTGTCAGGATAAAAAAAGATAACCCTGTCGCTACCTATTTTTCTCCAGGCTCAGCCAGCGTGACCGACCGACACCCAGTAACGAGTGAAATAGCGCACACTAATAGGCAAGGAGGCTTGCAGATTGGCCAGCACAGCGTCGGTAGCGTCCAGTCGAAAAGTCCCGGATACCCGCAACTTCGCAGCCCCCTCATCACAGTGGATAACTCCCGACCGATATCGAGCCAGTTCCCCCAGCACCTCACCCAGCGGGGTATCCAATACGATGAGCTGGCCGTTGATCCAGGCTGCTTGCGATGACCGATAAGGGTGAATGGCGCCTAAGCGGTCACTGCGCAAATCAATGCCTTCTCCTGCTTGGAGTATTCGCGAACCAGTGGAAGCACTGGTTGGTTGCACGTTCACCCGGTCCTCCAGTACACCAACACGTGTCGAGCCTGAAAATTGCTGCAGCGAAAAACGTGTACCCAACGCCTGTATCCGACCATCGCGGGTTTCGACGATGAAGGGCCGTTGGTCGCCAAGCTTGCCAGTGCTTAAAAGAATTTCCCCGGAGCGCAATCGAATCAACCGTTGCTGATCATCGAACAGCACATCCACCGCGGTCTGGGTGTTCAGGTGCAACTGAGTACCATCGGCCAGCTCGATTTTCCGGCGTTGACCCACGGTGGTTGAATAATCCGCCCAGACGTTACCCAGCGTCGTGTATTTCTGGGCGTTCCAACCGACATAGCCGGTGCCGGCGACTATCAGCAAGAGTTTGAGCATCTGCCGACGATTTTGGCCATGAGTCAGGGCGCGTCTAGCCAGATCCCTGGGCATTGCCCCCAAGTGCCTTTGCATTTGCTCCATCTGGTTCCACGCGGCGAGGTGCGCTGGATTGCTGTCTACCCAGTGCTGCCAGGCTTGTTGCTGTGCTGGCGTAGGCGGTTCGGCCTGGAACTGCACGTACCAGCCAGCAGCCGCTTCGAACACTTGACGATCCGGCGCCATCGCCATCACAACCCTGCCATGATCAAGGAACATTCGGTAAGAGCACGGACCATGTGTTTCTTCACTGTTGTCAGCGACACCTTGAGCTCTGCTGCAATCTGTTGATAAGTCAGCCCCTCGATCTGCGACAGCATAAAGATTCGCTGCGTGCGCGTACCCAGGCTGGCCAGGGCTTTATCCACAGCTATCAGGGTTTCGATAATGAGCGCCTTGTCCTCCTCACTGATGACCGTAATTTCGGACCTGGCTGCCAATGTTTCCAGGTAGGCCACCTCGATAGCGCGTCGACGATAACGGTCAATCACCAACCCTCTGGCTACCGTTGCCAGATAGTCACGGGGTTCGCGAATGTGCATGGCATTACGTGAGCCCAGGATGCGCACAAAGGTGTCATGTGCGACATCCGCAGCATCGCACGCATCATGCAGCTTGCCCTTGAGCCATCCATACAACCAGGAATGGTGCTGCTCGTAGATGTGCTGAACGGCTGCCGTATGGGTGGGTAGGGACATAAGGGCATCAGGCTGGTTAATGATAATGCCTATTATTAACTTCCACTGCGCCGTCCCACAATAGCGCTCACCACGCAAAGCTCCTCCTTCAAATTTACTTTTTTCAATCGCTCGCGCCCGACGGGAAGGTGTCTGGGGGGAGTTTTTTTGCCGTCATTTCCAGGAAACTTCAAAAAACTTCGGATTAAGCCCTGTGAATAACTGCCACTAAGGGCAGTTGATAACAGGGCTCGAAAACTGAACATAACCGCACCTGTGGATAACCACCACTTTAATCCACAGGCTTAAAGCGGTTATCCCAAGGACTCATTGGCACATGAACACAGGGTTTTGAATCTCTGTACATATTGAATATAAAGGCCTGTAGGGATCTATCCACAGAAAGGTGCCTCAGTAAAAATAAACATAAAAACAAAGATTTAATAAATTTCTCTCTTTTTAATTTCTATAACCCTGACTTCTCCACAGCTGGTTAAATTTTGTGCAAAGGGTTCTTTAGGAACGGCGAAGTCCCTATACTTGTCGACCAGGTCCAGAAACCTGAGCTCAAACCATTCCTGATTACCCAACTGAAAGCAGGCACGAGGTGCGTGGTGGATTTCCCTTCCCGTTTTGAAGTGATCGTCATCGGCGGCGGTCATGCCGGTACCGAGGCAGCACTGGCCTCAGCACGTATGGGGGCAAAAACCCTGTTGCTGACGCATAACGTGGAAACCCTCGGTGCCATGAGCTGCAATCCCGCTATTGGCGGCATTGGCAAAAGTCACCTGGTCAAGGAAATCGACGCCCTGGGCGGCGCGATGGCCATGGCTACTGACAAAGGCGGAATTCAGTTTCGCGTGTTGAACAGCCGCAAAGGCCCGGCCGTGCGTGCAACTCGCGCTCAAGCCGATCGGGTTCTGTACAAGGCAGCTGTCCGCGAAATCCTGGAAAACCAGCCGAACCTGTGGATATTTCAACAAGCGGCCGATGACGTTATCGTCGAGCAGGATCAGGTGCGTGGTGTCGTTACCCAAATGGGCCTGCGCTTTCTGGCAGATTCGGTGGTACTGACAACCGGCACCTTCCTGGGTGGACTTATCCACATCGGGATGCAGAATTTTTCCGGTGGTCGTGCCGGTGATCCGCCCTCAATCGCCCTGGCTCAACGTCTGCGCGAGCTGCCGCTGCGGGTGGGACGCCTGAAAACCGGAACGCCGCCGCGCATCGACAGCCGCTCAGTCGATTTTTCGATGATGACCGAGCAAGCCGGCGATACCCCGATTCCGGTGATGTCGTTCATGGGCTCCAAAGAGCAGCACCCGCGGCAGGTGAGCTGCTGGATTACCCATACCAACGCCCGCACCCACGAAATCATTGCCGCCAACCTTGATCGATCGCCGATGTACTCGGCTGCCGGGATGATCGAGGGCATCGGGCCGCGTTATTGCCCATCGATCGAAGACAAGATCCATCGCTTTGCCGACAAGGAAAGCCATCAGGTATTCATCGAACCTGAAGGTTTGACCACCAACGAGCTGTATCCCAACGGGATTTCCACTTCGTTGCCGTTCGACGTGCAATTACAGATCGTGCAGTCGATCCGAGGCATGGAAAATGCGCACATTGTTCGCCCGGGTTATGCGATCGAATACGACTATTTCGATCCCCGCGACCTGAAGTACAGCCTGGAAACCAAAGTAATCGCCGGCCTGTTTTTTGCCGGGCAAATCAACGGCACCACCGGTTACGAAGAAGCCGGCGCCCAGGGTTTGCTGGCCGGAGCCAATGCTGCACTGCGTGCACAAGGCAAAGATGCCTGGTGCCCGCGCCGCGACGAGGCGTACATCGGAGTATTGGTCGACGACCTGATTACCCTGGGTACTCAGGAACCGTACCGGATGTTTACCTCCCGTGCGGAGTACCGCCTGATCCTGCGCGAAGACAACGCCGACCTGCGCCTGACCGAAAAAGGTCGCGAGCTTGGCCTGGTGGATGACGCCCGCTGGGCGGCGTTCTGCACCAAACGCGAAAGCATTGCGCTGGAAGAACAACGTTTGAAAAGTACCTGGGTGCGCCCGGGTACCGAGCAGGGCGATGCCATTTCCGAGAAATTCGGCACCCCGCTGACTCACGAATACAACTTGCTCAACCTGCTGAGCCGTCCGGAAATCGACTACGCTGGCCTGATCGCCGTGACCGGTGGGGGTGCAGAAGATCCACAGGTTGCCGAGCAGGTCGAGATCAAGACCAAGTACGCCGGCTACATCGACCGGCAACAGGACGAAATTGCTCGTCTGCGGGCCAGCGAAGACACCAAATTGCCTGTGGATATCGATTACACGAATATCTCCGGTCTCTCCAAGGAGATCCAGGGCAAACTCGGTGCGACCCGTCCTGAGACACTGGGTCAGGCGTCACGTATTCCCGGCGTTACCCCGGCAGCCATTTCGCTGTTGATGATTCATTTGAAAAAACGCGGCGCGGGCCGTCAGTTGGAGCAAAGCGCTTGAGTTCGTTGGTCACCTCGCAACACGCCGAAGAGTTATCCACAGGTGCGCGCCAGCTCGGTGTCACACTGACCGAAACCCAGCACGCACAGCTGCTGGGTTACCTGGCCCTGTTGATCAAATGGAACAAGGCCTACAACCTGACCGCCGTCCGTGATCCGGATGAAATGGTTTCCCGCCACCTGCTCGACAGTTTGAGCGTGATGTCATTCGTCCAAGACGGTCGCTGGCTCGACGTCGGCAGCGGCGGCGGGATGCCCGGCATCCCGTTGGCCATCCTGTTTCCGCAGTCGCAAGTGACCTGCCTCGACAGCAACGGCAAGAAAACCCGGTTCCTGACCCAGGTCAAACTCGAGCTGAAACTGGACAACCTGCAAGTTATCCACAGTCGCGTCGAAGCTTTCCAGCCTGCCGAGCCATTCAACGGGATCATCTCCCGGGCTTTCAGCAGCATGGAAAACTTCAGCAACTGGACTCGCCACCTTGGCGACAGCAACACACGTTGGCTGGCAATGAAGGGCGTTCATCCGGCCGATGAGCTGGTAGCATTGCCGGCAGACTTCCACCTCGATAGCGAACACGCCCTGGCCGTACCTGGTTGCCAAGGCCAACGCCATCTGCTGATACTGCGCCGCACGGCATGATTGGGAACAAAAGCAAGAATGGCTAAGGTATTCGCGATTGCGAACCAGAAAGGTGGTGTGGGTAAAACCACCACCTGCATCAACCTCGCAGCATCCCTGGTCGCCACCAAGCGTCGGGTGCTGTTGATCGATCTCGATCCACAGGGCAACGCCACCATGGGTAGCGGTGTGGACAAGCACGGCCTGGAAAACTCGGTCTACGACCTGTTGATCGGTGAATGTGACCTGGCTCAGGCCATGCACTACTCCGAGCACGGTGGTTACCAACTGCTGCCGGCCAACCGTGACCTGACTGCTGCCGAAGTGGTTCTGCTGGAAATGCAGATGAAGGAGAGTCGTCTGCGCAGCGCGCTGGCGCCAATCCGCGAGAACTACGATTACATTTTGATCGACTGCCCACCTTCGCTGTCGATGCTCACGCTCAACGCCTTGGTTGCCGCTGACGGGGTAATTATCCCCATGCAGTGCGAATATTTCGCACTGGAAGGCCTGAGCGACCTTGTGGATAACATCAAGCGCATCGCCGAGCTGCTCAATCCGAACCTGAAGGTCGAAGGCCTGCTGCGGACCATGTACGACCCGCGACTGAGCCTGATGAACGATGTGTCGGCGCAGCTCAAGGAACATTTTGGCGATCAGCTCTACGACACCGTTATTCCGCGCAACATCCGCTTGGCGGAAGCGCCGAGTTACGGCATGCCGGCGCTGGCGTACGACAAATCATCGCGGGGCGCCATTGCCTACCTGGCTTTGGCGGGCGAGATGGTTCGTCGCCAACGCAAAAATTCACGTACAGCCGCTGCTCAGGCAACTTAAGGAATCCCCATGGCCGTCAAGAAACGAGGTCTCGGACGTGGACTGGATGCACTGCTGAGCGGTCCTACCGTCAGTTCGCTGGAAGAGCAGGCGGTCCAGGCTGATCAGCGCGAGCTGCAGCACCTGCCGCTGGACCTGATCCAGCGGGGCAAGTATCAGCCGCGCCGGGACATGGATCCCCAGGCGCTGGAGGAGCTGGCGCAGTCCATCAAGGCCCAGGGCGTGATGCAACCGATTGTGGTTCGTCCAATCGGTGGCGGGCGTTTTGAAATCATTGCCGGCGAGCGCCGTTGGCGTGCGAGCCAGCAGGCGGGCCAGGAAACGATCCCCGCAATGGTGCGTGACGTGCCGGACGAGACTGCGATTGCCATGGCGCTGATCGAGAACATCCAGCGCGAAGACCTGAATCCTGTCGAGGAGGCGGTGGCCCTGCAGCGTTTGCAGCAGGAATTCCAGCTGACCCAGCAGCAGGTGGCAGAAGCGGTGGGTAAATCCCGCGTGACCGTAGCCAACCTGCTACGCTTGATCGCGTTGCCCGAAGTAATCAAGACCATGCTGTCCCATGGGGACCTGGAAATGGGCCACGCTCGTGCGTTGCTCGGTTTACCGGAAAATCAGCAGGTTGAAGGGGCGCGACATGTTGTCGCACGAGGGCTGACTGTGCGCCAAACCGAGGCACTGGTTCGGCAGTGGTTGAATGGCAAACCGGAGCCTGTTGAACCGGCTAAACCAGACCCGGATATCGCCAGGCTGGAGCAGCGCCTGGCCGAGCGCCTGGGCTCTGCGGTGCAGATCAGGCACGGAAAGAAGGGCAAGGGCCAATTGGTGATTGGCTACAACTCTCTGGATGAGCTCCAGGGTGTCCTTGCACACATTCGCTGAAACATTTCCTCATGTAGCGAGCAGTCGGAAATCACTACCTGACAGTTGAATAGGGGCTGAACCGCCCCTATACTCTGCGCGCATTTTGTCGGCACAAATTATGCCAAGTTATTGAATTCTGGCAGCCGACCATTGGAGAGCAAAAGTGATGGAAAGCCGCACGCCAAACCGCTTGCCGTTCCATCGCCTGGCAGTTTTTCCGGTGTTAATGGCTCAATTTGTCGTTTTGCTGATCGCCGCTTTGGCGCTTTGGCAATGGCACGGAGTCGTTGCCGGGTACTCGGGACTTTGCGGAGGCCTGATAGCCTTGCTGCCCAATGTTTATTTCGCTCACAGGGCATTTCGGTTTTCCGGCGCCCGAGCAGCCCAAGCCATCGTCCGGTCTTTTTATGCCGGTGAGGCGGGCAAACTGATTTTGACGGCAGTGCTCTTTGCATTGACGTTTGCAGGTGTGAAGCCATTGGCGCCGCTAGCTGTATTCGGCGTCTTCGTGTTGACCCAACTGGTCAGCTGGTTCGCGCCCCTGCTGATGAGAACAAGACTTTCGAGACCTTAGGGCGTTTGAGGCAACCATGGCAGAGACAACCGCTTCGGGCTATATCCAGCACCACTTGCAGAACCTGACCTTCGGTCAGCACCCAACAGGCGGGTGGGGTTTTGCCCACACCGCAGCAGAGGCCAAAGAAATGGGCTTCTGGGCTTTCCACGTCGATACTCTCGGCTGGTCGGTCGCTTTGGGTCTGATTTTCGTTCTTCTTTTCCGCATGGCGGCAAAGAAAGCGACATCCGGTCAGCCTGGTGCTTTGCAGAACTTCGTTGAAGTATTGGTCGAATTCGTCGATGGCAGCGTGAAAGACAGCTTCCATGGCCGTAGCCCGGTGATTGCACCGCTGGCACTGACTATCTTCGTCTGGGTCTTCCTGATGAACGCCGTCGACCTGATCCCGGTTGACTGGATTCCTCAGCTGGCCATCCTGATCACTGGCGATGCGCACATTCCGTTCCGTGCCGTGTCCACCACTGACCCGAACGCTACCCTGGGCATGGCCCTGTCGGTGTTCGCGTTGATCATTTTCTACAGCATCAAGGTCAAGGGTATCGGCGGCTTCATCGGCGAACTGACCCTGCACCCTTTCGGCAGCAAGAACATTTTTCTTCAAGCCCTGCTGATTCCGGTGAACTTCCTGCTGGAGTTCGTGACGCTGATCGCCAAGCCTATCTCCCTGGCACTGCGTCTGTTCGGCAACATGTACGCCGGCGAGCTGGTCTTCATTCTGATTGCTGTGATGTTCGGCAGCGGTCTGCTCTGGCTTAGCGGCCTGGGCATAGTTCTGCAGTGGGCGTGGGCTGTGTTCCACATCCTGATCATCACCCTGCAGGCGTTTATCTTCATGATGCTGACCATCGTCTACCTGTCGATGGCGCACGAAGAGAACCATTAAGATCAGTCTCGACTGGTCTGATGTCCCACCCGGTCAAACGGGTGGGTGCCCTAACAGGGCTATGAAACGATTTGTTTTACCGCTTTAAAATCTAAAAAACCTAAACCATACGACGTAAAAGTCGGGAGGAAAGATGGAAACTGTAGTTGGTCTAACCGCTATCGCTGTTGCACTGTTGATCGGCCTGGGCGCACTGGGTACCGCAATTGGTTTCGGCCTGTTGGGTGGCAAGTTCCTGGAAGGCGCAGCGCGTCAGCCAGAGATGGTTCCAATGCTGCAAGTTAAAATGTTCATCGTTGCCGGTCTGCTCGACGCCGTAACCATGATCGGTGTTGGTATCGCTCTGTTCTTCACTTTCGCGAACCCATTCGTTGGTCAACTCGCTGGCTAATTACTCGCCTTCGAGTAATTGGTGTGATGTGCAACGAACGAGCGAGGTGTTGGCGTGAACATTAATGCAACCCTGATTGGCCAGTCCGTTGCGTTCTTCATTTTTGTACTGTTTTGCATGAAGTTCGTGTGGCCTCCGGTCATCGCGGCTTTGCACGAACGTCAGAAGAAGATCGCGGATGGACTGGACGCTGCCGCCCGAGCAGCTCGCGACCTGGAGCTGGCCCAAGATAAAGCGGGTCAGCAACTGCGCGAAGCGAAAGCTCAGGCAGCCGAAATCATTGAGCAAGCCAAGAAACGCGGTAACCAGATTGTTGAAGAGGCTGTTGAAAAAGCCCGTATCGACGCTGACCGTGTGAAGGTTCAGGCTCAGGCCGAGATCGAACAGGAACTGAACAGTGTCAAAGACGCTCTGCGTGCCCAACTGGGTGCTCTGGCTGTCGGCGGCGCCGAGAAGATCCTGGGTGCCACAATCGATCAAAACGCGCACGCGGAGCTGGTAAACAAACTGGCTGCTGAAATTTAAGCGAGGGCGATCATGGCAGAATTGACCACGTTGGCCCGACCTTACGCTAAGGCAGCCTTCGAGCACGCCCAGGCCCACCAGCAACTGGCCTCTTGGTCAGCCATGCTCGGCCTGGCTGCAGCAGTGTCGCAAGACGACACCATGCAGCGCGTGCTCAAGGCCCCGCGACTGACGAGCGCAGACAAGGCCGCCACGTTTATTGACGTGTGCGGCGACAAGTTTGATGCCAAGGCACAGAACTTCATCAACGTCGTTGCCGAAAACGACCGTCTCCCGCTTTTGCCGGAGATATCCGCTCTGTTCGACCTGTACAAGGCTGAACAAGAGAAGTCGGTAGACGTTGAAGTGACCAGTGCTTTTGCATTGAACCAAGAACAGCAAGACAAACTCGCCAAGGTTCTCAGTGCACGACTCAACCGGGAAGTGCGCCTGCAAGTCGAGGAAGACAAATCCCTTATTGGGGGCATTGTCATCCGCGCCGGCGACCTGGTTATCGATGGCTCGGTTCGCGGCAAACTCGCGAGCCTAGCCGAAGCATTGAAATCTTGAGTTTGAAGGGGCAGCAGAGCAATGCAGCAACTCAATCCTTCCGAAATAAGTGAAATTATCAAGGGCCGCATCGACAAGCTCGATGTGACCTCCCAAGCCCGTAACGAAGGCACTGTCGTCAGCGTATCTGACGGTATCGTGCGGATTCACGGTCTGGCCGACGTAATGTACGGCGAGATGATCGAGTTTCCGGGCGGCGTCTTCGGTATGGCTCTCAACCTGGAGCAGGACTCCGTAGGTGCCGTAGTTTTGGGCTCCTACCAGTCTCTGGCTGAAGGCATGAGCGCCAAGTGCACTGGCCGCATCCTCGAAGTTCCGGTTGGTAAGGAACTGCTGGGTCGCGTAGTCGACGCACTGGGTAACCCTGTTGACGGCAAAGGTCCACTGGGCAACACCGAGACCGACGCGGTCGAGAAAGTTGCTCCAGGCGTGATCTGGCGTAAGTCGGTAGACCAGCCTGTACAGACTGGCTACAAGGCTGTCGATGCCATGATCCCTGTCGGCCGTGGCCAGCGTGAGCTGATCATCGGTGACCGTCAGATCGGTAAAACCGCTCTGGCGATCGACGCGATCATCAACCAGAAAAACAGCGGTATTTTCTGCGTCTACGTAGCGATCGGTCAGAAGCAGTCGACCATCGCCAACGTGGTTCGCAAGCTGGAAGAAAACGGCGCACTGGCTAACACCATCGTCGTTGCCGCGAGCGCTTCGGAATCTGCAGCACTGCAGTTCCTGGCTCCGTATTCCGGTTGCACCATGGGTGAATTCTTCCGCGACCGCGGTGAAGACGCGCTGATCGTTTATGACGATCTGTCCAAGCAAGCAGTGGCTTACCGCCAGATTTCCCTGCTGCTGCGCCGTCCACCAGGCCGTGAAGCTTACCCAGGCGACGTGTTCTATCTCCACTCCCGTCTGCTGGAGCGCGCATCCCGCGTTTCGGAAGAATACGTAGAGAAGTTCACCAACGGCGCAGTGACCGGCAAAACCGGTTCCCTGACCGCACTGCCGATCATCGAAACCCAGGCTGGCGACGTTTCCGCGTTCGTTCCGACCAACGTGATTTCCATCACCGACGGTCAGATCTTCCTGGAATCGGCCATGTTCAACTCCGGGATCCGTCCTGCTGTGAACGCCGGTGTTTCGGTATCCCGTGTGGGTGGTGCCGCTCAGACCAAGATCATCAAGAAGCTCTCCGGTGGTATCCGTACCGCTCTGGCTCAGTACCGTGAACTGGCGGCATTCGCCCAGTTCGCTTCTGACCTGGACGAAGCGACCCGTAAGCAACTTGAGCATGGTCAGCGCGTTACCGAGCTGATGAAGCAGAAGCAATACGCACCAATGTCGATCGCTGACATGGCGCTGTCGCTGTATGCCGCTGAGCGTGGGTTCCTGACTGACGTTGAAATCGCCAAGATCGGCAGCTTCGAACAAGCGCTGATTGCTTTCTTCAACCGCGATCACGCCGATTTGATGGCGAAGATCAACGTGAAGGGTGACTTCAATGACGAAATCGACGCTGGCATGAAAGCCGGTATCGAGAAGTTCAAGGCCACCCAAACCTGGTAAGCCGCAGCGGGAGCCGCGAGGCTCCCGCTTGCTAACCTGATAGGTGTTACATGGCAGGCGCAAAAGAGATTCGCAGTAAGATTGCGAGCATCAAAAGCACGCAAAAGATTACCAGCGCCATGGAAAAAGTGGCGGTCAGTAAAATGCGCAAGGCACAAATGCGCATGGCTGCTAGCCGTCCTTACGCGGAGCGCATCCGCCAGGTTATTGGCCATCTGGCCAACGCCAACCCGGAATATCGCCACCCGTTCATGATCGACCGTGAAGTAAAGCGCGTTGGTTATGTTGTGGTGAGCAGCGACCGTGGTCTGTGTGGTGGCTTGAACACCAACCTGTTCAAGGCTCTGGTCAAGGACATGGCGGTAAACCGCGAAAACGGCGTCGAGATCGATCTGTGTGTTGTTGGTAGCAAGGGTGCGGCTTTCTTCCGCAACTTCGGCGGTAACGTCGTAGCAGCTATCAGCCACCTGGGTGAAGAGCCGTCGATCAATGACCTGATCGGCAGCGTCAAGGTGATGCTGGATGCCTACCTGGACGGCCGTATTGACCGCCTGTCCGTGGTGTCCAACAAGTTCATCAACACCATGACGCAACAGCCTACCGTGGAGCAATTGATTCCTCTGGTGGCAACGCCGGAACAGGAACTCAAGCACCACTGGGATTATCTGTACGAACCGGACGCCAAAGAGCTGCTTGATGGCTTGATGGTCCGTTACGTGGAGTCGCAGGTCTACCAGGCGGTGGTCGAGAACAACGCGGCTGAACAAGCTGCGCGGATGATCGCGATGAAGAACGCTACCGACAACGCCGGTGATTTGATCAGCGATTTGCAGCTGGTCTACAACAAGGCGCGTCAGGCTGCGATCACCCAAGAGATCTCGGAAATCGTCGGCGGCGCTGCCGCGGTTTAACGGTTCAAATATTCAGAGGATCCAGCTATGAGTAGCGGACGTATCGTTCAAATCATCGGCGCCGTTATCGACGTGGAATTTCCACGCGACAGCGTACCGAGCATCTACAACGCTTTGAGTGTAAAAAGCGAAGCCGGCACCACCCTGGAAGTTCAGCAGCAGCTGGGCGACGGCGTGGTACGTACCATTGCGATGGGTTCCACCGAGGGCTTGAAGCGCGGTCTGGAAGTCACCGACTCTGGCGCTGCCATCTCCGTACCGGTTGGTAAAGCGACCCTGGGCCGGATCATGGACGTTCTGGGCAACCCGATCGACGAAGCTGGCCCGATCGACACCGAAGAGCGCTGGGGCATTCACCGTCCTGCGCCAACCTTCGCTGAACAAGCTGGCGGCAACGACCTGCTGGAAACCGGCATCAAGGTTATCGACCTGGTTTGCCCGTTCGCCAAGGGTGGTAAAGTTGGTCTGTTCGGTGGTGCCGGTGTAGGCAAAACCGTAAACATGATGGAACTGATCCGTAACATCGCCATCGAGCACAGCGGTTATTCCGTGTTCGCCGGTGTGGGTGAGCGTACTCGTGAGGGTAACGACTTCTACCACGAGATGAAGGATTCCAACGTTCTGGACAAAGTGGCACTGGTTTACGGTCAGATGAACGAGCCGCCGGGTAACCGTCTGCGCGTAGCACTGACCGGCCTGACCATGGCCGAGAAGTTCCGTGACGAAGGTAACGACGTTCTGTTGTTCGTCGACAACATCTATCGTTACACCCTGGCCGGTACTGAAGTATCCGCACTGCTGGGCCGTATGCCTTCCGCAGTAGGTTACCAGCCGACCCTGGCCGAAGAGATGGGTACTCTGCAAGAGCGTATCACTTCGACCAAAAACGGTTCGATCACCTCCATCCAAGCGGTATACGTACCTGCGGATGACTTGACTGACCCGTCGCCAGCGACCACTTTCGCCCACTTGGACGCCACCGTCGTTCTGTCCCGTGACATCGCTTCCCTGGGTATCTACCCAGCGGTCGATCCACTCGACTCGACTTCGCGCCAGCTGGATCCGAACGTGATCGGCCAGGACCACTACGACACCGCTCGCGGCGTTCAGTACGTTCTGCAGCGTTACAAAGAACTGAAGGACATCATTGCGATCCTGGGTATGGACGAGCTGTCGGAAACCGACAAGCAGTTGGTAAACCGCGCTCGTAAGATCCAGCGTTTCTTGTCGCAGCCGTTCTTCGTGGCTGAAGTCTTCACCGGTGCTTCGGGTAAATACGTTTCCCTGAAAGACACCATTGCTGGCTTCAAAGGCATCCTCAACGGTGACTACGACCACCTGCCAGAACAAGCGTTCTACATGGTCGGCGGCATCGAAGAAGCGATCGAGAAAGCCAAGAAACTGTAATCCCGGCGCCCGGCAACGGGCGCTAATTTAGGTTGAGGCAATCAGATGGCTATGACAGTCCATTGCGATATCGTCAGCGCGGAAGGGGAAATCTTTTCCGGCCTGGTCGAGATGGTAATTGCGCACGGTGCACTCGGTGATCTTGGTATCGCCCTGGGTCACGCGCCGCTGATCACTAATCTCAAGCCGGGCCCGATCCGCCTGGTCAAGCAAGGCGGGGAAGAGGAGGTGTATTACATCTCTGGTGGTTTCCTCGAGGTTCAGCCGAACATGGTCAAGGTTCTTGCCGACACTGTGCAACGTGCTGCCGACCTGGACGAAGCCTCCGCTCAGGAAGCCGTCAAGGCTGCCGAGAAGGCCCTGCATGAACGTGGCGCTGAATTCGATTACGGTTCTGCCGCTGCACGTCTGGCCGAGGCTGCAGCTCAGCTGCGCACCGTCCAGCAGATCCGCAAGAAGTTTGGCCACTAACAGGCCTGCCACTTGTTGTGCGATTGATTAAAAAGGGTAGCCTCGGCTACCCTTTTTTCTTTTCCGATATTCATCACCTGGTCGCAGCCGCTGACCACCCAGGATTGGTAGCCAGTCATGTCTCTAGAAATCGTTATCCTCGCTGCAGGCCAAGGCACGCGCATGCGTTCGTCGTTGCCCAAGGTGCTGCACCCGATCGCCGGCAACTCGATGCTTGGCCATGTTATCCACACCGCGCGCCAACTTGATCCACAGCGCATCCACGTGGTCATTGGTCACGGCGCAGACGCTGTACGTGAGCGGCTGGCGGCGGATGACCTGAATTTTGTCCTGCAGGACAAACAGCTGGGTACTGGACATGCCGTTGCCCAGGCGGTGCCGTTCATCGAATCCGACACCGTGCTGATCCTGTACGGCGACGTGCCGTTGATCGAAGTTGAAACCCTGCAGCGCCTGCTCAAGAAAGTAGCCCCGCAGCAGTTGGGGCTGCTGACCGTGGAGCTGGACGACCCGACCGGTTATGGCCGTATCGTGCGTGATGCCCAAGGGCAGGTGACCGCCATCGTCGAGCAGAAAGACGCCGACGAAACCCAGCGCGCCATCACCGAAGGCAACACCGGCATCCTGGCCATGCCGTTTGCCCAGCTGAGTGGCTGGATGAGCCGGCTCTCCAACAACAACGCACAAGGCGAGTACTACCTCACCGACGTGATCGCCATGGCAGTCGGCGATGGCCTGGTGGTGGCAACCGAGCAGGCGCACGACGCCATGGAAGTGCAGGGCGCCAACGATCGCAAGCAGCTCTCCGAGCTGGAGCGCCACTATCAGTTGCGCGCGGGGCTGCGCCTGATGGCTCAAGGCGTAACACTGCGCGACCCGGCGCGTTTTGATGTACGCGGCGACGTCACGGTTGGCCGCGACGTACTGATCGACATCAACGTGATTCTGGAAGGCAAAGTCGTTATCGAAGACGACGTGGTGATTGGTCCGAATTGCGTGATCAAGGACAGCACCCTGCGTAAGGGGGTGGTGATCAAAGCCAATAGTCATATCGACGGCGCGATCATGGGTGAGGGCAGCGATGCCGGCCCGTTCGCTCGCCTGCGTCCAGGTAGCGTGCTCGAAGCGCGGGCGCATGTGGGTAACTTTGTCGAACTCAAGAACGCCCACCTGGGTGAAGGCGCGAAGGCCGGTCATCTGACCTACCTGGGCGATGCCGAGGTCGGTGCGCGTACCAACATTGGCGCTGGCACCATCACTTGTAACTATGACGGCGCCAACAAGTGGAAAACCGTATTGGGCGAGGACGTGTTCATTGGTTCCAACAATTCGTTGGTGGCGCCTGTGGATATCTCTAACGGCGCAACGACGGCTGCCGGTTCGACCATTACGCAGAATGTGGATAACGCGCAGTTGGCCGTAGGTCGTGCACGCCAGAAGAACATCGACGGGTGGAAGCGCCCGGAAAAAATAAAGAAACCGTAAGTTATCCACAATACCTCGTAGGAGCTGCCGAAAGCTGCGATCTTTTGATCTTGAAAAGTCAACGGCAAAAGATCGCAGCCTGCGGCAGCTCCAACGCGGTTATCCACAGAACTTTTTCTCGCCACCGCTTGACGAAGTTTCAGTAATAGGTTTTGATTGCTTTCGTTATCTTTCGAATCGAAACTTACCAAGTCATGTCGAAGCGCAATACCCCCCAACGCCGTCACAACATACTCGCCTTGCTCAACGTGCAGGGTGAAGTGAGTGTGGACGAATTGGCCAAGCGTTTCGAAACCTCGGAAGTTACGATTCGCAAGGATCTTGCCGCGCTTGAAAGCAATGGTCTCCTGCTGCGCCGTTACGGTGGAGCAATCACCATGCCTCAGGAACTGGTGGCCGACATTGGCCTGCCGGTTTCCAAATACAAGCAGGCCGTCGCCCGCGCCGCCGTCTCGCGGATTCGCGAGCATGCGCGAATCATCATCGACAGTGGCAGCACCACTGCGGCAATGATCCCGGAACTCGGACAACAACCGGGTCTGGTCGTGATGACCAACTCGTTGCATGTCGCCAGTGCTTTAAACGAACTGGAACACGAACCGGTGCTGTTGATGACCGGTGGAACCTGGGATCCGCATTCCGAATCCTTCCAGGGCCAGGTCGCCGAGCAGGTACTGCGCTCTTACGACTTTGACCAACTGTTCATTGGTGCCGATGGCATCGACCTGGTTCGTGGTACGACCACCTTCAACGAACTGCTGGGCCTGAGCCGCGTCATGGCTGAAGTCGCCCGGGAAGTGGTGGTGATGGTCGAGTCCGACAAGATAGGTCGCAAGATACCCAACCTGGAGCTGCCCTGGAGCAGCGTCCATACCCTAATTACCGATGATCGCCTGCCGCTTGAGGCACGCGATCAGATTCAGGCGCGCGGGATCACCCTGATCTGCGCAGCTGTCAGTCAGGAGAAATAGCATGTGTGGAATTGTCGGCGCAGTCGCAGAACGTAACATCACCCCGATCCTGCTCGAAGGCCTCAAGCGTCTTGAATACCGCGGCTACGACAGCGCCGGTGTAGCGGTGTACACCAACGACGAAAAGCTTGAGCGCATGCGCCGTCCAGGCAAAGTCAGCGAGCTGGAACTGGCCCTGACCGAAGAACCACTGTTGGGGCGTCTGGGCATCGCCCACACCCGCTGGGCGACCCATGGCGCGCCGTGCGAACGCAATGCTCACCCGCATTTCTCCGGCGACCTGGCGGTGGTGCACAACGGCATCATCGAAAACCACGAAGCCCTTCGTCATCAACTCAAGGCCCTGGGTTACGTGTTCACTTCGGACACCGATACCGAAGTCATTGCCCACTTGCTGAACCACAAGCTCAAGGACCTGGCTGACCTGACCGTGGCGCTCAAGGCTACCGTTAAAGAATTGCACGGTGCCTACGGCCTGGCCGTCATCAGCGCTGATCAACCGGATCGCCTGGTTGCCGCGCGCAGTGGCAGCCCGCTGGTGATCGGCCTCGGCATGGGTGAGAACTTCCTGGCTTCGGACCAGTTGGCCCTGCGTCAGGTCACGGACCGCTTCATGTACCTTGAAGAAGGCGATATCGCCGAGATTCGTCGCGACAGCGTGCAGATCTGGGACGTCAACGGCCAGAGCGTCGAGCGCGAATCCGTGCAATACCGCGATGGTGCCGAAGCCGCCGACAAAGGCGAGTTCCGCCACTTCATGCTTAAGGAAATCCACGAGCAGCCAGCGGTCGTGCAACGCACCCTCGAAGGTCGACTGAGCCAGAATCAGGTGCTGGTACAGGCTTTCGGTCCACAGGCTGCCGAGTTGTTCGCCAAAGTGCGCAACGTGCAGATCGTCGCCTGCGGCACCAGCTACCACGCGGGGATGGTTGCCCGTTACTGGCTGGAAGAACTGGCCGGCATCCCTTGCCAGGTCGAAGTGGCCAGTGAGTTCCGCTATCGCAAGGTGGTGGTACAGCCCGACACCCTGTTTGTGACCATCTCCCAGTCCGGCGAGACCGCCGACACCCTGGCGGCGCTGCGTAATGCCAAGGAGCTGGGCTTCCTGGCCAGCCTGGCGATCTGCAACGTGGGCATCAGCTCGCTGGTGCGTGAGTCCGACCTGACCCTGCTGACCCAGGCCGGCCGTGAGATTGGCGTGGCTTCCACCAAAGCGTTCACCACTCAACTGGTCGGCCTGTTGTTGCTGACCCTGTCCCTGGGCCAGGTTCGCGGCACGTTGGCCGATGGCGTCGAAGCCACTCTGGTCGAAGAGTTGCGTCGTCTGCCAGCCCGCCTGGGCGAAGCCCTGGCGATGGACAGCACCGTCGAGAAAGTCGCCGAGCTGCTCGCCGAGAAGAATCACACCTTGTTCCTGGGCCGCGGTGCACAATTCCCTGTCGCCATGGAAGGTGCGCTCAAGCTCAAGGAAATCTCCTACATCCACGCCGAAGCCTATCCGGCCGGTGAGCTCAAGCATGGTCCTCTGGCGCTTGTGGATAACGACATGCCAGTGGTTACCGTGGCGCCGAACAACGAGCTGCTGGAAAAGCTCAAATCCAATCTCCAGGAAGTGCGCGCCCGCGGTGGTGAGCTGATCGTCTTCGCCGACGAGAAGGCCGGCATGACCAACGGTGAAGGCACCCACGTCGTACACATGCCGCACATCCACGACATCCTTTCGCCAATCCTCTACACCATTCCGCTGCAGCTGCTGTCTTACTACGTTGCCGTACTGAAAGGCACCGACGTCGATCAGCCGCGAAATCTGGCGAAATCGGTCACTGTGGAATAAGTTATCCACAACCTGGTGAGAACTTAAGATCGCATCCATCGAGCTCTTGTAGGAGCTGCCGAAGGCTGCGATCTTTTGCTTTTAACAAAGAGCGACCGCCCATGGACCGCTTCCAGGAAATGCAGGTATTCGCCGCCGTCGCCCAAGCCCAGGGCTTTTCGGCGGCAGCGCGGCATTTGGGTATGTCTGCAGCCAGCGTCACTCGCGCAGTCGCCGCGTTGGAGAAGCGCATCGGCACGCAGCTGCTCACGCGCACCACCCGAAGCGTCCACCTCAGTGAAGCGGGGCAGCGTTATCTGGAGGATTGTCGGAGAATTCTTGGCGAGGTGCAGGAAGCCGAGGATTCGGCGGCGGGCAGTCATGCCCAGCCCCGTGGGCAGTTAACGGTGACCGCCCCCGTCCTGTTTGGCGATCTTTTTGTCACACCGATCATGGTGAGTTACCTGACCCGGTTTCCTGAAGTCAGCATCAACGCTTTATTGGTTGATCGAGTCGTCAGCATGGTCGAGGAAGGCGTTGATGTCGCCGTGCGCATTGGCGAGCTGGCCGACAGTAATCAGCATGCTATTCGGGTGGGTGAGGTTCGCCGGGTCATCTGTGCGTCGCCGTCCTTTCTCCAGGCTAATGGCCGACCAGTACACCCGCAGGATCTTGCCCAAGTGCCGGTCATTGCAACTTCCGCGACAGGGCTGCAACGCAACTGGCCATTCCTCGACGCCGGCAATTCGCTGATGGTGCGCCTGGAACCGCGGCTGACGGTGACGGCTAATCAGGCGGCAATCAGTGCGGCTTGCATGGGGCTGGGTCTCACTCGGGTGCTTTCCTACCAAGTGGCGAATCACGTCGAGGCAGGTGAGCTGGAAGTTGTGCTCGCGGAGTTCGAACTGCCACCGCTGCCCATTCATGTCGTCTACCAGGGCGGCCGTAAGGCACCGGCGCGCATTCGCGGCTTCGTGGATTTTGCAGTCAATGAACTGCGCGAACATCCGTCCCTGCGTCGCTGAATTATTGCTCTTAGTGAAATAAATGATTGCGGATGCTGGTGATTCTATAGATCTGTGGATTGGTAGAGGATGGCTTTCCTCGGCGCTGAGCTCCTCATCTGCGCCCCAACTGCGGAGTTCACCATGCAACCGATCAAACTCTATAACTTCCCGCGCTCCGGCCATGCACATCGCGCCGAGCTGATGCTGTCCCTGCTGCAGCTACCCACTGAGCTGATCTTCGTCGACCTGGCCAAGGGCGCGCACAAGCAGCCCGAGTACCTGGCCCTCAATCCTTTCGGGCAAGTGCCAGTACTGGATGATCAGGGAGTCATCCTCGCCGATTCCAATGCGATTCTGGTTTATCTGGCGCACAAGTATGGCAACGGTCGCTGGTTGCCGACGGATCCTGTGGCAGCCGCCAGGGTGCAACGCTGGCTGTCGGTTGCTGCGGGGCAGATTGCTTTTGGTCCGGCTCGTGCTCGGCTGATCACAGTGTTCGGTGCGCCCTACGATGCCGAAGAAGCCATCACTCGCGCCCACGACCTGCTCAAGGTTATGGACCATGAACTGGCGGATAACCCATGGCTGGCCGGAACCGAACCTACGATCGCCGATGTCGCTGCCTACAGTTACATCGCCCATGCGCCTGAAGGCAATGTATCACTCGAGGCTTACGCCAATGTGCGCGCCTGGCTGGCGCGTGTAGAAGCCTTGCCAGGGTTTGTGCCGATGCCGCGTACCGTCGCCGGTTTGCAAACCACTGCCTGATGCAGGGGAGATGCCGTTATGGAACGTTCACCGTGGCACGTCGGCGAAAGACAGTTGCAAGAGCATGTCGGAGTAGCCGAGCGCATGGAGGCATTCGGACGCAGGGTGATTCGCCGCGAGATGCCGGATCAGCACCGCCAGTTTTATCAGCAACTGCCATTCATGCTGTACGGTGCGGTGGATGCAAATGGTGATCCGTGGGCCAGCGTGCTTGAAGGCGCGCCTGGATTTGCCCACTCCCCGCAGCCCGGTGTGTTGCAATTCGACAGCCTGCCGGGTGCCGATGACCCGGCGCAATTGACCCAAGGCGCCGCGATCGGACTCCTGGGCATCGAGCTGCACACCCGGCGCAGGAATCGTCTCAATGGCCATATCGGCAACCAAACAGCCATAGGATTTGACGTTACGGTTGACCAGTCCTTCGGCAATTGCCCGCAGTACATTCAGTTGCGTCAGTTTCATACAGTGCCGCTGGCAGAACCTTCGTCGCGCATTGCTGAACGCCTGGGCGCGCTGGATTTCGCGGCCCAGGACATGATTACCCGTGCCGACACCTTCTTCGTCGCCAGTTATGTAGACATCGACGGCCAACGCGCGGTCGACGTATCGCATCGCGGTGGTCAGGCCGGATTCGTCCAGGTACATGGCAATCGACTGACCATTCCGGATTTTGCCGGTAATCTGCACTTCAACACCTTGGGCAACCTACTGGTCAATCCTCGGGCGGGCCTGTTGTTCATCGATTTCACTTCCGGCGACCTGCTGCAACTGGCGGGTCGCACTGAAATCATCCTCGATGGCCCACAGGTGGAATCCTTTCAAGGTGCCGAACGGTTGTGGACCTTCGACGTAGAGCGCGTGGTGCGTCGCCCGGCAGCTCTGGCTCTGCGCTGGCGCTTCGACGGAGTTTCGCCCAACAGCCTGATGACCGGCACCTGGGAGCAGGCGGCTGCGCGGTTGCAGGCCCAGGCGTTGGGCGATCGCTGGCGGCCATTGCGAGTGGTGCGCATCGAAGCGCAAAGCCGCAACATTCGCTCGATTTATCTCGAACCAGCGGATGATGCAGGGTTACCGGTGTTCCAGGCGGGTCAGCATTTACCGTTGCGATTTGATATCGGCGGTGAAAATCACATCCGCACCTACAGCCTGTCGAGCGCACCCTCCGACGATTTTTTCCGTATCAGCGTAAAGCGCGAGGGGCTGGTGTCTTCGTTCCTGCACGATCAGCTCAAGGTCGGTGATGTCCTGGAAGCTCGTGCACCCCAGGGGCATTTCACCGTGGCGCCCCACGAGCGACGGCCGTTGGTGTTGCTCGCGGCGGGCGTTGGCATTACGCCATTGCTCTCGATGTTGCGCGAGGTGGTGTATCAAGGCCTGCGCACCCGGCGCATTCGTCCTACGTGGTTGTTCCAGAGTTCGCGCACTCTCGACGACCAGCCATTTCGCGCCGAGCTGGATCAACTCCTGGAAACGGCGGGAGACGCGGTAAGGGTGCTGCGCTTGCTCAGCCAGCCGGAAGAAGGATTACTGGAGGGAGAGGACTTTGATCTGAGCGGACGGATCAGCACGGCGTTGCTCAACAACATCCTTGAAGTGGAAGACTACGACCAGCCGGATTTTGTCCTGTGCGGCCCCGGAGGTTTCACTCAGGGTTTGTATGACAGCCTGCGGGAACTGGACATTCGCGATGCGCAGATTCACGCGGAAACCTTTGGCCCCTCGACTCTGCGGCGCCAGCTAGACCCTGATGCCGTGGTGATCGACCAACCGCCGGCGGCGACTACCTCGGTGCCGGTGGTGTTCCAGCGATCGGCCAAGGAGGCCCGCTGGCAACCCGACGGTGGCAGTTTGCTGGAGTTGGCGGAAAGTCGCGGCTTGCGTCCTGAATTCAGTTGCCGGGGGGGGGCATGCGGCACCTGCAAGACGCGCCTGGTGAGCGGCCAGGTTAATTATCCACAGCCCCCGGCGGAGATTCCCGGTGAGGGGCAAGTGTTGATCTGTTGCGCGGTGCCGGCGCAGGGATCACAGCCTTTGGTGCTTGACCTGTAGGAGCTGTGTCGTGGAACGAGGCTGCGATCTTTTGATCCTGCAACCAACGTCAAAAGATCGCAGCCTCGTTGCACTCGACAGCTCCTACAGGGATCACAGGGATCACAGGGATCACAGGGATCGCAGGATCACAGGATCACAAGGGTCACAGCGGCCACAGGGCCATGAACAACGCGACAATCAGCCAGGTCATGCGTAAGCCAACGATTTCTCGGCCAACAGCTCTTCATACAGAGCCGCCCACTTGCGCCCCATCTCGTCAGCGGTAAACAACTGCCGATACCGCGCCTGCGCGTTTGCCCCCATTTGCGCCGCCAGCGCCGGGTTTTCCCAAAGGGTGCGCATCGCCTCACGAAACGCCTGTGGATTACTGGGCGGCACGACCAGCCCGGTCTCATTGTGAATATTGATGTAGCTGGTGCCTGTGCCGATCTCGCTGGAGATCATCGGCTTGCCGTACATCGCGCCTTCAAGCAGCGAAATACCGAACGCTTCAGAGCGCAGGTGAGACGGGAAGACCACCGCGTAACTGAGCTCCAGAAGGGTGACCTTGTCCTCGTCGCCGAGGAAGCCGAGGAAGTGCAGGTTGCGCAGACCCAAGGCCTGCGCCTGGGCATGCAGCTCTTTTTCCAGAGGGCCGGCGCCCACGATCACCACCGGATAATTGAGCCCCTGCATGGCGTCCAGCAGGATATGCAGGCCCTTGTAATAACGCATTACTCCAACAAACAGGAAAAACTTGTCGCCCAGCTGCTGGCGCCAGCGTTCGGTACGCGCTGCGTCATGTTGTGGATAACCTGACTTGTCGAGCCCGTAGGTAATGACCCTGGTCTTCTCGCGGTAGTCCTTCAGCACATCGCTGGTGTGAAAATAGTTAGGCGAAGCCGCAACGATGCGGTCGGCACTGTCCAGGAATCGACGCATCAAGGGCCGATACAGCCTGAGCAGATGGCGCTGGCGAATGATGTCCGAGTGATAGCTGACCACGCAGGGTTTCTTGGTGGCCGTGCAGAAATGCACCAGATCCATGAAGGGCCAGGGGAAGTGATAATTGACCACGTCCGCTTCGGCTGCCAGCTCGCGAAACTGCTTGAAGACGCTGTAGGAAAAGCCCGTAGAGGCCAGCTGAAAATCCATCCTGGCCTGATTAACCTGATGTTCGCGGATCTGCAACACGCCTGGCGCCGGATTGTTGCTCAGCGTCAGCACCGTGCTCTCGACACCGTGACGGGCGCCGCTTTCGCTCATCTGGAAGATGACTTGTTCGATGCCACCCATGGAGTCGGGCAAATAGGTTTTATAAAAGTGCAGAACTCGCATATCAATCTCCCATAGCCTGGCGGTAGGCGCGGGCTGTGACCTTCGCGCAACGCTCCCAGGAAAAAAGCTTGGCTCGATGCAACCCCGCCGCACGGCAGGCCTGCCAATGCGTCGGGTCTTCGATCAGCCGGGTCATCGCATCACGCAAGGAGTCGGGATCGTCCGGCTGAATGTAATTGCCGGCGTCGGCGGCAACTTCGGGCATGGCCGATGCACGGGTGAGTATCACCGGGGTACCACTGGCCATGGCTTCCAGTACCGGCAGGCCAAACCCTTCGTACAGGGACGGGAAGACCAGCGCCCGGGCGCCGGCCAGCAGTTGGGCCAGGTCCTCATCAGGCAGATACCCCAGCAGACACACATGACCGGCGGCAAGGGCTGAGCGCAACTCGTCGTTGAACTGTTCGCGCTGCCAGCCTGCCATGCCGGCGATCAGCAGCGGAAAACGCTGGCGCATGGCTTCGGGCAGTCGCGCATGGGCGCGCAGTGCCAGGGTCAGGTTCTTGCGCGGTTCGAGGGTGCCGACGCACAGGAAATACTCCCGGGCGTCGACCCCGTGAGTTTTGAGCACTTTATCGATGGACTCGTCCGACCTGGGATGGAATCGCGCGGCCACACCGAGTGGCGCAACGACAAAACGCTCGGCTGGCAGTGCGAAATAGTCCTGTGCCTCGTCGGCAATGCATTGTGAGTCCGTCAGAATCAGGCGTGCCTGCTGTACGCCATCGGCCAGGCGCCGCTCGATCTCCCGCAAGCGTGCAGCCGGCTGGGTTTCGGGATAGTGCATATGTGTCAGGTCGTGCAGGGTGATAACCGTCGGGCCATCGAACGACAACGGCCACAAGCTCGGCTCGTGATACAGATCGATACTCTTGGAATGCCGCTGGTCGAACCGTTTCTGCTCCAGCCAGCGCCTTGCCTGATAGGCCCCGGGGATTTGTCGCAACAATGGCGTCAGTCGCGAGTAACCGGGCATCGCGGCTTCGGGAAGTGCCGAACTCCAGCCCCAGCCGTGGAACAATGCCAAATCGACGTCCGGCTCTTGGGCGAGGGCGTTTACCAGTTCGGCGACGTAATGCCCGATACCGGTTCTCGGCGCCTGGAGAATGCGTGCGTTAAGGGCAATTCGCATGTTGGCTCTCAGGCACTTTTGCCACGTTGTGCAGGTTGCGCTCGATGCGCTCCACCAGTTGCGCGCTCGCTTCACGCCAGGACAGCCAGCGCCAGCCGTCAAGGTTCAGCGCTGCCGGGAACACGCCAGTGGTTTCCATGCCGATCACCAGGTCGGCCAGGCTCTGCGGCTTGGCAAGGTCGAAATAGGCCATGTAATCACCGCCAATTTCGCGAAACACCGGTATGTCGCTGGCCATAGCCGGCAGCCCGCGCTGCATGGCTTCCACCAGCGGCAAGCCAAACCCTTCGACGTAAGACGGGAAGACCAGCGAAGTGGCGTGGGAGTAAGCATGCTCCAGGCTTCTGTCCGACAGGTCGTTGAACATGAACAACCGTTTGTTCAATTCGGGATGGCGGCGGATACGCTCGACCAGGGCGTCGCACTTCCAGCCAATCTTGCCGACGATGCACAACCGGGCCAGCGACCCAGCCGCCCAGGCGCGCTCGAACGCATCCAGCAGGTAGGCGTGGTTCTTGCGCGGTTCGATGGTGCTGACCATCAGAAACACCGGCTGCGGCTTTTTGAACATGTCCAGCAGGCCTTGATCGACGGATGAGCGGGCGTCGCTCAAGTCCAGTTCCGAGCCCAGGTGGAAATAGTCGAACCAGCGTTGTGCCACCTGTTCAGTGCCAACCCGGCGCACCATCTCCTGGCGGACCTGATCGCGAATAGTCGTAGAAATCGCCACGTAGCCATCGGCGGTGCGGGCGATCCAGTCGAACCACTCATTGAACACTTTCACCAGGCCCGCGTCGCAGAACTGCGGATGAGTCAGGGGAATCAGGTCATAGATCACCGACACAATGCCGACACCGTCACGCTTTAGCTGCTCGGCCAGGGGAAAGAAATTGGCGTGCCAGGACGAGTCCAGCAACACCAGTTGGTCTCCGGCCCGATGCTGCAACGGCACACAACGCTCAGGCACCTTCTGACCTTTGAGTACCCGGTCGAGCACGCGCATTGGCAGGCTCAGGCAGGCGAACGCGGCGAGGCGGCACCCCACGTAAAGTACGCGGCGGGCGAACTTCGACTCGCTGAAAGGGCGACGTCGTTCCAGGGTGCGGTGGCGCAGCCAGAACAGGTTGGCCATCTGTTCGAGCTTCACCCGCAGGCTCATCAGGTCGAGTTTCGGCGTCTCCAGCGGCGACAGGCTCTTCACCTCGAACAACGCGCCGTTGACCATCACCACGGGAATGCATTCACGGGTGGAATTTGCCGCCGGTAGCTGCTGGATGACGTTGCGCACCACCCGCTGAATGCCTGAGTTGGCGTGAGGATGTTCAAAAACGTAGGTGCACTCCACCAGCAGTCGGGTCATCGCAATTCCTCTGGGGCGGCCGCTTCGATAGTGCTCTCGCTGGAGCGGGTAATGCTGGTTTGGGCCTCGAGCCACGAACAGCCGACGAAGTCTTCCCGACGGTTGTTGATCACGTGAAAGACCAGCCCGTAGTCGCGCCACTCGAAGTTGCGGTCCAGGTGCGAGTCCAGGCGCGAGAGGCTCAGGGCCACCGAGTAATTACCCTTGCCCAGGCGCATGTCGAAAGCGAATCGGTAAGTGACCCGCTCGCCGGCGCTCAGGTCGGTGAGGGCCTTGTCGATGCGGTGGGTATTGATGCCGTACATGGGTTGGCCGAGGCGATCCTTGATCATGAACCCAAGGATCAGCCGCTCGATGTCCTGGCGAACTTCGACTTGCACTTCCAGCACCATCGCCTGCCCGACCTCGGCCACTTCCACCGAGCGGCCCTTTGGATCGAGCAGGCGCACGCTGAGAATGCCGGCCTCGCCTGTACCGGAAATAGTCTGCACCTGGCCGTTGGCAAGCATCTCCTGGCGGACCGTCTGGCCTTCGCGCTGGGCGAGCATCGCGTTGTAGTAGTCCATCACCTCTTCAGGCTTGCCGCGCATGGCCATGCGCCCGTTTTCCAGGAGGATGGCGGTATCGCAGATCGACTGGATCGCCGATCGGTCGTGGGACACGATCAGCAGCGTGGTGCCGGCCTTGCGGAAGTTACGGATGCGGTCGAAGCTTTTGTGCTGGAAGTAGGCGTCACCCACGGACAATGCTTCGTCGACGATCAGGATATCCGGACGGCGCGCCGTAGCAACGCTGAACGCCAGGCGCATCTGCATGCCGCTTGAATAGGTGCGGACCGGCTGGTCGATGGCCTCGCCAATTTCGGCAAAACTTTCGATTTCCGGCATCAGCGCCTCAATTTCCTCGACCTGCATGCCGAGCAGCTGGCCCGCCATGAAGGTGTTCTGGCGCCCGGTGAAGTCCGGGTGGAAACCCATGCCCAGCTCCAGCAGCGCGGCGACTCGACCTTGCAACTTGATCTCGCCACAGGTGGCCTGGGTGGTGCCGGTGATCATCTTCAACAGGGTACTTTTGCCAGCGCCGTTGACCCCGACAATGCCAACGGCTTCGCCGGGCTGGATCTCGAAGTCGACACCCTGCAGCACCCAGTGCAAGTGATGGCGGGTAGGGGAGAACGGCACCAGCCATTCGAACAGCCGGCTCCAGCGATTCGGGTATTGCTTGTAGGCCTTGCCCAGGCCACTGACGCGTATATGTCCCATCAGAGCTCATCCACCATTTCACCAACACGCTGGCGGAAAAGCCGCAGCCCCATCACGCAGAACAACAGCCCGATCACCAGCAGCGGGAGCAGCGAGCTCCAGTTCGGCCATTGGTTATAGAGGAACAGGTTCTGGTAACTGTTCATTAACGCCGTCATCGGGTTCAGCTCGATAACGCGCTGGATGCCCGGCGGCAGGATCGACAGCGGGTACACGATCGGTGTCAGCCAGAACCAGAATTGCAGGCAGATGCCGAAAAATTGCCCGACGTCGCGGAAGAACACATTGAGCACCCCGAGGATCATCCCCAGTCCGGCGGCGAACATCACCTGCAGCATCAGCAGCGGTATCAGGGCCAGCAACGCCATGCCCGGAAGCCGTCCGCTGATCAGCAGGAAGCCGAGGAACAACCCCAGGATGATCGCGAAATTGATCCCGGCATTGAGCAGCACGATCACCGGCAGGCAGATGCGCGGGAAGCTGATTTTCTTCAGCAGGTTGGCGTTTTCCAGAAACATGCTCTGGCTGCGGGTGGTGATCTCGGCGAACAGGCCCCAGGTCAGCAGGCCGGCGCACAGGTAAACGCTGTAGGCCAGGCCATCATCCACACCCGGCAGGCGGGCGCGCATGATGGTGGAGAAGATGACCGTGTAGACCACGATCATCGACAGCGGGTTGAGCACGGTCCACAAGGCACCAAACAGCGAATTGCGATAACGCGCCTGAAACTCTCTTTTGACGCTGCCGAGGATAAAACCCCGGTAACTCCACAACGATTGGTAAAGATTACGCAGCATTCAAACCGTCCGGCCGTATTGATCTTCGAAGCGGACGATATCGTCCTCTCCCAGGTATTCGCCGCTCTGCACTTCAATAATCACCAGGTCGATCACCCCGGGATTTTCCAGGCGATGCTTGTGGCCGGCGGCAATGAAAGTCGATTCGTTCTTGGCTACCAGGTGAGTGCCGGTGCCATTATTGGTGACCTTGGCCATGCCTTCGACCACCACCCAGTGTTCATTGCGGTGGTGGTGCATCTGCAGGGACAACTTGGCACCAGGCTTGACCACGATGCGTTTGATCTTGAAGCGTGGACCTTCCTCGAGCACCGTGTACGTGCCCCATGGCCGGCTGACCGTGCGGTGCAGGCGATAGGCTTCGTGCTTCTTGTCCTTGAGTTGCCTGGCCACCTGGCGCACATCCTGGGCACGGTCGGCATGAGCCACCAGGACCGCGTCGGCGGTGTCGATGATGATCAGGTTTTCCACGCCAACGGTGGCCACCAGGCGATCTTCGCTCTGCACGAAGTTATGGTGACTGTCGATGAAGATGGCTTCGCCTGCCGCACGGTTGTGCTGCGCATCCGCGGGCACCAGGGCGGCGATTGCACCCCAGGAGCCGATGTCGCTCCAGTCGAAACGGGCGGGCACCACCACCACCTTGTCGGAGCGCTCCATCAACGCGTAGTCGATGGAAATGTCCATGATCTCGCCAAACAGCGCAGGCGATAGCTCCTGCTGCAGGCCGCCGGCGGTTTCCACTGCCGCACTGGCTGCCATGCAGGTCCTGGCCTGCTCCAGCAGTGTCGGGGCGTGGGTTTCCAGTTCCGCCAGGACAGTGGCTACCGAGAAGCAGAACATCCCGGAATTCCACAGGAAGTTGCCACTTTCAAGGTAATGAGTTGCGGTCTGCAGGTCGGGTTTTTCAACGAAACGCTGCACACGGGCGGCGCCATTTTCGTCCAGCGCTGCGCCGGTCTCGATGTAGCCAAACCCGGTTTCCGGTGCGGTCGGCACCACCCCGAAGGTCACCAGCTGGCCGGACCGGGCCAGGGTCACCGCATGTTCGACAGCCTGCTTCAGGGCCTCTTCGTTGACGATCAGGTGATCGGCGGGCATGACCAGCATGATCGCTTCGTCACCATGCAGTGCCTGCAGCGAGAGGGCGGCCGCCGCGATTGCCGGAGCGGTATTGCGCCCCGTCGGCTCCAGCAGAAAGTGCCCGCGATGCCTGCCCAGTTGTGCGTCCTGATAGTGATCCTTACTCTGGAAGTAGTAGTCGCGATTGGTCACCGTCACGATGTCGCCCCAGCCTTCCAGCAAACCGGCAGCACGCCGATAGGTCTTGCCCAGTAACGACTGGCCGTCCGGCAACATCATGAAGGGTTTCGGCTGGCCTTCTCGCGATACCGGCCACAACCGCGTACCAGCACCACCGGAAAGAATCACGGGAATCAGCATGGGCCTACTCCTTGGCGACGCGTTTCATGTCCGCATCCATCATCATGCGGATCAAGGTATCCAGGTCGGTTTTTGGTTTCCAGCCCAGCACTCGCTGAGCCTTGGCCGGGTTGCCGAGCAGCACTTCAACTTCGGCCGGGCGGAAAAACGCCGGGTCGATCTTCACGAAGTCACGGTAGTTCAGGTCGACGTGCTCGAAGGCGATCCGGCACATTTCGCGCACCGTGGTGGTTACCCCCGTGGCGACCACGAAGTCATCGGGTTTGTCCTGTTGCAACATCAGCCACATGGCTTCGACGTAGTCGCCGGCAAAACCCCAGTCGCGCTTGGCATCGATGTTGCCCAGGCGCAGTTCCTGCTGTTTGCCCAGCTTGATGCGAGCGGCTGCGTCGGTGACCTTGCGCGTCACGAATTCGATGCCGCGCAGCGGTGATTCGTGGTTGAACAGGATGCCGCTGCTGGCGTGCAGGTTGTAGCTCTCGCGATAGTTCACGGTGATCCAGTGGCCATAGAGCTTGGCCACGCCGTAAGGGCTGCGCGGGTAAAACGGCGTATTTTCGTCCTGCTGCTCCGCCTGGATCAGGCCAAACATTTCGCTGGTGGATGCTTGGTAGAAACGGGTATGCGGGCTGAACTGGTGGATCGCTTCAAGCAGGTGCGTGACGCCCAACCCGTCGACAATGCCGGTGGTTACCGGTTGCGACCAGGAGGCTGCAACAAAACTCTGTGCGGCCAGGTTGTAGACCTCGTCCGGCGCCGATTTGATCACTGCGCGCTGGATGGAACAGGCATCGGCCATGTCGCCGTCCAGGTAAACGATGTCGGCCTCGACCCCCATTTCGCGCAGTCGCCAGCGTGCGTCGCTGCTGCGCCGCGCAACCAGGCCGTGGACTCTATAGCCCTTGTCGAGCAACAGTTTGGCCAGATAAGCGCCGTCCTGTCCGGTGATCCCTGTGATCAGTGCACTTTTTGTCATTCTTGTCTTACCCGTATCTCCCAGTCGGACAGGATCGCCCGCAGGGTTTGTTGTGTAGTGATTTGCGGCGCCCAACCGGTGGTCTGGGCGAGCCTGGCATGACTGCCGCATACCCGGCGCTGATCCGCGCGGCGCAGTCGGGCAGGGTCTTGAACCAGTTGCAGGTCGACTTGCGCGAGGTCACCCAGCTGTTCGATCAGGCTGCGAATGCTTTGCTCGCGCCCCGAGCACACGTTGTAGACCTGGCCGGGTGTGCCTTTTTCCAGCAACGCCAGGTAAGCCGAGATCACGTCGCTCACGTCGAGGAAGTCGCGTGTGACGTCGATATCACCGACTTCCAGTTGCGGTGCTTGCAGGCCTTGTTTGATGCGATTGATCTGGCGGGCGGCGCTGGCGATGACAAAACTTTCTTTCTGGCCAGTGCCGATGTGGTTGAACGGGCGGGCGACCAGTACCGGCCAGCCTTCGCTCAAACCCCATTGCACACTCAGGAACTCCGCGGAGAGTTTGCTCACGGCATACGGATTGCGAGGGCAGGGCGGTTGCAGTTCGGTGATGGGCAAATGGTCTTCGCTGACCTGGCCGTAGACGTCGCCGGAGCTGACGTACAGGAACGTGCCGGTGAAGCCGCGAGCCTTGAGGGCTTGCAGCAGGTTCAGCGTACCGAGCAGGTTGATGTTCAGTGTGCGTGCCGGATCACGGAACGCTTCGGGTACGAAGGTCTGGCCGGCCAGGTGGATGACCGCATCCGGCAGTTCCGGCCACAGGCCTTCAAGGCTCTGCGGGTCTGCGAGATCATAGCGGCCAGGGACGGTCAGTAGCTCCCACTGCGCGGCATCAGCCAGCAGGCGGGATTGGATGTGTTGTCCTACGAAACCGCTGAGACCCGTAACGAACAGACGCTTTTTCAAACAGCAGCCCCTTGGTCATACATTTTCGTCCATTCCCCACAGTTTGGTCGGAGATGTCTGGCAGACCCGGTGGATTACTGGGTCGAAAGACTGGCGAAACGATTTGTTGTAATTGTTTGGCTGCCAATCTGTGCCAATTGCGCGGTAATTTCAACAGGTCCAACCGTGACTGATCAGTTCTGGTCCCCGCAGCCCGATTTATTCTCGTCGGGCGGTTCACGGATCCTCAACGGATGTGTTTAGAATGGCCCTCGTCACGATTACCCAAGGTTCGGCAGCGTCGTTGTGAAACTGCGAGAAACTGACCATTAAAACAAGAACGAAGACGGGCACGAAGACGATGGACGAGGGCTAGTAAATGCTGCCCCGATCCGTGGCTTCTCCGTCACAGAGTGAGGTTGCCGGGATGGCGATTTCACCATGGGATGCCATGAATTTCATTCTCTACTCCGACGTCAACGACAGCTCCATCAGCCAGAGTCTCGGCCGTCCCGAGTACAGTTACTATTTTGTGCTCAAGGCTTATCGACCCTTGTTCGAAAGCCTTGGGCAGGTTCATGTCGTAGCCTCTAGCGCCGAAGTGGATCCGCTCTATCGGCAGTTGCAGCAAGCGGGGCAGGATAGCCTGTTCATTTCGTTTGCACCGCCGCACAAGACCCCGACCGATATTCAATGCCCAATGGTGTGTGTGGTTGCCTGGGAATTCGACACCATTCCTGCCGAGCATTGGGACAACGATCCACGCCAGGACTGGAGCCAGACACTGGCGCGCCTGGGCCGGGTGATCACCTTGTCCACCCATACAGCCGAAGCCATCCGCCGAACCCTGGGTGCCGATTTCCCTGTGCTCGTACTGCCGACGCCTTTGTGGGAACGCTTTGCCGAGGTGCGCCAGCACTATCCGGGCACCCCGGTAAATCCGGGCGCCACGCTGCAGATCAAAGGCTGCATCCTCGACAGCCATGTGATGGGCTTGTCCGCCGATGGCCTGCTTGGACCGCCGATTGAAGAGTCAGTGGCGCAGATCGAGCCTGAGCCGGAAGTAGTACCGGAGCCGCCACCGCCACCGCCATCATTGACCATCCGCCGCCGTGCATTCATTACCCGGCATTACGTGCGCGAAGTCTACCGGGCACTCAAGCACAACCTGCTGCTGTGGTATCGCGAAGCCGCTCGCGATCTGGTGCCGGACGCCGTTCGCCCCTTGTCAACCAGGCTTCGCAAGCCGGCACTGCCAATGCAACCACTGCCAGTTGCTCCCGAGGTTGCCGAGCCGGTCGAGCTAGTCGAACCGGCGCCATCCGCTTTGCCCGATACCACCACGACAGTCTCCATCGATGTCAGTGGCGTGGTGTATGTCAGCGTGTTCAATCCCGACGACGGGCGCAAGAACTGGCACCATCTGATCACCGCGTTTTGCTGGGCATTGCGCGATGCACCAGACGCCACGCTCGTGCTGAAGATGACTCAGAACGACCTCTCCACCTATTACGTCGAACTCATGACCTTGCTCTCGCAACTGTCACCGTTCGCCTGTCGGGTGGTGGTCATGCACGGTTATCTGCAGGATGAAGAATTTGCGCAGTTGTACGGCGCCGCGAGTTTTTACGTCAACGCATCACGCTGCGAAGGCCTGTGCTTGCCGCTGATGGAATTCATGTCGTGTGCACGGCCCGTTATCGCCCCGGACCACACCGCAATGCGCGATTACATCGACGAACGCGTGGCCTTTGTAGTGAAGTCCAGTCGCGAGCCGACGATCTGGCCGGAAGACGCGCGCATCCTCTACCGGACCCTGCGCCATCGTCCGGATTGGGGCTCGTTGAAAACCGCTTATGCACAGAGTTACGCCATGGCCAAAGACCACCCCCAGGCCTGGCATGCCATGGCCGACGCCGCCAGCGAGCGGATGCGCGACTACTGCAGTTTTATGCCAGTCCAGCAGCGCCTGGCGCAGTTCTTTGGGCAGGCCCCGGTCATCGCCGCTGCGTCAGCGGCCGCCAGGACAGGGACTGCAGCATGCTGATCATCATTCATTCGGAAACCAACAAGAGCAACATCCAGCAGAATCTGGGCCGGCCCGAGTACAGCTACTACTTCGTGCTCAAGGAGTTTCGTCCGGTTCTGGAACGCCTGGGCCAGGTGATCGAGGTCAGCGACCCTGACGAGTTGGTCGACCGCCTGTATTTCGATTGCCAGAGCAGGGGAGAGGACTGTGTGTTCCTGTCCTTCTCACCGCCGCACCGCACACCCATCAGCTATGCCTGCCCGACCATTGCAGTGTTCGCCTGGGAGTTCAGCACCATCCCCACTGAAAGCTGGCATGGGGAACCGCGGCATGACTGGCGGGTGGTACTGGCGGCCAGCGGCATGGCGATCACTCATTCCAGTTTCACCGTAAAAACCGTTCGCGATGTAATGGGGCCCGAGTATCCGATCAGCGCGATCCCGGCGCCAGTCTGGGATCGCTTTGCCGCGCGCGGCGAGCACTTGCTCAAGCGCCCGGTCGCTGAAGCGATTCGCCTGAATCTGCGCGGCCTGATGATCGACAGTCGTACCGCAGATTTGCGCCCCTACGGACCGGAGCGCTTGCGCGAAGGCACTCCGATCGAGTTCGATGGCCCGGTGCGCGATTGCGAGTTGCTGCTTGATGGCGTGGTCTACACCTCGGTCTTCAACCCCTACGACGGGCGCAAGAACTGGAAGGACATGATCAGTGCGTTCTGCAGCACCTTCCGCGAGTCGGCCGATGCGACCCTGGTGCTCAAGCTCACTCACCATGACATCGCCGATGCACTCAACGACATGCTGCACCACGTCTACAAGAATCAGACCTATCAGTGCCGCATCGTGCTGATCCATGGCTACCTCGCAGACCTTGACTACGAGCGCCTGGTAGAGGCCACCAGTTACGTCGTCAATTGCTCCTACGGCGAAGGCCAGTGCCTGCCGTTGATGGAATTCATGTCGTGCGGCAAGCCGGCGATTGCGCCGCTGAACACAGCGATGGCCGACTACGTGGACAGTGACAACGCGTTCATCGTCGACTCGACAGAAGAACTGACCGCCTGGCCGCACGATCCCCGGGCGGCATTTCGTACCCTGCGTTACAACACGGATTGGGACTCGCTGTGCGCCGCCTACCGGGCCAGCTACGACGTCGCCAAAAACGATGTCGGGCGGTATGAAAGGATGTCGGCCCATGCTGTCAGCCGACTTCAGGGTTTCTGTAGTCAGGCCAGCACCGAACAGCGCCTGCAGGCGTTTTTCGAACAGCTGCTGGAGCGGCGCAAAGCACTGACCTTGCAAGCGTCCAGCGCATGATTCGCCGTCTGTTGGCAAAGCTGTGGCCGGCACCGTCGGCGCCTTTGACCGTGCCCCTAAGCCCGGTATCGCCCAGAGACGTCGGCTTGCACGATGCAGTACTCGATGGCTGGTTCCTCGGCGAAACCGGCGAGTTGCTCAAGGGTTTTGCCATTAACGCCGACGACACGCTGCTGGATGTCGGATGCGGCGAAGGCGTGGCGACCTTGTTCGCGGTTCGACAGGGCGCCTCGGTGATCTTCACCGACAGCGAGCACGACAAGGTGCGTGACCTGGCCCGCCAAGTGGCCGCGCAATCGAACCAGGCCAGTCTGGGACTGGTGAGCAACAGCTTGCCGCTGCCGCTGGCCGACGGTTGCGCGAGCAAAATCGTATGCATGGAAGTGCTCGAACACATCGACCAACCTGAACCCTTCATGGCTGAACTGGTGCGCATGGGGCGTCCCGGGGCGCTGTATCTGCTGAGCGTTCCAGCACCGGTGGGCGAGCATTTGCAAAAGGGCATCGCTCCCGCCAGTTATTTCCAGACACCCAATCATGTGCAGATTTTCACCCCCGAACGGTTCGCCACCATGGTGGAGGAGGCGGGCCTGGTCATCGAGCATCGTCAGGCCAGCGGGTTTTTCTGGGTGATGGGCATGATCTTTTTCTGGGCGAGCGAGAGGGCTGCCGGACGTGACGTGGGTGGCGCGGTTCGCGACCGTATCCAGGCGCCGTATCCGCCGTTGATGGAGAGCTGGGCGAAAACCTGGCAGGACTTGCTGTCGCACCCCGACGGCCTGGCGATCAAGCAGATGCTTGACCGGTTCATGCCCAAGAGCCAGGTCATCATTGCCCGCAAACCGATGGATACCGGGGCACGTCCAGGAGGACACCATGAGTAGCAGCAAGCGCATCATGGATATCGAGTTGCTTCGCGGCATTGCGGTCCTGGGCGTTTTGTTTCACCACTTGCAGGACAGCCTGTTCGCGGCGAGTGTTCCGCTGCTGCAACGCATCACCCTGTACACGCAGCCGTGGTGGGGCGTTGATTTGTTCTTCGCCATCTCCGGCTTCGTCATCGCGCGCAGCCTGATCCCGGCGCTGCAAGGTTGCAGCACGCGGCAGGAATACTGGCAGGAAACCCGCAACTTCTGGCTGCGGCGGGCCTTTCGTTTGTTGCCGTCAGCCTGGTTATGGCTGGCGCTGATGTTGCTGGCGTGCCTGTTCCTCAACCGCTCCGGCGCGTTCGGCACCCTGCAGGCGAATCTGCAGGCGACCCTGGCCGGCATTGCCCAGTACGCCAACTTTCGCTTCGCCGACAGCTTTTACAATTACGAATATGGCACCAGTTTCGTGTACTGGAGTCTGTCGTTGGAGGAGCAGTTCTACCTGCTGTTCCCCTTGCTGATTTTGCTCTGTCGCAAATACCTGGTCTGGGCGCTAGTCCTGTTGGTGGCGGTGCAACTGTTCACTTTGCGCACGCCGATATTGATGGTGATCAGAACCGATGCGCTGGCCCTCGGCGTGCTGCTGGCCATCTGGAGCGCGCAGCCTTCCTACCGACGCTGGGAACCGACATTCCTGCGCCGTCCCTGGGCTGGTCTGGCTGCATTGCTCGCGGTGTCGCTGGTGCTGGGTTTCATCGCCACTGATCGCTTCACGTTCACTCATTACCGTATTGGCGTGATTGCACTGCTGTGTGCGTTGCTGGTCTGGATCGCTTCCTACAATCGTGACTACCTGATGCCCGGCTGTCTGTTCAAAAGCCTGATGACCTGGGTGGGCAGCCGTTCCTACGGGATTTACCTGATCCACATCCCGGCTTATCTGCTGGTGCGCGAAGGCATCTTTCGTTTGCAGGCAGCCAACTTGCCGAACCCTGGCGGGCACCCGATCCCTACATTGTTGATCGCCTTCGGGCTGATCGCGGTTTTAAGTGAACTCAACTATCGCTTTGTCGAAATGCCCATGCGCCGTCGTGGCGTATCGCTGGTGCAGCGCCTGAGCTTGCCCCCAAACGCCGTCCCATCCTCTGGAGCAACCTCATGCTGAGACTGTTGAAGAAACTCGCGGCGGGCACGCCTCCCGCGCAACCGATGCCGGAGCCGACACCGCTGGCCGCAGCACCCGACAAGGTCGATCCGTACATGCTCGGCCTGCATGACGCGATGCTCAGTGGCTGGTTCAACCAGCAAACCGGCGAGCTGTTCACCGGCTTCCCGGTCACCGCGCAAGACACCTTGCTGGACGTTGGCTGCGGTGACGGCGGTAACGTGCATTTCTGCGCAATGCGCGGGGCGAATATCATCATCGCCGATATCGACGCGGCCAAGGTCGAGGCGACCCGGCAACGCCTGGCAGATACACCGGCTCGGAGCATTGAGTGCCACGTCACCGATTGCGACCCGTTGCCCATTGCTGACGAAACCGCGACTCGAGTGGTCTCCACTGAAGTAATCGAGCACGTCGATGACCCTGCGCAGTTTCTTGCCGAACTGGTACGGGTCGGCAAACCGGGAGCGCTATATCTACTCAGCGTGCCGCATCCAAGTTCCGAAGACCTGCAAAAAGACATTGCCGCGCCCGAGTACTTTCAGAAGCCCAATCACATTCGCATCATCAGCGAAGAACAATTCAAGGCAATGGTCAGCGACGCGGGGCTGGAAGTGATCAGCCATAGCCAATACGGTTTTTACTGGTCGATGTGGATGCTTCTGTTCTGGGAAGCCAAAGTGGACTTCAGCAATGCGGACCATCCTTTACTCAATCACTGGGCCGATACCTGGCAGGCAATTCTCGCTTCGCCTCGGGGCGCACAGATCAAACAGGCCCTGGATGCGGTAGTGGCCAAGAGTCAGGTGATCATTGCGCGTAAGCCCTGATCCCACCGGATTCTGTGTACCCTGCAACCCTGTGTTGGATGGGATAGATGTTCATGGGGTTTTCAATCCGACGGTGGGCACTGCTTTTCCCGCTGCTGATGCTCGCCGGCTGTGGGCAACCCGAGGCGCCTGCGCTCGATCAGCAACTCTACATCTGGCAACGCCAGTGGCTGCCTGCTCATCAACACGCCTTGCGTGACAGCCGGGCTGATTTCTCTACGCTGCGTGTACTCGCTCTACAGTCATTTCCTCAAGCCGGCTGGAGTCGGGCGCAAGTTGACGCCCATCTGTTACGACAAGATGGTCGCCCGCTGATCGCGGTAATCCGGCTTGATGGTCAGTTGAAGTCTCTGGATTCGCATGAAGTCATTGCGCAGGTCCAACACTTGATCACTGATTGGCAAGGGCAGGGGTTGACATTGGCCGGGGTGGAAATCGACCACGATGCCGGTGTTGCTCGACTGCCGGCCTATCGAAATCTGCTGAGCGAATTGCGCCAGGTTCTACCGGCCTCCATGGCGCTGAGTATCACTGCATTACCCGCTTGGCTGAACAGCCCGGAGTTGCCGGCACTTTTATCCTCCGTCGATAGCAGCGTGTTGCAAGTGCACGCAGTCAGCGATCCAAGAACAGGTTTGTTCCACGTGGAACAAACAAAAAAATGGACCGCGGCTTGGTCACGCAAAACCTCGAAACCGTTTTACCTGGCACTGCCTGCATATGGCGTGGCGTTGTTGCCGGCGAGCAGTGGCGGGCCGATCGTAGAAAGCGAAGTACCCCTTGAGCGCGACGGTGACCGCCAGGAGTTAATGGCCGATCCCCAGCAACTTCGCAAGCTTGGCCTGGAACTGCGGGATAATCCCCCGGAGCACCTCGCAGGTCTAATCTGGTTCAGATTACCGCTGGCGATTGATCGCCGGGCCTGGAGCCTGACCATGCTGCGCGCTGTAGCACGCGGTGAGGCGCTCCGAAGCCAGGTGACGTTGCAACTTTCAGAGCATCAAGGCTTGTTCGAAATCAGCATCATCAACTCAGGCAATCTCGACAGCCCATGGCCCGAACGGGTGACGCTGGCGGCTAGCGCTTGTGAAGGTGCGGATGCGCTGGCCGGTTATTCAATGCAGCAGACTTCAAACAGCCTGACCTTCAGCCGTCTACGAGAGGGCCGAGTAGCGGCACAGGGGCAGCGCGCCATTGGTTGGGCACGCTGCGCAAAAATTGATCAAGGAGCGTCACATGTTGATCCGTAAGTGGCCACATCATCTGCTATGCCTGACCCTCAGCCTGCCACTGGGGTCAGTGCTGGCCTGTGGCCCGGACTTCCCCATGCGGCTGTTGGACAACCGGGGGCAGACCCTGTCGGAGCTGCCGGAGGGCAACTTCAACTTCGAGGTCAGTCGCCTTGGAGGCTCGATTGCCGGGCTGAAGAACATCGCGCCCGCTACTGGCAGTCAAGATTACAGTTACGGCGAAGAAGCAGGCCAACCCAGCTCGCGGGATCTGGCAGAGCAGGTCGGTTTGTCTGTGGAACAACAGGCTCTGGTTAAGCAACTGCGCAGTGTGGCCGACGCGCGCCAAGTTGAAGTCGACGGCAAAGCACTGCCGCCCGAACTCATGTTCTACCTGGCGGGCGCGGCGGCCTTCAATGCAGCTGACTACGCGCTGGCTGTCGAGTACTTTCACAAAGTATTGGCACTGCCGGCAGATCAGCGCCCGCTACGCAGCACCTGGGCCGCCTATTCCCTGGGACGGGCATTGTTCGCGATGAACTCGCAAGTGGATGCAGTGCCAAGCCTGTTGGCCCAGTCCCGGCTTGCTTTCGAGCAGACCCGTCAACTGAGCATTGACGGCTTCAGTGACCCCTTGGAGTTGGGAGTCGCCAGCCTCGGCGAAGAAGCCCGTGTGGTTCGCACCGCAGGTGACTGGAACCGCGCCATTGAGCTGTATGCCACGCAGAACCGGCACGGATCGCCAGTGGGCTACAGCTCCTTGAAGCAACTGGTGGCTGAATTGGCCGCGATGCCCGAAGCGTCTTTGGCGCAATTGCTCCAGGGAAAGCCAGTGCAGCAACTGGTGACGGCTTCCTTGATCAGCCGACTGGGCTGGTCATTCGGGGAACAACCGCCGAACGAACTAAAGCTGATCAAGCTGCTTCAAAACAGCACGCGCGGGACCCTGGAAAACGCCGATCGGCTGGCGGCGGTCAATTATCAACAAGGTGATTACGCCAGCGCGAAAGCCTTTCTTGAGCACGCCGGGGACGGCGGCCTGGCTTGGTGGCTACGGGCGAAGCTGGCGCTGCGCGATGGCGACAAAGTCGCGGCAACCGCAGCCTATGCCAAAGCTGCTCAGGCCTTCCCGCAGAACGAATCATGGGGTGAGCGCAGGACCCCGGATTTTGACTACGAGTCGCTGCAGCCCAAATGTCGGGTCGAGGGTGAAAGTGCAATTCTGGCGCTGCAGCGTGGGGATTACCTGCAAGCGTTTGATCAACTCTACCGCAGCCAGGACATCTACTGGTTGGACGCGGCGACCGTGGCCGAGCGCGTGCTGACTGTCGATGAGCTCAAGCATTACGTCGATACCAACGTGCAGGTGCCAACGCCCTTTAGCCAGCAGGATGTTGAGGCCTATGCGGCCAAAAAAGAAGCAGAAGGTGGCGACCAGGTTGCAGCCCCGCTAACGGTCGCGGCCAAACTACGCAACCTGCTCGGCCGCCGGTTGCTGCGCGAAGGACGCTACAACGAAGCGCCGGTTTACTTCGATAACCCCCGGTTGTTCAGCCTGGCGAAGTGGTACGGCGAGCTGCGCCACGATGCAGAATCAAAATGGTGGCCGACCAAAAGGGCATTTGCGTACTTCCATGCGGCCGACTTGAGCCGTCACTTCGGCATGGAGTTACTGGGCTATGAGATGTCCCCCGACTACGCGACTTTCGAAGGCAACTACAGCCTTCAAAGCACCGAATTGAAAGTGGGGCCACTGTTGGCGCAGGAAGAGTTCAGCCGTCAGCAAGCCAGCGCTGCACAGCCAGACCTGCGTTATCACTACCGCTATCTCGCCAACGACCTTGCCACTCGGGCCGCCGATAACTTGCCGCATACCAGCCAGGCATTTGCCGCTGTTTTGTGTGCGGCAACTGGCTGGAACGCGGATCCAGAGCAGAAACAGGTATTTTATCGGCGGTACGTCAACGAAGGGCCGTATGTCGATTGGGCTGTTCACTTCGGTGAGCGCTGCCCGTCCCCGGATTTTGGGAAGGCCGACCGACGTTACGTGACGCAGGCCATCAGCCCGGTCCGTAACGTCTTGCGGCCGTATAAAGCGTGGCTGCAACTGGGCGCGGTGGTGGCATTTACCGCCTTTGCGCTGCTGCTGATCAACCGGCACAAGCGGCGCAAGCAAGCCTGATCAAGCCTGCTGGACGAACGTTAGACGTATCGCCAAACCGATCAGCAGGCTGCCGAACAGCCATTGCTGCAAGCGCTGGGCCGAAGGGCTGTGTTGCAGCCAACGGCCCAGTGCGGCGCCGGTCACTGCGTAGAAACATGTGTGTGGCACAATCTACTGGTTTATTGCCTTTCCACCATTGGAATCTGCCAACCTATGAAGCTCGACGCCTACGACCGCAAGATCCTTGCCGCCCTGCAACGGGATGGTCGCCTGAGCAACGTGCAACTGGCCGACGAGATCGGATTATCCGCCTCGCCGTGCTTGCGTCGGGTACGGATGCTGGAAGAGGCCGGAGTGATCAGGGGTTATCAGGCCAATCTGGACCGTGACGAGGTAGGCTTGGGGCTGACGGTGTTTGTCGGGGTCAAGGTGGAACGCCATAACGACGAACAGGCCGAGGCGTTTCGCCTGGCTGTAACCGCATTGCCGGAGGTGATTTCGGCATTCCTGGTATCGGGCGAATCGGATTTTCTGCTGCAGGTGGTAGTGCCGGACTTGCGCGGCTACGACCGTTTCCTCACGGGCCAGCTGTTGAAACTGCCCGGCGTGAGTGACATTCGCAGCAACTTTGCCATCAACACCGTAAAGGCTCCAGGCGCGTTGCCCCTGGAGCACCTGCCGCTCTAGCATGGGCTACATCTGCGTTGCCATCCCCTCCACATTCATCGCCGCCTGACGCAGAGCCTCGGAGCGGGTAGGGTGGGGATGGCAGGTCAGTGCAATGTCTTCGGCTGAAGCGCTGAACTCCATGGCCACGCAATATTCGCCGATCATCTCGCTGACACTGGGGCCCACAAGGTGCACGCCCAGAATTTCGTCGGTGCGCTCATCCGCCAGCACTTTCGCGAAACCTTCGGTTTCATGGTTGATCTTCGCGCGACTGTTGGCGGTAAAGGGAAACTTCCCGACCTTATACCCCCGACCTTCAGCCTTGAGCTGCTCTTCGGTCTTGCCGACGCTGGCCAGTTCCGGTCGGGTGTAGATCACGTTGGGGATCAGGTCGTAATTGACCTCGCCCGCTTTACCGGCGATTTGTTCCACGCAGGCCATGGCTTCGTCTTCGGCTTTATGCGCCAGCATCGGCCCGGAAGTCACGTCGCCAATCACCCAGACTCCAGCGGCTTCGGTGCGATGCCTTTTGTTGGCGAGCATCCCGCGCTTGTCCGTCGTCAGGCCCACGTTCTGCAGCCCCAGGCCCTCGGTGTAAGGCCGGCGGCCGATGGACACCAAGACGTAGTCGGCCTCCAGCAGCTCGGCGGTACCTCCCGCAGCGGGCTCAACGCTTAGCTGCACTCCGGTTGCGGACGAGGTGGCGCTGGTGACTTTAGAGCTCAACTTGAAGCTGATCCCCTGTTTGCTCAACGAACGCTGCAGTGTTTTACCTGCCTCTGCATCAACGCCTGGACAGATGCGGTCGAGAAATTCCACTACGGTGACCTGCGCTCCCAAGCGCCGCCATACCGAACCCAACTCCAGACCTATTACCCCAGCGCCGATCACCACCAGATGCTTGGGCACTTCAGCCAGTGACAGCGCGCCAGTGGAGTCGAGGATTCGTTGATTGTCGATGCTGACTCCGGGAAGGGGCGTGGGTTCGCTGCCGGTGGCGATGATGATGTCCTTGGCGCCGAGCTCGGTCTTGCCGCCTTCACTGTCGGTTACCGTGACTTTGCCCGGGCCATCGATGTGGCCCCAACCCTTGATCCAGTCGACCTTGTTCTTGCGAAACAGGAACTCGATGCCTTTGGTCAGGCCGCTAACGCTTTCGTCTTTCTGCTTCATCATCTGCGCCAGGTTCAGCACCGGTTTGACCTCGATGCCCAGGTTGGCAAATTCCGCCCCGATGGCCGCTTCGTAGAGCTCCGAGGCATGCAACAACGCTTTGGACGGCATGCAGCCAACGTTCAGGCAGGTGCCTCCCAGCGTGGTGCGACCTTCGACGCAGGCGGCCTTCAGGCCCAATTGGCCGGCCCGGATTGCTGCGTTGTAGCCGCCAGGGCCGCCGCCCAGTATCACGATGTCGTAGGTGCTCATGCTGTTCTCCTGGATGGAAGATCATCGGAAGTTAAAAGTAGTCCGGGGTTAATATTATGGACATAATATGTCTCATGCGCCCTCGGCAGGGCAATCATAATTTTCAGAACTCCAGCAGTTTCCGGGAGTCATCTGGGAGGAGGGTGCAGGTTCTGGTGTTTTTTTGACCGGAAGATCCCTGGAAAGCCCGTTAAATCGATAGCCAGCTATTTTTCCAGGATGGTCTAACCTCTCATCAGACGTCTGAAACAAGGGGGATTCTCCATGCTCGCGCGTATTCCACCGGCCTTACAGAATCTGCAGTTGCCGCTTCGCTTGAGACTTTGGGATGGCCATGAATTCAATCTGGGGCCGGCGCCTAGTGTCACTATTGTGGTCAAGGACCCACAGATGGTTTCCCAGTTCACCCATCCGAGTCTGGATGCGTTGGGAGCAGCGTACGTCGAAGGCAAACTTGAGCTGGAAGGTTCAATCACCGACGTCATTCGCGTCTGCGATCAATGGAGCCAGGCCTTGATGGATGAGGACGACGCCGGTCAATTTGTGCGCACCGTGCATGACAAGGAAACCGACGCCAAGGCCATTTCCTATCACTACGATCTTTCCAACGCCTTCTACCAGCTCTGGCTCGACAGTGACATGGCGTACTCCTGCGCCTATTTCGAGACCGGCAGCGAATCCCTGGAGCAGGCACAACAAGCAAAATTTCGTCACCTTTGCCGCAAGCTGCGACTGCAACCCGGTGACTATTTACTCGACGTGGGTTGCGGCTGGGGTGGGCTTGCGCGGTATGCCGCGCGGGAATTCGGCGCGAAAGTTTTCGGAATCACGCTCAGCAAGGAACAACTGGCGCTGGCCAGGGAGCGAGTCACCGCCGAGGGGCTGGACGACCTGGTAGAACTGCAACTGCTCGACTACCGCGACCTGCCTCAGGATGGTCGCTTCGATAAAGTGGTCAGTGTCGGCATGTTCGAACACGTCGGGCACGCTAATCTCCCGGAGTACTGCAAGACGCTTTTTGGCGCGGTAAAAGAGGGCGGCCTGGTGATGAACCATGGCATTACCGCTAAACATACCGATGGGCGTCCGGTTGGACGCGGGGCGGGTGACTTCATCGGCAAGTACGTGTTTCCCAATGGCGAGTTGCCGCACCTGTCCATGATCTCGGCCGAGATCAGTGAAGTGGGCCTTGAGATCGTCGACGTCGAGAGCTTGCGCCTGCACTATGCGCGCACGCTGGACCACTGGAGCGAGCGCCTGGAAGACAATCTGGAGGCCGCCGCGAAGCAGGTGCCGGAGCAGGCTTTGCGGATCTGGCGGCTGTATCTGGCCGGCTGTGCCTACGCATTTGCCAGGGGCTGGATCAACCTGCACCAGATACTTGCCGTCAAAGCCCATCCTGATGGCAGCCATGAACTGCCATGGACCCGCGATGACATCTATACGCCTTAAAGAATTGGCGAAATCAGCCGGGCTATCCGCATGCCGATCTGTTGCAGGCGATGGGTCTCCCGGCTTTCCTCCTTGGCTATTTCATGGGCCAGGGCGAAATCGGCGTTCAGCATCTGCTCCACCTCGCCGGCGAAAGCACTGTCGACTGTCAGCAGCATCACTTCGAAATTCAACCGGAACGAACGGTTGTCGAGGTTCGCGCTGCCGATCGCGCTGATCTCGCTATCTATCAGCACCACCTTCTGGTGCAGAAAACCAGGCTCGTAGCGGAACACCCGAACACCGGCCCGGACCGCTTCGAAAGCGTAGAGGCTGGACGCGGCATAGACGATGCGGTGGTCCGGGCGCGATGGCAACAGCAGGCGCACGTCCACTCCGCGCAACACAGCCAGACGCAGGGCGGCGAAAACAGCTTCGTCAGGAATGAAATAAGGGCTGGTGATCCAGACCCGCTGCGTGGCTGCGTGGATCGCCTCTACGAAGAACAGTGAGCAGGTTTCATAGGCATCTGCCGGGCCGCTGGCGAGCAACTGGCACAGCACTCCGTCATCCGGATAGACGTCAGGCAGTATCAGCGTGGGCAGCGAGCGCGCCGCCCAGAACCAATCTTCGGCAAACGATTCCTGCATGCAGGCAACGACTGGGCCGCGTACTTCAACGTGGGTATCACGCCAGGGTGCCAGCGGTGGTTTCTCGCCCATGTACTCGTCGCCGACATTGTGGCCACCGACAAAGCCCAGCACACCATCGACCACCACAATTTTTCGATGGTTGCGGAAGTTCACCTGAAAGCGATTTAGCCAACCGCTGCGAGTGGCGAACGCCTTGACCTCAACACCAGCATCGCGCAACGGCTGGACAAAACTGTGGGGCAGGGAGTGGCTGCCAATGCGGTCATACAACAGATAAACCGCCACCCCTTCGGCGGCTTTTTGCAGCAGCAGGCTTTGCAGACGTTGGCCGAGGCGGTCATCGTGAATGATAAAAAACTGGATCAGCACCGCTTCTTTGGCGGAGCTTATAGCCGCGAAAATAGCTTCGAAGGTGGCCTTCCCATTGATCAGCAGGCGCACTTCATTGTTCGCCAGGCACGGCATTCGTCCCAGTTTAGGCATCGCTCGCAGGGACGCGTAGGCGCTGGATGCGCGCGCGGCCAGCGCCTCTTCTACCCAGGGCCGCCAATTAAGCTCGGAGATCGCTTTGCGCATTTCCTCGTTGGCCTGCCGGCGGGCCTTGATATATCCATCAAACGTACTGCGGCCGAACACCAGGTAGGGGATGAGCGTGAAGTAGGGGATAAACACCAACGACAGGGCCCAGGCGATCGAGCCTTGGGCCGTCCTTACGGTGAGCACTGCATGAATGGCCGCGATCGAGCCGAGCGTATGGAGCAGTGCAATCATGTAGCCGAAAATGTGCGGTCCAAAGTAATCCATGGGGCAACCTTGCTCCTGAATATTCAATGCTTAACAGACCATGTTCCGTGCAGAATGTCGCTAATTAATTGGTCCATGAACCGATGCCCGTGGCTGACGTCTAACGGCCACTACTGATCAGGAGTTACACGATGAACGTTCGTCTGCTGGGTTTGGCCATGGCATTTGGTTTGGCACTTCCTGTGGCCGCTCAGGCGCAGATGCTTCAGCCAGGTTTGTGGGAATTGACCTCGAGCAACATGAAGGTCGACAACCAGGATCTCCCGGATCTGCAACTGATTCTCGGGCAGATCCAGAGCCAGATGACGCCTGAGCAACGCGCTCAACTGGAGAAGCAAGGCATCACCATGGGTGGCAAGGGTATTCGCGCCTGCCTGACTCCGGAACAGGTGAAGACCGACAATATCCCCCTGACGGATCCTCAGTCGGGCTGCAAGCAGGAAATCACCGAGCGTACCGGCAACCAGTGGAAATTCCGGTTCAGCTGTCCGAAGGCACAGGGTACCGGCGTGGCCACTTTCCTCAGCGATCGTGAGTTCACTACCAAGGTCAACGGTACATTCAATGCCACCGGTATTCAGCAGAAGGGTAGCCTCGATACTCGAGCCGTGTGGCTGGGTCAGGATTGCGGTACGGTCAAGCCTCGAGCCTGATCCCGATTCCATTCGCTCTGTGCCACAGCGTCGTGGGCATGCAGGCTCTCTGCATGCACCACGCGTACCTGAAACCCGTCGATTTCATCGCAGTGTTTGAGGGCAAAGTGCAGACGTCGCGCGGCGTCTTCGCAGAACATCAGGTTCTGTCCATTTGCCAACGCGAAAGCTTGTTCGTCGGCGCGTTTAACCGCTGTTTGTACTGCGGTGCCTAACGCTGCTTTTGCCACATCTATTATTTTTACCAGTGGTAACTCCCACCCATTCGGAATTATCCGGGCTTGCAGTTGTGCGCTACTGCGCTGGCTGTGAGGTGTCGCAACAATTCCATTTGCGCCACCCAACCACATAAGCACCTCGGTATGCCGCAAAGTCCTGTTGGCGAAATCATTCATGAATTGCTGCTGGATCAGTTGCCGCGAAAGGGCGGCTGAGCAGGGGCAGGTCGACGAGTAGATGACTTCGACATTTAGTTCCACGTGGAACATTCCATTTTCCAGGCGCGCTTGAACACTCACTGGGTATGACCGCCAGCCGGATAATTGGGTGATCAGTGCCGGTCTTTTTAACAGCAGCTCAAAGTGAATATTGAGGTAGGCACTGTTTGAAAGTCCCTCATGACTCCGCAGAAAGCACTGCAGTACCTGGCTCAAGCGCGCAGGCGTCAGCTCCTGTTGCTCGAGCGATTCTAATGCCAGGTATAGGCGTGACATGTGGATGCCGCGTGCGTCGCCATCGTCCAGGCTGACCCCCGCATCGGCTTTTGCCGAGCATTGCTGGCCGTTGAGCACCACGGGAATGGCAATCCCGCGCATGCCGACCCAATCCAGCGGCAGTGTTTGGTGGGAGGCCTGGGTGGCGATATCCGGCAACGTCAGCGCGTTCATGAGGCAGTTCCATCGTAGAGGTAGATGTTCTATGTTATGTTATTACATATTGAATCTGCCACGCCTTTTCTCACAAGAGCGTGCAATGCCTACGAGGAATTTCGCATGCCCCACCGTCTACCCGTCACCGTGCTGTCTGGCTTTTTAGGCGCGGGCAAAAGCACGCTGCTCAACCATGTGCTGCGAAATCGCGAAAACCTGCGGGTGGCCGTGATCGTCAATGACATGAGCGAAATCAACATTGATGGCAGTGAGGTTCAGCGTGACGTCAGCCTGAACCGCGCTGAAGAAGCTCGTGGAAATGAGCAACGGCTGCATTTGCTGCACGCTGCGCGAAGATCTTCTGGAGGAGGTGAGCAAGCTCCCCAGGGACGGTCGCTTCGATTACCTGCTGATCGAGTCGACGGGAATATCCGAACCATTGCCGGTTGCTGAAACATTCACCTTCCGCGACGAACAAGGACAGAGCCTGGCCGATCTGGCGCGCCTCGATACCATGGTCACGGTAGTTGATGGGGTGAACTTTCTCCTCGACTACCAGGCCGCAGACAGCCTCGCATCAAGGGGTGAAACCCTGGGTGAGGGTGACGAGCGATCCATTACCGACTTGTTGATCGAGCAGATTGAGTTTGCCGACGTCATTCTGATCAGCAAGGTCGATCTGATCAGCAGCAGCGAACGCTTGGAGTTAATGGCGATTCTTGCGCGGCTTAACGCCCAGGCAGAGATCATTCCAATGGTCATGGGCGAAGTTGCCTTGGGCAGAATCCTTGATACGGGTCGTTTCGATTTCGACAAGGCCGCCCAAGCCCCTGGCTGGCTGCGAGAGCTGCGCGGTGAGCACCTGCCGGAGACCGAGGAGTATGGCATCGCTTCCACCGCTTATCGGGCGCTTAAACCTTTTCATCCCCGGCGTTTTTTCGATTTCATCAACGGCTCCTGGGAAAATGGCAAATTGCTGCGTTCCAAGGGGTTTTTCTGGCTCGCCAGCAAGCACATGGACGCGGGTAGCTGGTCTCAGGCGGGCGGCTTGATGCGCCATGGATATGCTGGGCGCTGGTGGCGTTTTGTGCCACAGGAGCAGTGGCCACAGGACGACGAAAGCATCGCTGCAATCCGAAAAAACTGGGCTGTCGACACCGGCGATTGCCGCCAGGAGCTGGTGTTCATCGGCCAGAATATCGACTTCGCAAAACTCACCGGCGAGCTGGACGACTGCTTGCTCACTGAAGCAGAAATGGCATTGGGCGTGTCGGGCTGGCAACAGCTGACGGACCCGTTCGGACCGTGGTACGAGGAAGTCGCCTGAGGCTCAAGGCTTGAGCCAGCTGCCCTGGCTTTGTGCCTCGCAATAGGGCTTGAGGTACGCCTGATCGGTCACCACACCGTAATAGTGAATATCCTGCCGGTACGGCATATTGGCGACCTGGGCGTTGCTGCAGACGCCAAACGCCCCGGCAGGGCATTCGTTCACATACTGCACGTCGACTTTCTGCCCGGGCAGGTTGGGCTGGCAAAAACCATCGGCGAAGAGTTTTTCCGGTATGTTGCGGTTCTGCTGGCACACTTTCACATCCAGTCGCTCGGCGGTACTGTGAACCATGCAGGCCTGCGCCAGTACCTCGTCTGAGGTCAGCGCCAGGAGCAACAACAATCCCGTCAACCGCATCTTCTACCCCCTTAGAATCCATCAATCATGTTGCAGAACATCCCGACCCACGTCATTGCCGGCCCCTTGGGTGCTGGCAAGACCAGCCTGATCAGGCAGTTGCTTGAGCAGCGGCCCCAGAACGAACGTTGGGCAGTGCTGATCAATGAGTTCGGCCAGATCGGCCTGGACGCAGCGCTATTAACCAGCGACGCCGATGGTATCGCACTGGGTGAAGTGGCCGGGGGATGTTTGTGCTGCGTAAACGGTGCGCCTTTTCAGATAGGGCTGGGACGTCTGCTGCGCAAGGCACGGCCCGATCGGCTGTTTATCGAGCCGTCCGGGTTGGGTCATCCGGCGCAATTGCTCAGGCAACTGAACGAGGGGCCGTGGCTGGGTGTACTGGCTGTACAGCCGTGTGTACTGGTGCTGGATGCCCAGGCGCTAGCCCTTGGCAAAACCTTGCCACAGGCGCAACAGGAGGCGCTGGGCAGCGCCGGCTTGTTGTTGCTGAACAAGTCGGAACAGCTCAATGAAGCAGATCGCCAGCGCATCGCCGCCAGCCTGCCAGCGCGCCCACTGCACTGGACCCGGCACGCAGCACTGCCGCTAAGCGCACTACCGGGGCTCGATGCTTGCGCTGTGGCCGCTGTGGATAACTTCATCGCGCCCAAGGGGCTGGGACAGCTGCCGGCACTATGGACTGACCCTGCAACGCCGATTTGTCTCTGTCAGGAACAGCAGGGCAGCTGGAGCGTTGGCTGGCGCTGGCACCCGAGCCAGACGTTCCAATTGGCCCACGTCAGTCGATGGCTTGAGGGCATGGTGTGGCGGCGGGCAAAGCTGGTTATTCACAGCGATGCAGGTTGGGTGTCCGCCAATGCGCTGGATAACTCGCCGTTGCAATGGCGGCCCAGTGAGTGGCGCCTGGATTCGCGCATCGAGTTGATCTTCGATGCCCCAGGGGATGTGGTGACGCTACAAGAGACGTTGGCTGATTGCCTGCTCTAAGGCCTCCACTTGTTGTGATCCTGGCGCCATTGGCTCAGCTCGATCACTTCAGCGCGGGGTTTGACGATGTCGACCACCGCCGGTGATTCATCGAACGGCATCGGGTAGGGCGCCAGTTCGATCTGCGCGCTGTGGGCGCCGAACTGGGTGATCGTGCCGTTATGACGGCTTTCGCCGGTTACGGTGAATTCAAAGTTATACACACGGGCCAGGCGCCGGCGGTCGTTGGCATCCTTCATGAAGCCAATTTTTTTCAGCGCGACATTACCGTCCAGCAGCTCGATACCCAGCTTGGCGCAGTGCTGCTTGACCCGCTCCAGTGCACGTTCGCGCAAACCATGGTTATGCCACAGCCACGCGCCAGCGGTGGCCAGCAGCATCAGCACGAAGATATTTCCGAGGGTCAGCATCAACAGGGTGCTCCAACAAGATAGTGTCAGCTTAACTGTGTCCCCGGTCTGTCGTACAGGCTGCGTTTAGTCGCATACTGCGCGGCTCGAATTTCGTTTGACGGAAACTCAGCGCATGAAACGTACACCCCATCTGCTCGCCATCCAGTCCCACGTGGTATTCGGCCATGCTGGCAATAGCGCCGCGGTTTTCCCGATGCAACGGGTCGGGGTAAACGTATGGCCGCTTAACACTGTGCAGTTCTCCAACCATACCCAGTACGGCCAATGGGCCGGGGAAGTCTTGTCGCCGCAACAGATTCCGGCGTTGGTGGAAGGCATCGCGGCGATCGGTGAGCTGGGCAATTGTGATGCGGTGCTCTCCGGGTACCTGGGCAGTGCGGCCCAGGGACGGGCGATCCTGACCGGTGTGGCGCGGATCAAGTCGATGAATCCCAAGGCGTTATACCTGTGCGACCCGGTGATGGGTCACCCGGAGAAGGGCTGCAGTGTGCCGCAGGAGGTCAGCGATTTCCTTCTGGAAGAAGCGGCGGCCGTGGCCGACTTCATGTGCCCGAACCAGTTGGAGCTGGACAGCTTTTCAGGGCGCCGCCCGCAATCGCTGTTCGACTGCCTGGCCATGGCGCGAGCACTGCTGGCCCGTGGCCCCAAGGCAGTGTTGGTCAAGCACCTGGACTATCCCGGGAAAGCGGCGGATGTGTTCGAAATGCTGCTGGTCACAGCCGAGAACAGCTGGCATTTGCGCCGTCCGCTGTTGGCGTTCCCGCGGCAGCCGGTGGGCGTGGGCGACCTGACTTCAGGGTTGTTCCTGGCGCGAGTGCTGTTGGGGGACAGCCTGGTGGCGGCGTTCGAATTCGCGGCGTCGGCGGTGCATGAAGTGCTGCTGGAGACCCAGGCGTGTGCCAGCTACGAGTTGGAACTGGTGCGGGCTCAGGACCGCATTGCGCATCCGCGGGTGCGGTTTGAGGCGACTGCGATCAGCCTCTGATTTTGCGTTGAACCCGTTCGCGGGCAAGCCCGCTCCCACAGAGATTGTCAGTGGACACAATATTTGTGCACCCGGCAGATTTCCTGTGGGAGCGGGCTTGCCCGCGAAAGCTATCTAAGGTCGGAACCAGACCTCAGGCGTCGCCCTTGATCTCCTGATAACGCTTTTCCAGCTCCTGACGAATCTGCCGGCGTTGCTGGGCCTGCACATATCGGCGTTTGTCTTCGCTGTTCTGTGGTTGCAGCGGTGGAACGGAGGCCGGCTTGCGGTCGTCATCTACCGCCACCATGGTGAAAAAACAGCTGTTGGTATGCCGCACCGAGCGTTCACGAATGTTCTCGGTGACGACCTTGATCCCGACTTCCATCGACGTGTTGCCGGTGTAGTTCACCGAGGCCAGGAAGGTCACCAGCTCGCCGACGTGAATGGGTTCGCGAAAGATCACCTGGTCCACCGACAAGGTCACCACATAGCGGCCGGCATAACGGCTGGCGCAGGCATACGCGACTTCGTCGAGGTACTTGAGCAGAGTGCCGCCGTGAACATTGCCAGAGAAGTTGGCCATGTCGGGGGTCATCAATACCGTCATCGACAGTTGGGCGTTTCCGGGTTCCATAAAGTGCTCACGGTTCAAGGCAGGTTATTGGGGCGCACCTCTGCGGGTGCCTTGTCAGCTTTTTTCAAACCAACAGTTATCGGGACGCCGGGCGGGTGGCTGCCGTCACGCCCTGGCCGATCTGTTTCCATATATTGCACCGCCTTTCTGGCGGAAGTCGCGGTGTTACGCTCCAAAAGTCGACCCAAAGGAGCCCCACACCATGCATGCGATCAGTTTTATCCAGGATCTGGCAGTGATCATGTTGGTCGCCGGGGTGGTCACGGTGTTGTTCCACAGGCTTAAACAACCTGTGGTCCTGGGCTACATCGTTGCCGGCTTCATCATTGGCCCGCACACCCCGCCGTTCGGCCTTATCCACGATGAAGAAACCATCAAGACCCTGGCCGAACTCGGGGTGATCTTCCTGATGTTCTGCCTGGGCCTGGAGTTCAGCCTGCGCAAGCTGTTCAAGGTCGGCGCCACAGCGTTTATCGCAGCGTTCCTGGAAATCGTACTGATGATCTGTATCGGCTATGAAATCGGCCGCTGGTTCGACTGGAACACCATGGATTCGCTGTTCCTTGGCGCGATCCTGGCGATTTCCTCGACCACTATCATCGTCAAGGCGCTGAACGACTTGAAGATGAAGAACGAGCGCTTTGCACAGTTGATCTTTGGCGTGTTGATCGTCGAGGACATCCTCGGCATCGGGATTATCGCCTTGCTGTCGAGCATCGCGGTGAGCGGTACCGTGAGCTCCGGCGAAGTCTTTTCTACGGTCGGCAAGCTGTCGCTGTTCATGATTGTCGCGTTGGTGATCGGCATTCTGCTGGTGCCGCGCCTGCTGGCTTACGTGGCCAGATTCGAAAGCAACGAAATGCTCTTGATCACCGTGCTGGGGCTTTGCTTCGGCTTCTGCCTGCTGGTGGTCAAGCTCGAGTACAGCATGGTACTGGGAGCGTTCCTGATTGGCGCGATCATGGCGGAATCGCGGCAACTGCTGAAGATTGAGCGTCTGATTGAACCGGTGCGTGATCTGTTCAGCGCAATATTTTTTGTCGCCATCGGGCTGATGCTCGATCCGATGATCCTGCTGCAATATGCCTGGCCCATCGCGGTGATCACTGTTGCGGTGGTGCTGGGCAAGATGCTGTCCTGCGGCTTGGGCGCGTTTATCGCAGGCAATGACGGACGTACTTCACTGCGGGTTGGCATGGGGCTTTCGCAGATTGGCGAGTTCTCCTTCATCATTGCGGCGCTGGGCATGACGCTGCAGGTGACCAGTAATTTCCTGTATCCGGTGGCCGTTGCCGTGTCGGTCATCACCACGCTGCTGACGCCGTATCTGATCCGCGCGGCGGACCCCCTGTCGATCAAGCTGGCAGCGGTGATGCCTCAGCGACTGGGCCGGGTATTGGGCATGTATGGCGAATGGTTGCGCAGCATCCAGCCCCAAGGCGAGGGTGCGCTGTTGGCGTCGATGATCCGGCGGATTCTGTTGCAGGTCGGCGTCAACCTGGCGCTGGTGATTGCGATTTTCTTCTCGGGGGCATTTTTCGCCGAGCGCATGTCTGCCTACCTGCAGGACTGGATCAGTGATCCGAGCTGGCAGAAGGCGTTGATTTGGGGTGGGGCGTTGATCCTGTCGCTGCCATTTCTGATCGCCGCCTACCGCAAGCTCAAGGCGTTGTCGATGCTGCTGGCGGAAATGGGCGTCAAGCCGGAGATGGCGGGGCGTCACACGCAGCGGGTACGACGGGTGATCGCTGAAGTGATTCCGATCCTGTCGCTGCTGGTGATTTTCCTGCTGCTGGCGGCCTTGTCGGCGAGTATTTTGCCCACCAACAAGCTGCTGGTATTGATCGTCGTAGTGGCGGCCGCTGTGGCTGCCGTGTTGTGGCGCTGGTTCATTCGCGTTCACACACGGATGCAGGTGGCCCTGCTGGAGACCCTGGACAATCACAAGGAATCGTCAGGCCATTGATTGAACCTGCAGCCCTCGGGCCGCTGCGCGGGCTGATGGCTGCAGAATACTGCGTGGCTCAGCTTTCCAGCCAGACGTCTCGGGCCCAGTGCCATACCGATTCCCAGGTTTCTTCGGCAATCAGCTCTTCTTCGGCTTGCCAAAGCACCACGGTGCCGTCTTCTTCGACGCAGTAGTAGTCGTCGCCGTCCTGGCAGATCGGGATCAGGCTGCGATCGACGCCCGCATCCCAGGCATTGGCCGCCACGTCCGGCAGGTAGGTGTGGGACTGCGGGTCGGTCACCGTCACCGGCTCCAGGCTGCCGTAGACCACGTCGCTGACGGTCAGCAAAAATTCTCTGAAGACGAATGGAATGTCGATGAACAGTTGCTCTTCGATCTCTACCAGCATGTCTTCGTCAGGCAGTTCCAAGGGGACTGGTACCGGTTCGTTGGCTTCACGCAGTTGTTCGATGATTTCTTCCACGTCCGGGATCCTCTTGCTGTTGGCGCGGTTTGGTTGGGGCGGTTTATACAGTAGCTCGCTATAGATGCAACCGCGAAATAGAAAACCCCAGCCGGGGCTGGGGTTTTTATTACAGCATTTTTAAAGCAGCGGGTGATCAGCCGTTCTGGCGGATACCGGCTACCAGCCAAGGCTGGTTCTCGCCCTGTGGACGTTCCATGTTCCAGCTTTCGCTGAACACTTCGCCCTGGTCGAAGCGCGAGGTCTTCGACAGACCGCTGAAGGTCAGGGTGGCGATGGTTTTGTCCGCACGGTCATCCACACCGTCCAGTTGCACATTGAGGTTATCAATGTAGGTGGACTGGAAGCTGTCGCCCAGATCAGCGCGCTCGCGCTTCAGGAACTCCAGCAGTTGCGGGGTCACGAACTCGGCAATCTTGTCCATTTCGTTAGCGTCCCAGTGCTGCTGCAGGGACTGGAAGTGGTTGCGAGCTGCTTCAATGAAGTTGTTTTCATTGAACCAGGCTGGCGCATTGATCACCGGACGTGCGGCAACCGGCGCTGCTGCACCGCCGAAGATCGAACCCATGCCAGCAGGCTTCTGCTCAAACACTTCACGCTGCATTGGCGCGCCGGCCGGGGCCAGGTGCTCCTGCTGCTTGCGGCGACGAGCGGCGATGAAGCGGAAGACCAGGAAGGCGATGACCGCCATGATCAGGATGTCGAAGATCTGCATCCCCTGGAAGCCGCCGCCCATGAACATGGAGGCCAGCAGGCCACCGGCAGCGATACCGGCCAGAGGGCCGAGCCAGCGCGATGCACCGCCGGCTTTGGCAGCGGCGCCAGCGGCACCGGCCGCGCCGGCAGTGGCAGCAGCGCCACCGGCAGCAGAAGAAGGAGCCATTTGGCTGGTCTGGTGAGTCGGCGCAGCGCCGGAGCTCTTGCCGCCACCAAAGCGCTTGGCGTTGGCGTCGAGGCTCATCGTCAGGCCGATGCACAACGCCATGGCGATGCTAAGAAAACGTTTCATAAAGGGAATTCCCATTTGTGGAAGGCACGCGCGCCATGTTGCACAGCTGAAGTGTTACTGGCTAGCGGCAGAGTGTTTCGAGCTTTTGCCTGACAGGTATGGTTCAGCTTCGTCGAGGCAATAAGGGTATGTACTTTTGTCTGTAGGAAAAAGGGATAGGTTCACAGAGAAATGAAACCCTGTAGGAGCGGGATTGCCCGCGAAAGCCGTTTAGTACCTGGCATGGATGCCAGCTGATACACGGTATTCACGAGCGAGCCGCACCGCCGCTCCTACCTGCAAGACCTGCTTGCAGGTCCCTAGACGGCTTCCAGCTTGGCGTAGCCGAGCATCAGCCATTTGCTGCCTTCGCTGAAGTTCACCTGCACCCGGGCCTGGGCGCCGGCGCCTTCGAAGTTGAGGATCACGCCGTCGCCAAAGATTGAGTGACGCACCGTCTGACCCAGGCTGAAGCCGGTTTCCGGAATTTCACTGCCACTGAACAGGTTGCTGCCACTCATCGACTGGTTGCCGCCGAAGGGCCGGCTGACGCTGTTCGACAAGCGTACTTCCTGGATAAGACCCTTCGGGATCTCACGTACGAAGCGCGACACCTTGTTGTAGGTCTCGCTGCCATACAGGCGGCGGGTTTCGGCGTAGGTCATTACCAGGTTCTGCATGGCCCGTGTGATGCCGACGTAGGCCAGGCGGCGTTCTTCTTCAAGGCGTCCGGGTTCTTCCAGGCTCATCTTGTGCGGGAACAGGCCTTCTTCCATGCCCACCAGGAACACATAAGGGAATTCCAGGCCCTTGGCGCTGTGCAACGTCATCAGCTGAATGCTGTCTTCGTGTTCGTCGGCCTGGGTATCCCCGGCCTCCAGCGAGGCGTGGCCGAGGAATGCGGCCAGCGGCGTGAGGTCCTCGTCTTCCTCGGTGTTTTCGAAGTTGCGGGCAGCGCTGACCAGTTCCTCAAGGTTTTCCACCCGTGCCTGGCCTTTTTCACCTTTTTCCGCTTCGTGGTAGGCAATCAGCCCGGACTGCTCGATAACAGTCTGGGTCATCAGGTGCAGCGGCATTTCCATGCATTTGGCGGCGAGGTTCTCTATCAGCTCGATAAAGCCTCCCAAGGCGCCGGCAGCACGTCCGGTAAGGCCCTTGTTGGCCACCAGCAGGCGCATGGCTTCCCACATCGAGACGTCGCTATGGCGCGCATGCTCGCGGATCGCTTCGACGGTTTTCTCACCGATGCCACGGGCGGGCACGTTGATCACCCGTTCCAGGGCGGCGTCGTTGCCTCGACCTTCCAGTAACCGCAGGTACGCCATGGCGTTCTTGATTTCTGCACGCTCGAAGAAGCGCTGGCCGCCATAGATGCGATACGGAATGCGTTCGCGCAGCAAGGCTTCTTCCAGAACGCGAGATTGGGCGTTGGAGCGATACAGAATTGCGATATCGCTGCGTGCAAGGCCAGTTTTCAGCGCGCTTTCGATGGTTTCGACAACGTAACGCGCCTCATCGTGCTCGTTGAAAGCCGCGTACAGGTTGATCGCCTCGCCATCGCCGCCGTCCGTCCACAGTTCTTTGCCCAGGCGCCCGGTGTTGTTGGCGATCAGGGCATTGGCCGCTTTGAGGATGCCGGCCGTGGAGCGGTAGTTCTGCTCCAGGCGGATGGTTTGCGAATCCGGGAAGTCGGAGGAGTACTGATGAATGTTTTCGATTTTCGCGCCGCGCCAGCCGTAAATCGACTGGTCGTCATCGCCTACAACCATCAGGCTGTCGCCGCCCTTGCCCAGCAGGCGCAGCCAGGCGTACTGCACGGCGTTGGTATCCTGGAATTCGTCCACCAGAATGTGCCGGAAGCGTTTTTGATAATGCGCCAGCAGGCCTGGGTGATCACGCCACAGGTCGAGTGCGCGCAGCAGCAGTTCGGAGAAATCGATGACACCTGCGCGCAGGCAAGCGGCCTCATAGGCTTCGTAGATGCTGCGCATGGTCGCCAGGAACAGGTCGCCACTGGCCTGGATGTGTTGTGGCCGCAGGCCTTCGTCTTTCTGCCCGTTGATGAACCATTGCGCCTGGCGCGCTGGCCAGCGTTGTTCGTCCAGCCCCAGCTCGCGGATCACCCGCTTGACCAGCCGCTGCTGGTCGTCGCTGTCGAGAATCTGGAAGGTCTGGCTCAGGCCGGCTTCCTGCCAATGCGCCCGCAACAAGCGGTGCGCCAGGCCGTGGAAGGTGCCTACCCACATGCCGGCCGGGTTGATACCCATCAGCTGCTCGATGCGATGACGCATCTCGGCAGCGGCCTTGTTGGTAAAGGTCACCGACAGGATCGAGTGGGGTGAGGCGTTCTCGACCTGGATCAACCAGGCGATACGGTGCACCAGCACTCGGGTTTTACCGGAACCAGCACCGGCCAGGACCAACTGACGACCCACGGAGGCAGCTACGGCCTGGCGTTGGGCATCGTTGAGGGAGTTCAGCAGAAGGGAGAGATCATCGCGCATCGGGGCATTCTAGGGTGCGCCGTCACACCGGGCAAACCGAGCTTTGCATTAGCCGATGAAAGACGCACGGATGACGACCGGTCAGTCACTGCCTGCAAGCGCTGGCGGGGCTTGCTCTGCGGCTTTTCAGGGGGCAAGTGCAACCGCAGATTTCATGTTTTTTATAGTGGGCGGCGGTTTGGTCCAGCCACGTGCTTGTGTATGCTCCGTCGACGATTCGGGCACAAGCTCACCATTATAAGAACAAGAATATTGCCTATGACCCTCAGCATCGACCTGTCGGGCCCCTCCGTGGAGCCCCGGGTTATCCGCAGACAATACGCCATGGAAATGGCGGTGGAGCGCACGCGTCTGCTTTACCAGGGATCGCTGCTGCCTACTTTGTTCATGCTGATCAATGGCCTGGTCTGCGCCGGCCTGCTCTGGAGCCCGCAACGCTACTTTCTGGTCAGCATCTGGCTGGTGTGGTTGCTCTCACTGGTGGCGTTGCGGGTTATCCAGGTTGCGGCTTTCGACTCAGCGATCCCCAACCGTCAGGCGCATCCGGTCTGGCGCCGCATGTTCATGCTCGGCTCGGGTCTGACCGGCTTGACCTTGGCGGGTGCCGGTATCGCACTGGTCCCGGCGGACACCTTCATCCAGCAAGCCTGGGTATTTGGCCTGATCGGGGCCGCTGCGCTGTCAGCGAGCGTGGCGTACGCCGTCAGCCTCCCGGCGTTTCTTTCGTTTACGTTGCCCTGTCTGTTGCCGGCGATCGCCTATCTGTTTTGGGGCGGCGATGAGCAAGGCCAGGGCTGGGGCTGGTTCGGCCTGATTTTGCTGGGGGCGTTGAGCGTGGTCGCCTGGCAGGTCAACCGGCTGATCGATCGCGGCTTGTTGCGTCGCTTCCAGAATCAGGCACTGATCGAGCACCTGCAGCAGGCTCAAACCAGCAGCGATCAACTGAATAAGAAGCTGGCCAGGGAGGTTGAGCAGCGTAATTGCGCGGAAGCTGAACTACGGGCCATTCAGGCCGGGCTGGAAGGCCGTGTTGCCCAGCGCAGCCTCGAACTCGACCTGGCCAACCAGGCCCTCAGTAAAAGCGAGGCGCGTCTGGCATTGGCGCTGAAAGCCAGTGAGCTCGGGTTGTGGGACTGGAACCTGCAGACGGACGAAGTCCACCACACGCAGCTTCAGGAATTGTTCGGCCTGGAGCCAGAGTTAGTGACGGCCATGCTGCGCCATCTCAAGCCACGCCTGCACCCCGAGGACCTGCCGGCGCTCAAGCGCGCATTGGTTGAGCACCTGAAGGGTCGCAGCGAGGACTATCAGATCGAATACCGCGTGCGTCACGGTGACGGTCACTGGGTATGGATCGAGGACCGTGGACGGGCGGTGGAGCGCGGCGAAAATGGCCGGGTGGTGCGCATGGTCGGGACTCGACGCAACATCAGCGTCAGCAAGCACCACGAAACGCAACAGCAACTGGCTGCGACGGTCTTTGAAGCGGCCAGTGAAGGCATTGTGATTTTCGATCCCAATTACGCCCTGATCGCCGCTAATCAGGCCTTCTGCCGAGTGACCGGCTATGAGATCGAAGACCTGCTCGGACTGAGTGTGGTCGATCTGCCGTGCAGTCGTGACGCTCGCCGGCACTACAGCGCCATTCGCCAGGCACTGGAGCAGCATGGCAGCTGGCAGGGCGAACTGGTGGAGACGCGGAAAAATGGTGAGTTGTATCCGCAGTGGTTGCAGCTAAGTGCGGTGCGTGATAATCGGGGAAATGTAAGTCATCTTGTCGGCTTCTTCGCTGATCTTTCGGCCAGGCGCGAATCCGAAGAACGGATGCGGTTTCTCACCCATTACGACGAGTTGACGGGCCTGGCCAACCGCTCGCTGTTCCGCGAGCGCCTGCGCGAGGCTCATCAACGGATGCGTCAGGGCGGGCGCAGCCTGGCGTTGCTGCATATCAATCTGGACCGGTTCAAGTTGCTCAACGAGAGCCTGGGCCATGACATTGCCGACGAGCTATTGCAGAAAATCGCCCGCAGGTTGGTAAGTGCGCTGCCCGAGGCCGAAACTATTGCACGCTTGTCCGGCGACGAATTTGCCGTGCTGTTTGACAGCTACGCCAACCTCTCCAGTCTGGCCCGGGTGGCGACACGGGTGTCCGCCAAGTTGCGTTTGCCATTGAACATCGACGGACATGAGCTGGTAGTCAGTGCGTCGATGGGCATCAGTATGCTCCCGGACAACGCCCGGGAAATCTCAGCGCTGGTCAGCCAGTCGAACATGGCCATGCAGCATGCCAAACACTTGGGTGGCAATAATTTCCAGTTCTACACCGAGAGCCTGCAAGCCAGCACCCTGGAGCGATTGCAGCTGGAAAACCAGCTGCGCAAAGCGATCGATGAGAAGCAGCTTAAAGTGTTCTACCAACCCAAGCTCTGCCTCGCCACGGGACGCCTGAATGCCGCCGAAGCCTTGGTGCGCTGGGATCATCCCGACAGGGGCAGGGTGTCGCCTGCAGAGTTCATTGGCCTGGCCGAGGAAACCGGGTTGATCGGTCCGATCGGCGAGTTCGTGCTGCGTCAGGCCTGCTGGCAAGCGTGCGAGTGGCAGCGCCAGGGGCTCGAGCCGATTCGTGTGTCGGTCAATCTGTCTGTGCATCAGCTGCGTCAGGGCAAGTTGGTCAGCCTGGTTCGACAGGTGCTGGAAGAAACCGGGCTGGCGCCGCAATACCTTGAGCTTGAACTGACCGAAAGTCAGTTGCTGGACAGCGTCGAGCACATCATTTCGACGTTCCAGCAGCTACGGGACCTGGGGGTAAAACTGGCGATCGACGACTTTGGCACCGGCTATTCGTCTTTGAGTTACCTCAAGCGCATTCCGGTGGACTACGTGAAAATCGATCAGACGTTTATTCGCGGCCTGGGCGAGGGGCAGATGGATGCCGCGATCACCCGCGCGATCATCGCCATGGCCCATGGCTTGTCGTTGAAAGTGGTGGCTGAGGGAGTGGAGCGGCCCGAGCAACTTGAGTTCCTGCGAGGCGAACATTGTGATGAGGTGCAGGGCTACCTGATCAGCAAGCCCGTTGAGGCGCAACAGCTAGCGAGCCTTCTGCAGTTGCAGGGCTCGAAGTAAATCCGTGAAGGCGTGATTGGCGCTACATGGAGCCATGCTCTGCTGAAAACGAGGGATTCGGTTACGGATTGAGCAGGCAAAAAGCCAATTCATGTAGTATAACTACAAGCTCGCTACATCACGGCGCCTGCCAATAACAAAGAGTCCAGACCTTTGAATCTGTTGCAACACATCGCCCAGTCACGCCACCTCTTACGCAAGTCGGAGCTCAAGGTCGCCGACCACGTGCTGCTTGACCCGGCGGCGGTGATGCACAGTTCCATGGCAGACCTGGCCCACAGCGTGGGCATCAGCGAACCGACCATCGTGCGGTTTTGCCGGGCCATCGGCTGTTCCGGATTCCAGGACCTGAAACTCAAGCTGGCGCAGAGCCTGGCGGCGGGCGCGAGTTTTGGACAGTTCGCGATTCACGAAGACGATTCGGTCGCCGACTACAGTCTGAAAATCTTCGATACCACCCTGCATACCCTGATGGAAGTGCGCGAGCGGCTCGACCCGATCGAGTTGCAGCGCGCAGTGACACTGATGTCCCAGGCCCAGCGGGTAGAGTTCTACGGCTTTGGTGCGTCGGGCGCAGTGGCAGCAGATGCCCAGCACAAATTCTTTCGTTTGTTGCTGACGGCGGCGGCATATTCCGACCCGCACATGCAGGCCATGTCGGCGGTGACCCTAAAACCCACCGATGTAGCCATCTGCATTTCGCAATCCGGGCGCTCGAAGGATTTGCTGATCACGGCCAACCTGGTGCGTGAAAGCGGTGCTTCGCTGATCACCCTGTGCCCGAGCCAGACCCCGCTGGCCGAGTTGTCGACCGTCAACCTGGCGATCGATGTGCATGAAGACACCGAGATCTACACGCCGCTGACTTCACGTATTGCCCACCTGGTGGTGATCGATGTGTTGGCGATGGGCGTGGCCATGGCGCGCGGCCCGAGCCTGGTGAACCACCTCAAGAGCGTGAAGCGCAGCTTGCGCAGCTTGCGGTTGTCGCCCAAGTCGGTGAAGGCGCTGGACGATTAAGATCAAAGGATCGCAGCCTTCGGCAGCGGCTACGGGAATTCACGTACCCTGAGCTGCCGAAGGCTGCGATCTTTTGATCTGTAAATGTTCACACCCCTGTAACGCACATGCCGCCAAACCGTCATCCCCCGCGCCTATCTTGAAACTCCCGTAATCGCCTTGGGAGACTCGAAATGGCCCAGCCCTACGAAGAACGCAACAGCGCCGTCAGAACCCGTCGTCAGCAGGAAGACCAGCGCCGCATGGAGTTTCGCCGCGCCATCGAAGACCGCTGCGAGCGCCGCCAGCTGCTGGCTGAAATCGGCGGCTTTCCTGACGAGCTCGAACTCAACTACTGGCAGGCAGCGCCCGCAGCTTCCCGTCGAAACGCTCAACCAGGGCGCTGATCTGCACCCGCTCGCTGCGGATAAACGCAAGGAATGCGTGAGCCACCGGTGACAGGCGCTTCGCCTTGGCCTGCACCAGGCACCAGCTGCGGTACAGCGGTAACTCTTCCACCGGCAGCTCGATCAATCCGCCGGTCGCCAGTTCCAGGTTCAGGGCGTGACGCGTCAACAGCGCCACGCCCAAACCTGCCAGTACACACTCGCGCTGGGCTTCGGCCGACGAGACTTCCTGGGTCTGGTTGAAGTGCACGCGCTTTTCCTTGAAGTACTCCTCGCAGGCCAGGCGAGTGCCGGAGCCGGGTTCGCGCAGCAGCAAGGTATAAGGTTCCAGATCCTGCAAGCGCAGCGGTCCCAAATGGCACAGCGGATGGTCCGGCGGCGCCACCGCGACTATCGGGTTGTTCAGGAAAGGCAGGAATTCGAGCCCCATGTCCTGTGGCACCATGGACATGATCACCAGGTCATCGCGGTTATCCGACAGGCGCCGAATCACCTGCCCGCAATTGACCACCGTCAGCTGCAGATTGACCTCGGGGTGTTGGCGCTTGAAGGCGGCAAACAAGTGCGGCACGAAATACTTGGCGCTGGATTCCACTGCCAGCTTGAGCTGTCCCTGCAGCGATCCCTGCATGTCCGACAGCTGCATGTCGAGGTTTTCCAGGCGGCCGAAGATGTCCCGGCTGGCTCGCTGGAGTGCTTCGGCGGCCTCGGTCATGTAGAGTTTTTTGCCAACATAATCAAACAATGGCTGCCCGATCAGTTCTTCGATCTGCCGAATCTGCAGGCTGACAGCTGGCTGTGTCAGCGACATTTCCTCGGCTGCACGGCTGTAGGACCGTAGATCACACACCTCATTGAAGATCTGAAGTTGGCGTAATGTCATTCGCATCAAGGACTTACGCATTTTTTCTTCGCTCTGAACCATGGCCGGTAACGCAACTATAAGTCTTTACTTATGCCTGACCCAATAATTATTCATTTTTGTTAATCCCTCGTGAGCGCTAGTGTGGGTTCGCGACCAGATGGAAACATTTGGTCACGTCGACCTGGTCTAGCAGGTTGTGGGTACCACCGGCTCAAGGGAAATTCCAAGTGATAAAAAAGATCCTGATCGCCAACCGTGGTGAGATTGCCGTACGAATCGTACGTGCCTGCGCCGAGATGGGCATTCGCTCGGTCGCAATCTACTCCGACGCCGATCGGCACGCGTTGCACGTGAAGCGTGCAGACGAAGCCCACAGCATTGGTGCCGAACCTCTGGCCGGCTACCTGAATGCGCGCAAGCTGGTGAACCTGGCGGTAGAAACCGGCTGCGATGCACTGCACCCCGGCTACGGTTTCCTTTCGGAAAACGCCGAACTGGCAGACATCTGCGCCGAGCGCGGGATCAAGTTCATCGGTCCCTCGGCTGAAGTGATTCGGCGCATGGGCGACAAGACCGAAGCGCGCCGCAGCATGATCAAGGCCGGAGTACCGGTCACACCCGGCACGGAAGGCAACGTCGCGGATATCGCGGAAGCGCTTATCGAAGGCGACCGCATCGGTTATCCGGTGATGCTCAAGGCGACCTCCGGTGGCGGTGGCCGTGGTATCCGACGCTGCGACAGTCGGGACGAACTTGAACAGGCATTCCCGCGAGTGATTTCCGAGGCCACCAAGGCCTTTGGTTCGGCAGAAGTGTTCCTGGAAAAATGCATCGTCAACCCGAAGCACATCGAAGCGCAGATCCTCGGCGACAGTTTCGGCAATGTCGTGCACCTGTTCGAGCGCGACTGCTCGATCCAGCGACGCAACCAGAAGCTCATCGAGATTGCCCCGAGCCCGCAACTGACCCCGGAACAGCGCGCCTACATCGGTGACCTGTCCGTACGTGCGGCCAAAGCCGTGGGTTACGAAAACGCCGGTACCGTGGAGTTCCTGCTCGCCGAGGGCGAGGTGTACTTCATGGAAATGAACACCCGGGTGCAGGTGGAGCACACCATCACCGAAGAAATCACCGGCATCGACATCGTGCGTGAGCAGATCCGCATTGCGTCCGGCTTGCCGCTTTCGGTGAAACAGGAAGACATCCAGCACCGCGGTTTTGCCCTGCAGTTCCGGATCAACGCCGAAGACCCGAAAAACAATTTTCTGCCGAGCTTTGGCAAGATCACCCGTTACTACGCACCCGGCGGTCCCGGCGTGCGTACCGACACGGCAATCTATACCGGCTACACCATTCCACCGTTCTACGACTCCATGTGCCTCAAACTGGTGGTCTGGGCGTTGACCTGGGAAGAAGCGATGGACCGTGGCTTGCGTGCCCTCGACGACATGCGTCTGCAAGGGGTCAAGACCACCGCCGCGTACTACCAGGAAATCCTGCGTAACCCGGAATTCCGTAGTGGCCAGTTCAATACCAGCTTCGTTGAAAGCCACCCTGAACTGACCAACTACTCGATCAAGCGCAAACCCGAAGAGCTGGCCCTGGCCATCGCCGCCGCCATCGCCGCCCACGCAGGCCTGTGAGGAATATAACAATGAGCAAGAAAATCCACGTCACCGACACGATCCTGCGCGACGCCCACCAATCGCTGCTCGCGACCCGCATGCGCACCGAAGACATGCTGCCGATCTGCGACAAGCTCGACAAGGTCGGCTACTGGTCGCTGGAATGCTGGGGCGGTGCGACATTCGACGCCTGCGTACGCTTCCTGAAAGAAGACCCGTGGGAGCGCCTGCGCCAACTGCGCGCCGCGCTGCCTAACACTCGCCTGCAAATGCTCCTGCGTGGCCAGAACCTGTTGGGCTACCGCCACTACAGCGACGATGTGGTCAAAGCCTTCGTCGCCAAGGCTGCGGTCAATGGCATCGACGTCTTCCGCATCTTCGACGCGATGAACGACGTACGTAACCTGCGCACGGCCATCGAAGCCGTGAAGGCTGCCGGCAAGCATGCCCAGGGCACCATCGCCTACACCACTAGCCCTGTGCACACCATCGATGCGTTTGTGGCCCAGGCCAAGCAGATGGAGGCCATGGGTTGCGACTCGGTGGCGATCAAGGACATGGCCGGTCTGCTGACCCCTTATGCCACTGGCGAACTGGTCCGTGCGTTGAAAGCAGAGCAGTCCCTGCCGGTGTTCATCCACTCCCACGACACCGCGGGCCTGGCCACCATGTGCCAGCTCAAGGCGATCGAGAACGGTGCCGACCACATCGACACCGCGATCTCCAGCTTCGCCTCCGGCACCAGCCACCCGGGCACCGAGTCGATGGTCGCCGCCCTTAAAGGCAGCGAGTACGACACCGGCCTGAATCTGGAACTGCTGCAGGAAATCGGTCTGTACTTCTACGCCGTGCGCAAGAAGTACCACCAGTTCGAAAGCGAGTTCACCGCCGTCGACACCCGCGTGCAAGTCAACCAGGTGCCGGGCGGGATGATTTCCAACCTGGCCAACCAGTTGAAAGAGCAGGGCGCCCTCAACCGCATGGCCGAAGTGCTGGCCGAGATCCCGCGTGTTCGCGAGGACCTCGGTTTCCCGCCGCTGGTGACCCCGACTTCGCAGATCGTCGGCACCCAGGCGTTCTTCAACGTGCTGGCCGGCGAGCGCTACAAGACCATCACCAATGAAGTGAAGCTCTACCTGCAAGGTGGCTATGGCAAGGCGCCGGGCACCGTTAATGAAAAACTGCGTCGCCAGGCGATCGGTAGCGAGGAAGTGATCGACGTGCGCCCGGCTGATCTGCTCAAGCCGGAAATGACCAAGCTGCGTGCTGAAATCGGCTCGGTGGCCAAGTCCGAAGAAGACGTGCTGACCTACGCCATGTTCCCGGACATCGGGCGCAAATTCCTCGAAGAGCGTGCCGCAGGCACCCTGACGCCTGAAGTGTTGCTGCCGATTCCAGAAGCCGGTGGCGTGACCTCGGCCGGTGGCGAAGGCGTGCCGACCGAGTTCGTGATCGACGTTCACGGTGAAACCTACCGAGTCGACATCACCGGTGTCGGCGTCAAGGCTGAAGGCAAGCGTCACTTCTACCTGTCCATCGACGGCATGCCGGAAGAAGTGGTGTTCGAACCGCTCAATGAATTCGTCAGCGGCGGCAGCAGCAAGCGCAAGCAAGCCACGGCGCCTGGCCATGTCAGCACCACCATGCCGGGCAACATTGTCGACGTGCTGGTCAAGGAAGGCGACGTGGTGAAAGCCGGGCAGGCCGTGCTGATCACCGAAGCGATGAAAATGGAAACCGAAGTCCAGGCCGCCATCGCCGGCAAAGTTACCGCCATTCACGTGGCCAAGGGCGACCGGGTGAACCCGGGCGAAATCCTGATCGAGATCGAAGGCTGATTAACAGCCTCGGTACACCGCTTTAAACCTCGGGGGGGCATGTGCTCCCCTTTTTTTTGGCTGTCGTTTGGGCGGTTGCCGACAAGCGTCTGGCATCTGCATTATTTTGCGTTTTTTATTAAAAGTTTTAACTTGATCTGCATTCTACTGCAGTTCGCAAGGGTGCTTCCCAGGTCTGAATGCACTATATTGCGTATTGACTTCGCAATTGACGTCAAAATGTGCATTTAAATGCAGGTGAAGATGGCATGTATAACCTCACCTTACAGGTCTACATCGACGCTACCTGGCGCGACGCCATGGTCTTGAGCTTTGACAGCCCTGAAAAAGGCTTTGAGAGCCGCTGCAGTTTCGGTTACGAACAGAGTTATCTGGCCGACAACTATGAATCCATCGGAACACCTTTCGCGAAAGCTGTGAGTGCCAGGCTTCCACTGGATTGGGATGGATGGCGCTCCAATGCCCCGGCGTTCGTGTATGACATTGCACCTGCAGGAGCGGCGAAAAGATTTCTAATGGCTCGCATCGGCCGAGACAAGCCTGCAAATTGAAATCCCTGATTTGCTCGCTGATTATCTGAGACGCGACTTGATCAATAAGATTCTCGGTAACTCAGACAACCATGGTCGCAACACCGCGATTATCCGTGGCACTGATTCGTTTCGACTGGCACCGATTTACGATCTGGCACCGATGGTGATGGACGATGAAGGTGTTACACGTACTACCAAGTGGCCAAAAGAACTGGAACGGGCAGGTGACGTGGATTGGCGTGGCGTGTGTAGCGCCGTGGCTGAACTGGCCGATCCGAATGACCCATTGGCCACACTCGGCGATGCATCGCAAATCTACGAGCGCCTGCGTGCGGATGCCCGACGCCTGGCTGCACTTCCCGACATTCTAAGTGCCAGTGGTTTGCCTGACGCGACGATGAATCACCCGCGAATTGCCTTGAAAAGCCTGGAGCACCGTTTGATAGAGTGGGACTTGAAATGAGCATGACGGTTGCAGAGCGCACAAAGCTCATTGAGAGCATCCGGGAGGCACTTGCCCAAGGCACTCTTGAAATCGGCGAGGCGGTTCGCCGTTTACGTGTGGAGGTCACGGGCCTGCACCAGACGCAGTTTGCGAAAATGTGCAAGATTTCGGTGCGCACGCTGGTACATATCGAGCATGGGGAGGGGAATCAGACGTTGAAATCCCTGAATGCAGTGTTCAGACCTTTTGGAATGAAAATGGGGGTGGTGCGGCTGCGGCGCGATAGTGAGCGTTGAACTACGCCGCGCCGCCAATCCGTAGGAGCCGGCTTGCCGGCGATTGCGATGGCTCACGCGCCACCGCCGGTAAGCCGATCATTCCCTAAGCCCGGCACTCCGCCAGCGTCTTCAACTGACCCGACGTCGTCTGGTTTTCATCCGACAACCACTGTTCGAAGCCCGCGCCGATGGCCGGCCACTCCGAGTCCAGGATCGAATACCAGGCGGTGTCGCGGTTCTGGCCCTTGACCACCATGTGCTGGCGGAACACCCCTTCAAAGCTGAATCCCAGCCGCTCGGCCGCGTACTTGGAGCGAGCGTTGCCGTTGTTGCACTTCCACTCCAGGCGGCGGTAACCCAAGGCAAACGATTCCCTGGCCAGCAGATACACGGCCTCGGTGCTTTTCGGTGAGCGTTGCATGGGTGCGCCGAAGGTTACGTGGCCGATCTCGATGCGGCCCTGGGCCGCAACGATCGACATCAGGCTGAGGATGCCCTGCACCTCACCGCTGGCGCGGTCGATCACGCTGAAAAAATAGGGGTCGCTGTGGGCCGAATGATTGTTCAACCAATCGTCGAACACCCCGCGCTCTGGAAACGGACCATAAGGCAGGTAATCCCACAGCTTGGGATCGGCACCTGGACCTTGCAGGGCTTTGAACAAGCCATCGGCGTGACGGGCCGGATCGAGTTTCTCAAGGCGGATAAACCGACCTTCGATGGTTTTAACCGAGGGGGCCGGGACGCCTTTCCAGTCCGCGAGTGAAGTCGACATGCTGTTCTCCTTGAACCTTAAAGGGCTTTACGGAACTGGATGAAACCGGGCCGCTCGGCGATACGCTCGTAGAGCTGGATCGCCGTGGCGTTGGTGTCGTGAGTCAACCAGTGGACCTTGCAGCAGCCATCGTTTTTGGCGGTGGCGTAGACGAATTCGATTAACTGGCGGCCGACGCCCGTGCCGCGGCTGTGTGGTGCCACCAACAGGTCCTGCAGGTAGCAGGAATTCTCGATGCTCCAGTTTGATCGATGGTAGATGAAATGCACCATGCCCACCGCTCGACCACCCGCCCAGGCCAGCGCGGCATGGGTCGGCTCGCCTGGATCGAGTATGCGCTCCCAGGTGCTTCGGGTGACCGCTTCAGGCAGCTGGGTGTTGTAAAAGTCCAGATAAGCTTGCCACAAAGGTAGCCAGGCGGCGTGATCGCCGGCGGTGACCTGGCGGATGTCGAGCTGACTCATGTTGGTTCCTTAACGCATCAGGTGAGCGAGGGCCTGGTCATGCGCATCGGGGCTGGCGCCGAGTCCTTCGCGCACGCCGGCATAATCGGCGGGGCTGCGGTTCTGGCCGAGTTTGCGTTTACCTTCCAGGCGCTGGATTGGCAGGGCAAAGCCGACGATGGCCTTGAGCATCCCGTCAATGTAGTCGGCCGGAGCGTCGCTCACTTTCCACGGCTGCGCGCGGGTCGCTTCATGACGATCGGTCAAGCCGCTGACCAGCTCCAGCAGACGCCCGGCATCGCTGAACACCTCGGCAGTGCCGTACGCGTGCACGGCGATGTAGTTCCAGGTGGGCACGACTTTGCCGTGCTCGGCTTTGCTGGGGTAAAACCCGGGGCTGACATAGGCATCGGCACCGGCAAATATCACCATCGCTTCAGCACCATTGTGCAGTTCCTTCCACTGTGGATTGGCCCTGGCGAAATGACCGTAGAGCGTGCCATTGGGACCTTCGTCGCCGCGCAGCAACAGGGGCAGGTGCCTGGCTTGCAAGCCTTGTTCGCCATGGGTGACGACCAGGGCGAGACGGGTGGCGAGTATCTGCTGCTGCAGTTCGTCCAAATCGTGGATGGCAAAGCTGCTTGGGTTGTACATGGAAAAATTCCTTGGCGAATGCCTGCATCCTAGGCAGGCTATTGGTCTGTTGTAAGAGCCATTAACGACCAATTTCATAGGTCCATTACCATGAGCCAGTCGCTGCTTTCCCTGTCGTTCAATCCGGCTGGTATCGAACTCGATCGACGCCAGGGTCTGAGTCGACAGCTTTACCAGGCTTTACGACTGCGCGTGCTGGATGGACGGCTGGCCAGTGGCACCCGATTGCCTGCAACACGCGATCTGGCGTCAGCGCTGGCAATTTCCCGCAATAGCGTGGTGCGGGCGTACGATCAACTGTATGCCGAAGGGTTTATCGAGGGGCGAGTGGGAGACGGGACTTATGTCGCGCAATTGCCCCAGGCGGACTCGCTCGACAAAAAACTATCCACAAAAGTATCCACAGGGTTTTCAACAGGCTTGTCCACAGCCTTATCCACAAATTGGCTGGAATTACCTGTAATTTCATCCAGTAAAGTTATCCACAATGGTGCTCTGGAACGGGTCGAAAAGAACCATTTAGCGACACCACCCAGCGGGCCGCCTCGGGCATTTCGGGTGGGTGTGCCGGCGTTCGACCTGTTCCCTTTTGAGATATGGGCCAAGCTGAACGCGGCTTTCTGGCGTAAACCGGACTTGCAGCAGTTGTGCTACGGCGATCCGGCCGGCGATGCGCGATTGCGAGGGTTGATTGCCGCGTATTTGCGTAGTTCCCGGGGAATGCAGTGCACCGCTGAGCAAATAGTGATCACCAGTGGTGCGCAACAGGGAATTAGCCTTTGTGCACAGCTGCTGGTGGAGCCGGGGGACGGGGTGGCGCTGGAAAATCCGGGGTACCGGGCGGCGGGGCATGCGTTCGCGGTGGCCGGTGCGCGGTTGCATGGGGTGGCGGTGGACAATGAGGGTATTGATTGCAACCAGCTGGCCAGCCTTGACGATTGCCGCCTCGCCTACGTAACGCCTTCTCATCAATACCCCACAGGGGTGGTGATGAGCCTGGCGCGGCGACTGGAGTTGCTGGCCTGGGCTGAACGCAACGGAGGCTGGATCGTCGAGGATGACTATGACGGAGAATACCGTTACAGCGGCGCCCCCCTGGCACCGCTGGCGGCACTCGATCGCCACGGCCGGGTCCTGTACGTCGGCACTTTTGGCAAAGTCGCCTTTCCGGCGCTGCGCCTGGGATACCTGGTGTTGCCGCCGGCACTGGTGCAGGCGTTTTCCCAGCGTCGGGCGGTGGACGTGCGACATTCCGAGGTCAGCACCCAGGCGGTCATGGCCGAGTTCATGGCCGCCGGGCATTTCCAGCGGCACATCCGCCGCATGCGCCGCGCCGCTCTTAGCCGACGTAATACCCTCCTGGCTGGTTGGCCGCAGGCGATTGCCGGCATCGGCAGCCTGCCCTGCGTGGCCGCCGGGCTGCATCTGACGGTGGCGGTCGACTCGCCGCGCCGAGAGCAGGAGCTGGTCGAGCAGGCCGCCAGCGTCGATGTGGAGATCAATCCGCTGAGCAGCTATTGGTTGCCGGACTCTTCAACCCCCCTGGGCCAGCGGGCCGGACTGGTCCTGGGTTTCGCGGCGGTTCCAGAGCAAGCCATCCGCGCTGCACTGGGCCGCCTGGAAAAGGTTTGGCGCCGGTAGCCGCTACGAGGCGATATTTGCCAGCGGTTTCAGGTCCAGATAGGGCGTGCGCAGTGCCGGCTCATTGAGTGTGCGTAACAGTCCATCGACAGGCTCAGCTCAATGATTACTCAAGTGCCTGACTTGATTTTGGTCCAGGCACGGGTGCGTGCCCGTTCGGCATCGCGCGGCAGAGGTTGCAGGGTATAGAGCGTGCTCATCGCCGAGTCGGTCGGGTACAGGTTGGGGTTATTGCGAATCGCCGGGTCAACCAGTTCGGTAGCGTCCTTGTTCGGGTTGGGGTAACCGACGAAGTCGCTGACCGGCGCAATCACCTGCGGTTGCAGCAGATAATTGATGAAGGTGTAAGCGTCTTCGGTGTTCTTCGCACCCTTTGGAATAGCCAGCATATCGAACCAGATCGGTGCGCCTTCCCTGGGCAGGCGCATGTCGACGCTCACACCATTGTTGGCTTCCTTGGCGCGGTTGGCGGCCTGGGAGAAGCTGCCCGAGTAACCGACGGCAACGCAGATGTCACCGTTGGCGATGTCGGCCATGTACTTGGAGGAGTGGAAGTAGGTGACATAGGGCCGGATTTTCATCAGCAGAGCTTCAGCCTTGGCGTAGTCCGCAGGCTGCTTGCTGTTTGGGTCCAGGCCGAGGTGTTGCAGGGCCAGTGGCAGGATCTCCGATGGCGAATCCAGCAGGGCGACTCCGCACTGCTTGAGCTTGCTGATGTTTTCTTCCTTGAAGATCAGGTCCCAACTGTCGACAGGCGCCTTGTCGCCCAGGGCGGCCTTGACCTTGTCCGGGTTGAAACCGATCAGGATGGTGCCGTACATGTAGGGCACCGCAAATTTGTTGCCCGGGTCGTTGGCTTCGATCAGCTTCATCAACTTGGGATCAAGGTGACTCCAATTCGGCAGTTTGCTGCGGTCCAGCGGCTGGAACACGCCTGCCTCGATCTGTTTGGCGAGGAACACGTTGGACGGCACCACCACATCGTAGCCGGAGTTACCGGTCAGCAACTTGGCTTCGAGCGCTTCATTGGTGTCGAAGATGTCGTAGACCAGTTTGGTCTGGGTGTTTTGTGCCTTGAAGTCTTCCAGGGCCTTGGGGGTGATGTAGTCGAACCAGTTGTAGACGCGCAAGGTTCGCTCTTCAGCCTGAGCTGCGCCGCCGAGCACCGTGGCGCACAACACTGGCGCGATAAGACGCTTGAGTCTGTTCATTGTTATTGTTTCCTCATTGAGCGCGTTCGAAACCTTCAAGAACGTTCACCGCATTGATGCCGATTTCCTCCACGGCATAGCCGCCTTCCATCACGAACAGGGTCGGCACCCCCAGCTTGGCGATGCGCTCGCCCATCGCCAGGTAATCCGGGCTGTCGAGCTTGAATTGAGAGATCGGGTCGTCCTTGAATGTATCGACACCCAAGGACACCACAACGATGTCGGCACCGTATGTTTCGATTTCTTTGCAGGCTTGTTCCAGCGCCGCGCTCCAGGCATCCCAGCCGCTGCCAGCGGGCAATGGGTAGTTGAAGTTGAAGCCTTCGCCTGCGCCTTCACCCAGCTCATCATCGTAGCCGAGAAAGAACGGAAACTCGGCTTCCGGATGGCCGTGGATCGAGGTGAACAGTACGTCGTTGCGCTCGTAGAAAATCGATTGGGTGCCGTTGCCGTGGTGGTAGTCGACGTCGAGGATTGCGACTTTCCCATGGCCTTGGTCGAGGAAGGCTTGAGCGGCAATGGCGGCGTTGTTGAGGTAGCAGTACCCACCCATCAAGTCGCTGGCCGCGTGGTGTCCCGGTGGGCGGCAAAGGGCAAAGGCACTGTGGGCGCCGGCCTGGATCTGGGCCTGTGCGGTGAGTGCAACTTGCGCTGCGCTGTAGGCCGCCTGCCAGGTGCCGGCGGTAATCGGGGCGCCGCCGTCGAAGCTGTAGTAGCCGAGTTGGCCGTGCAGACTGGTGGGTTTGATTGCACGCAAGGTCCGCGCCGGCCAGGTGTACGGCAGCAAGTCGCCGTCAGTATTAAATTCAGTCCAGCGTGTCCAGGCGCCCTTGAAGAAGTCCAGGTAGTCGCGGCTGTGGATACGGGCGATGGGGTCGAGGCCGAAATCTTTCGGTGCATGCACGGGGCCGAGGTTCTGGTTCTGCACGCGTTGCAGCACGTGGTCTGCACGCGAGGGCATTTCAAAGCAGGGCTTGAGTTGCCCGTCTATCAATTCGCAGCGGCCGTGGTGCAGGTGATGGTCGTCAGAGTAGATGGTCAGCATTTCTTGTTCTCCGCAGGCTGATTCGGTTGAACACAGTCTTGCTCGCGCAGGGCAATTCGGAGAACGGCAGGAAAGGCCAAAAGGGGATCAATATGGCCAAAAAATGTGACCGAAATTCGCCCCTAAACGATTTTTCAGGGGCGGAACTGGCTTGGCGCTACGCCACTCCAGCGCACGAATGCATGTCGAAAACTGGCGGTCTCGCTGAAGCCCAGCGCTTCAGCAATCCGGTAGATCGGCATCTGGTCTTCGCACAACATGTGTTTGGCCTGTTCGAAGCGCAACTCGTCGAGCAGTTCCTGATAGCTGCACCCCAACTCCTTGAGATGGCGACGTAACGTGCGCGCGGAGCAATTCATCTGCTGCGCCAGGCCTTCGAGGCCCGGTGCGGCATTGAGCTGTGCGCGCAGCAACTGCCGGATCCGCCCCAGCCATGCCTGCCGTCCAGTGAATTCGAGATTCTGCTTGCGGCAGCGCTCGGCCATGGCTTGATGGGTGATGGTGTCGGCCAGTGGCAGGGGGTGGTCCAGCCAGCGCTTGTCGAAGGCGAACGCGTTGTCCCGCGCGTCGAAGTGCAGGGCGCAGTCGAAGTGCTCGGCGTAGATCGCCTGATAGTCAGGCGCCGGGTGTTCCAGGCGCGCCGCCAGCAACGGCAGGGGGTGCCCGAGGAGGTCGTCGCAGATGACTTTCAAAGACACCAGGCAGAACTCGGCGTTGAACACCGCCAGTGCCGGGTTCTCCCGGTAATCGGCGGCGACGAACCAGATGCGCTCATCGTCCTCTTCCAGGCTCAACTCGAAAAGTGTTCCCAACAGCGCCGGATAGCGCATCGCCAGGCGCAAAGCGTCACCGAAGGTGGCACTGGTGAGCAGGGCATAACCGAGCATGCCGTAGGATGAAACGTGCATTCTCCGGCCCAGTTCCAGGCCGATATCACGCTTGAGCGCGACCGCGTTGGCGCAGACCTGCATCTCCTGGTTGGTCGTGATGCGCGTGTCCGCCCGGTTCAGATCCGCCGCACTGATACCGCTGCCGGCGAGCAGGGCGTCGCTGGACAGGCCTTTGGCCTTGAAGGCGTCAAGCACGAGGGAAACGGCGTTGAGGGTGGTGAGGTGGGAGTGGAGCATGGGCGGCTTCCAGCCTGGGGATGGCTGGAACGCAGCAAGTTATGTGCCCAATGATGAACCTGTGGGAGCGGGCTTGCCCGCGATGCGGCGGCACATTCAACATTGATGTGACTGACGTCCGCTATCGCGAGCAAGCTCCCACAGGTTTTGTATGTCAGCTGAGCTCGCCGCACAGGTCCAGCTCGACCAGCCGCTGTACCTCAGCGGAGTCCAGACCGGCACCCAGTAACGCATGCAACTTGCCGAACGCCGCTTCACGGGTCATGCCGCCGCCGGAAAGCACGCCAGCGCCGCGCAATCGGCTGCCAGCTTCGTACACGTCCAGCTCTACGCCACCTTCATGGCACTGGGTTACCGCGACCACCACCACACCTTTATCCCGGGCCCGCGACAGCGCGGCGAGAAACTCGGGGTTGTCGCTCGGCCCGGTGCCGCTGCCGTAGCACTCCAGCACCAGGCCTTGAATGCCGCTGTTGAGCACGCCGTCCAGTTGCTCGGCGCCAATCCCTGGGAATAGCGGCATCACTGCCACTTTCGCCAGCTGCCTGTGTTGCTGGTAGCCAAGCTGCATCGGCACAGCAGACGCTTTCGCACCACCACCCTGACGCTCCAGACGCTTGAACGGGTGCCGACCGAAACTGCGTACTTTCGCGCAACGAGTCGGGTCCAGCAGTTCGCCATGGAAATACAAATGCACACCTGGGGCCACACCATGCCCAAGCGCCACCAATGCTCCGCCGAGATTTTCCCAGGCATCGCTGTCAGCGACGCCGGCCGGCAGCATCGAACCGGTGAAACATACCCGGGCCTGCAGGCCGAGCAACTGAAAGCTCATGGCCGCCGCGCTGTAGGCGAGCGTGTCGGTGCCATGCAGGATCAACACGCTGTCGCAGCCCTGGACATCGACGGCGTCAACCACCGCTTCACGCAGTTGCTGCCAATACGTCGGGCTCATGTTGGCGCTGTCGATCAGCGGCGACATCTCGCGAAAACGCCACTGGGGCACCACCAGCTCAGGCTGGCTGTGCAGGTATTCGCGCATTCGTGCTTCGAAACCGGACGCCGGGGCCAGGCCGTTGGCACTGGCCTGCATGCCGATGGTGCCGCCGGTGTAGAGCACCATGACGTGCTGGGCGGCAGGGTAGGAACTGGGAACCATGGGCAAATCTCCACAAGACATGACGTGTGGGAGTGAGCCTGCTCGCGATAGCGCACTGGCAGCCGACATTGCAGTGTCTGTCGTAGCGCTATCGCGAGCAGGCTTGCTCTCACAGGTTTTACATTTTAACTGACGAGCGCAGGGGATGCGCCCGTCATTCACCGATCAGCGTTGCGCTGCGGGTACGCCTTGCGCTTCAGCTTCAGCCTGGGTGGCTGCGGCTGGTGGCTTGGCTGGCCAGGCGTTCAGGTCGAGGTCCAGGTCCGGGAACTTGCTCGAATCGAACACCGGCGTCTTGATGCCGGCAGCGCGCTGGTCGTCGTAGTCACGCAGGATGCGCATGCCGACGTTAAACAGCAGGAACAGCGCGATCAGGTTGACGAAGGCCAGCATGGTCATGGTGATGTCGGCGAATGCGAACACCGTGCCCAGGTTTTCGATCGCGCCCCAGAAGATCAGCACCAATACCAACGCGCGGTAACCCATCAGCGCCTTGCGATTTTCACCGATCAGGAAGCGCAGGTTGCTCTCGCCCAGGTAGTAGTTGTAGAGAATCGAAGTGAACACAAACAGGGCCAGCGCCACGGAAATGAACATCCGGCCCCACTCGCCCACTACGGCTGCCAGCGAGTTCTGGGTCAGGGCAATGCCATCGCCTTCGAAACCAGGGGTATAGAAACCCGAGAGCAGGATCAGCAGAGCGGTACAGGTGCAGATCACGAAAGTATCCAGGAACACACTGAACGCCTGCACCACGCCTTGTGCCACCGGGTGCTCGACCGAAGCCACCGCCGCCACGTTAGGCGCACTGCCCAGGCCTGCTTCGTTGGCGAACACGCCGCGCTTCACGCCCATGATGATCGCGCTGCCGATCAGGCCGCCGAACGCCTGGTCGAGACCGAAAGCGCTTTTGACGATGGTCATCAACATGCCTGGCACTTGATCGAACTGCAGCACGATCACGTAGATGGTCACGCCGATGTACACCAGGGTTTTTACGGGAACCAGCAGGTCGGCGACCTTGGCGATACGCTTGATACCACCAATGAACACCAGGCCCAGCAGCACTGCCAGACCGATACCGGTGTAAGTGGTGTCGAGCCCGAAGGCGTTGTTCAGCGAGTGGGTCACGGCGTGGGACTGCAAGCCGTTGAAGGCGAAGCCGAAGGTGATCAGCAGCAGGAATGCCATGGTCATGCCCAGCCAGCGTTTCTGCAGGCCGTGCTGGATGTAGTAGGACGGGCCGCCACGGTACTGGCCTTCGGAATCGCAGCGCTTGTAGAGCTGGCCGAGGGAACATTCGAAGAAGCTGCTGGACATGCCGACCAGTGCAGTTACCCACATCCAGAACACAGCGCCCGGGCCACCCAGGGTCACGGCGATGCCGACCCCGGCGATGTTGCCTGCACCGACGCGGCCGGCGAGGCTGAGCATCAGGGCCTGGAACGAACTCAATTGCCCGGCGCTGCTTTTGAGGCTGTCACGGAACACTGCGAACATGTGGAAGAAGTGGCGCAGTTGTACGAAACGCGAGCGGATCGTGAAGTAGCTACCGAGCCCGACAATGAGCACGATCAGTACTTTTCCTGAGAGGAAGTCGTTAATGACTTCGAGCATGGATTATTCCTCGCTGTTTTTTTGTGTAGGCAAATGCTGGGCGGGGCAGAAACATCGCGTTACACCGATTTGCGCACGGCAAAACAGGCGAGGCGAAGTTTTCGTCCCGGTTCCAAATCGCGGGTTTGTTATTAGTTCGGGTTTCGCATGGGTTTGGGCCTCGTTACCGACGACCGCTCACGCGAAGAGGGGCGGCACTATACCCATGCTTTTGTGTGGGAGCGAGCCTGCTCGCGAAAGCGGTTTATCAGTCCCATCTAATCCAGGTTTGCCACCGCCATCGCGAGCAGGCTCGCTCCCACGGGTTTTTCGGTAAAAAAAAGGGCCTGGGGAGCAAGTCCCCAAGCCCTCAAAAGGTGAGAGGTGTCTAGTCCCTCGACCTGGTGAGCGGTACTGCAAACAACGTGTCGGCTCAGGCTTTAAGCGGGACCAGACGCGGAGCAATCATGTTTTCCGGGCGCAGGATGTCGGCGAGCATTTCGTCGTCGAGCAAGCCTTCTTCACGCACCAGCTCCAGCACGCCACGGCCGCTTTCCAGGGCAATACGGGCGATGCGGGTGGCGTTTTCATAGCCGATGTACGGGTTCAGTGCGGTGACCAGGCCGATCGAGTGCTCGACCAGTTCACGGCAGCGTTCTTCGTTGGCGGTGATGCCGACGATGCAGTGCTCGCGCAGCATGTCCATGGCGCGTTGCAGCAGGCGGATCGAGTCGAAGATCTTGAACGCGATCAGCGGCTCCATCACGTTCAGCTGCAGCTGGCCGCCTTCGGCCGCAATGGTCAGGGCCAGGTCGTTGCCGATGATCTGGAACGCCACCTGGTTCACTGCTTCCGGGATTACCGGGTTGACCTTGCCGGGCATGATCGAGCTGCCTGGCTGACGTGCCGGCAGGTTGATTTCGTTGATGCCGGTGCGCGGGCCGCTGGACAGCAGTCGCAGGTCGTTGCAGATCTTCGACAGTTTGACTGCTGTACGCTTGAGCATGCCGGAGAACAGCACGAAGGCGCCCATGTCCGAGGTGGCTTCGATCAGGTCGGCAGCCGGTACCAGCGGTTGTCCGCTGATCAACGCCAGGCGCTGAACGGCCAGGTGCTGGTAGCGCGGGTCGGCGTTGATGCCGGTACCGATGGCTGTGCCGCCCAGGTTCACTTCAGTCAGCAACTCGGGAGCCAGTGTCTTCAGGCGTGCCAGGTCTTCACTCAGGGTGGTGGCGAAGGCGCGGAATTCCTGGCCGAGGGTCATCGGCACCGCGTCTTGCAGCTGGGTACGCCCCATCTTCAACACGTGGCTGAATTCTTCACCCTTGGCGGCGAACGCCTGGATCAGGCTGTCGAGGCTGGCCAGCAGTGCGTCGTGACCCAGCAGCAGACCCAGGCGGATCGCAGTCGGGTAGGCGTCGTTGGTCGACTGCGCCATGTTCACGTCGTTGTTCGGGTGCAGGTATTGGTATTCGCCTTTCTGGTGACCCATGGCCTCCAGTGCGATGTTGGCGATGACTTCGTTGGCATTCATGTTGGTCGAAGTGCCAGCGCCGCCTTGAATCATGTCCACCACGAACTCTTCGTGGAAATCACCGCGGATCAATCGTGCACAGGCTTCGCTGATGGCAGCGTGCTTGGCTTCGCTCAGGTGACCCAGCTCGCGGTTGGCGTCAGCGGCGGCCTGTTTGACCATTGCCAAGCCGACAACCAGCTTCGGGTAATGCGAAATCGGAACGCCGGAGAGACGGAAATTATTCACCGCTCGCAGGGTCTGGATGCCGTAATACGCTTGAGCAGGTACTTCAAGTACGCCAAGCAGGTCTTTTTCTGTGCGGAAAGATGCAGCGGAGGACATGATAGAAATCATCTCAATATGGACCCGGGCTGTGCCGGAACACTGCAAATGCTAGGCTTGTAGAGAGTTTTCGGCCAATGCTGTTAAACACTGACCTATGCAAATTCGGCATAATGGGAATGTGACGCCGTGTTGGTAAAGAGCGTGTGACCTAATTTGGTGCGTGTCCGGGAGGACTTGATGAATCTGGAAAGTAAATGGCTAGAGGACTTCAGTGCCCTGGCCGCTACCCGAAGTTTCTCCCAGGCCGCCGAACGCCGTTTCGTGACGCAGCCTGCGTTCAGCCGGCGCATCCGCAGCCTGGAAACGGCGCTGGGTCTGCAGCTGGTCAACCGCTCGCGCACGCCGATTGAACTGACGGCGGCGGGACAGTTGTTTCTGGTCACCGCGCGAACGGTGGTCGAGCAACTCGGTGAAGTGCTGCGCCACCTGCATCACCTGGAAGGCGGGCAGGGTGAGGTCATGCAAGTCGCTGCGGCGCACTCGTTGGCCCTGGGCTTTTTTCCGCGCTGGATTGCGCAGTTGCGCAACGAAGGCCTGAACATCGCCACTCGACTGGTCGCCACTAACGTGGGTGACGCGGTGCATGCGTTGCGCGAAGGCGGCTGCGATCTGATGCTCGCGTTCTATGACCCTGACGCTGCGATGCAGATGGACCCCGAGATTTTCCCGTCTCTACACTTGGGCCAGACCGAAATGCTCCCGGTGTGCGCCGCCGATGCCGATGGCAAGCCACTGTTCGATCTCGAAGGCGAAGGCAGTGTGCCGCTGCTGGCCTACAGCGCCGGTGCATTCCTGGGGCGTTCGGTCAATATGCTGCTGCGCCAGCGGGCACTGCGCTTCACCACCATCTATGAGACGGCGATGGCCGACAGCCTCAAGAGCATGGCGCTCGAAGGCCTGGGGATAGCGTGGGTGCCGCAACTGAGTGTGCGCGCCGAGCTGGCGCGCGGGGAGCTGGTGGTATGCGGCGGCCCGCAATGGCATGTGCCGCTGGAAATTCGTCTGTATCGCTGTGCGCTGGTTCGCAAGGCGAACGTGCGGTTGTTGTGGCGCAAGCTGGAAGGCGGTGCGGCGCAGGGTTCATAAACTGCGCTGTGTTTACGGACGCCAAGATCGCAGCCTTCAGCAGCTCCTGAAGAGATCGGCGCAGGAGCTGCCGAAGGCTGCGATCTTTTGATCTTGTTGGCTGACCTTCAGGTCAATAAAACCGGCACTTTGCGCCGTAGGACAGATGGTCGTTTCGGGGGCTGTTTATCTGCTTCATTACGGTATACTGCGCGGCCTTTGGCCGGTTCGACCGGCCTGAATTCGTACAACAAGCCACGCCGGATTTCCCGCGTGGCTTGTTGTTTTTTGACGCGCCTGCGGGCGCCCAGAGAGAAGAGGCACGACGATGAGTGCACTGGTTGGCGTGATCATGGGCTCCAAGTCCGATTGGTCCACCCTTAGCCACACCGCCGATATGCTGGAAAAGCTCGGCATTCCTTACGAGGTGAAAGTGGTCTCTGCCCACCGTACCCCGGACCTGCTGTTCCAGTATGCCGAAGAGGCCGAGGCGCGTGGCATCGAGGTGATTATCGCCGGTGCCGGCGGCGCGGCGCACCTGCCAGGCATGTGTGCGGCCAAGACCCACCTGCCAGTGCTGGGCGTGCCGGTGCAGTCGTCCATGCTTTCGGGCGTCGACTCGCTGCTGTCCATCGTACAGATGCCTGCGGGCATTCCGGTCGCCACGCTGGCCATCGGCAAGGCCGGTGCAATCAACGCAGCCTTGCTCTCGGCAAGCATCCTGGGCGCCAAGCACCCGCAGTTCCACGCGGTGCTGAAAACATTCCGCGCTGAGCAGACAGACAGCGTCCTGGAAAATCCAGACCCACGCATCGCCTGAGGTTGTTGACGATGAAGATCGGTGTAATCGGTGGCGGCCAGTTGGGTCGCATGTTGGCGTTGGCGGGCACCCCGCTGGGTATGAACTTCGCTTTCCTGGACCCTGCGCCGGATGCTTGCGCAGCCGCGTTGGGCGAGCATCTGCAGGCCGATTATGGCGATCAGGATCACCTGCGCCAGCTGGCAGATGAAGTCGATCTGGTGACTTTCGAATTCGAGAGCGTACCGGCGGAAACCGTCGCATTTCTCTCACAGTTCGTTCCGGTGTACCCGAGCGCCGAAGCCCTGCGAATCGCGCGTGATCGCTGGTTCGAGAAGAGCATGTTCAAGGACCTGGAGATACCGACGCCAGCGTTCGCCGACATCCAGTCGCAAGCCGACCTGGACGCCGCAGTGGCGTCTATCGGCCTGCCTGCCGTGTTGAAAACCCGTACCCTGGGTTACGACGGCAAGGGTCAGAAAGTCCTGCGCAAACCCGAAGATGTAACAGGTACGTTTGCCGAACTGGGCAGCGTGGCCTGCCTGCTGGAAGGCTTTGTACCTTTTACCGGGGAAGTTTCGCTGATTGCCGTGCGCGCTCGCGATGGCGAAACCAGGTTCTACCCGCTGGTGCACAACACTCATGACAGCGGCATCTTGAAGCTGTCCGTGGCCAGTACCGATCACCCCCTGCAGGGCCTGGCCGAAGATTACTCAAGCCGCGTGCTCAAACACCTGGATTATGTGGGCGTGATGGCGTTCGAGTTCTTCGAGGTTGACGGTGGTCTCAAGGCCAACGAAATCGCCCCTCGCGTTCACAACTCCGGACACTGGACGACGGAAGGCGCCGAGTGCAGCCAGTTCGAGAACCATCTGCGCGCCGTTGCCGGCTTGCCGCTGGGCTCGACGGCCAAGGTCGGTGAGAGCGCCATGCTCAACTTCATCGGCGTCGTGCCGCCGGTAGAGAGAGTGATCGCCATCGCCGATTGCCACCTGCATCACTATGGCAAGGCGTTCAAGGCTGGTCGCAAGGTCGGTCATGCCAACCTGCGCTGCGCCGACAAGGCTACGCTGGAGCAGCAGATCATCAAGGTCGAAGCGCTCATCGCCGAATAGTTTCACCTGACAGCGGCGGAACCATTCAAGGCCCGCCGTTCTCTGATGGCAGTATGCGAAAGTCTGACTAGTCTTCTGCATAGCCATTCAATCAGAGGGAAATGTCATGGGAATTATTGGAACCATCTTTATCGGCTTGATCGTCGGCCTGCTGGCGCGTTTCCTGAAACCGGGCGATGACAGCATGGGCTGGATCATGACCATCTTGCTCGGTATCGGCGGTTCGCTGGCGGCCACTTATGGCGGCCAGGCGTTGGGCTTCTACCAGGCCGGCGAAGGCGCAGGGTTCCTGGGCGCGCTGGTCGGTGCCGTGATTTTGCTGGTGATCTACGGCTTGATCAAAAAGAACTGATTCAAGCGACAAAGCCCTCTCTGCGCGGCGTGCAGAGAGGGCTAGAATGCTCGGCGTTCCAACATTCCCCCAAACCCGAGCACCTCCATGCGCCGCATTCTGTTGACCGTACTTTTATTGGGCGCCGGCCTCGTCCATGGCAGTGAGCTGCCGGAAACCGACTGGCTGCAATTGATGCCCAAGTCCGACCAGAAGGCCCTCGAGGCCATGCCGGAAATCGATCACGACTCTCCCGAAGGCGATGGCACCTTTACCGAAAAAGGTGGCATGAAGCAGAGCAAGGGCTTGCCCGCAGTGATGTATTCGACCAAAACCGTAGCGTCGATGAACGACAAAAAGATTCGTATCGGTGGTTATCCGGTGCCGCTGGAGAGCGACGCCAAGGGTCGCAGCACGCTGTTCTTCCTGGTGCCCTATCCAGGCGCCTGCATCCACGTGCCACCACCGCCGCCCAATCAGCTGGTGCTGGTGCGTTACCCAAAAGGCTTGAAACTGGATGATATCTACACGCCGCTGTGGGTAACCGGCACGCTGAAAGTCGAGCAGGTCACTAACGACCTCGCTGATGCGGCGTATGCCCTGGATGCGGCCACGGTGCGGGTGGTGCAGGAGTCGGATTTGTAGGTGTCCGGTAAAAGCGATGCTTTTAAAGCGGCTTGCTGGCGATGCTCACACCAAGCGTGTGACTCGACCCCGGCGCCAGCACCACCACATCGTCCATCACATTCGCCGTCTCGATGCACAGCATGCGCTGCCAGCCATCGTCAGCCATGTCGCTGAACGCTGCCGCGCGCTCAACCCACGGATTCCAGATCACCGCCGAGCACGAACCGCTGCTGCGCAGCTCGATCCGCCGTTCCCACGCCGGGTCAACAATGCTCAGCGTTTGGGGCGTATCGAGATAGATGCGATCAGTCTCGCCGGTGAACTGCAGGTCACCGATCTGCTTCACGGTTTTCCAGTCATCCAGCGTCTCGATGTAGTTCAAGCCATCCAGGCCCTCGATATGCACAGTGCGCACATCGCTGACCGCGAAATAGCTATGCAATGCCTGGCTGATCGTGACGCTTGAGTTGCCGCGGTTATGACTGGTCAGGCCGATGTGCAGCTGCTCATCCAGGCGAATGCTCAGCTTCAGATCCACTTCATGCCGCCAGCCTGGAAAGCCGCCATCGGGGTAGGGCAGCGCGAACTCGACCTTCAGGGTTTCACCCTCGGTCTCGATGCCGGCCAGCTCCCAGTCCATCGCCCGGACAAACCCGTGGGCCGTCGCCGGCTCCTGGCTGGAACGCATGGCCTGAACGCTTTGCGGGTTGCGCGCCAGATTGCCGAACCATGGCCAGCAGACGGGCACACCGGCACGAATGCTCTTGCCGGTGTTGAACACTGCCTCATCGTTGAGCCAGATCAGCGGCGGTTGGCCGGCCAACTGATAGCTGAGGATTTGCGCGCCTTGCTGGGCGACCAGCAATTCGGCCTGACCGTGGCGGATGCGCCAGCAGTTCAGGTCATCCAGTTTCATGGCTTCTACGTTGGGCGTGCTCATGGGGCGACTCTCAATCTGGAACAGGGCTGCAATGGACCGCAAAACGCTCCCGGCGTTTGACGCTTTAGGGCTATCGAGCTCTGGACGGAACCGAACGGGTACGCCCACTGCCGTCGATGGCAACGAACACGAACACCGCTTCGGTGACCTTGCGCCATTCGCTGGACAGCGGATCGTCGCTCCACACCTCAACCATCATCTGGATCGAGCTACGGCCGATTTCCAGGGCCTGGGTATAGAAGGAGAGCTGGGCGCCTACCGCTACAGGTACCAGGAACGCCATGCGATCGATCGCCACGGTAGCTACGCGACCGCCCGCGACCTTGCTGGCCATCGCAGTGCCAGCCAAATCCATCTGCGCCACCAGCCAACCGCCGAAAATATCGCCGAAGCCGTTGGTTTCGCGCGGCAATGCAGTGATTTGCAGGGCCAGGTCGCCTTGCGGGATTGGATCTTCTTGTTCGAGCTCTATCATGCCGGGGGTGCCTCTGACCCGTGAGTCTTCATTGGTACTTCAGGTGAATAGCCGTCCTAAGAAAAAACGATTCAGCCCCGAACATACTACGTTCGTCACGTTTTTCGAAAGGCGCCTAAAAGGGAAACTCTGCGAAATCGCCTATGTACCCCGGCAGGCGTTTTCGCACAGCAACCCAGTCAAATCCTTGCAGGATTGCGAGTATATCGGTCGGTAGACTCCGAGACGACCGTCGGGTTCTCATTTTGACCGTCAAATATGCACATCCATGTGCTTTTTCGAACAATTTGCTATCGTGCCGGACCTGCCCAAGCCTCGGCCAGAGCTGTTGAGGTTGCAGATTCGACTATAAGAGAAGCCTTGCCATGACCACAGCGCCCTCGAGCGTCGCGCAGCCAACACAACCCGCACGTCCGCTGACTCGGAATGACTACAAGACCCTGTCGCTGTCCGCCCTCGGTGGTGCGCTGGAATTCTACGACTTCATCATCTTCGTATTCTTCGCCACGGTGGTGGGCAAACTGTTCTTCCCGGCCGACATGCCCGAGTGGCTGCGGCTGATGCAGACCTTCGGCATCTTCGCTGCCGGTTACCTGGCGCGCCCGTTAGGCGGCATTGTCATGGCGCACTTCGGCGACCTGCTGGGCCGCAAGAAAATGTTCACCTTGAGCATTTTCATGATGGCGGTGCCGACCCTGATCATGGGTCTGCTGCCAACCTACGCGCAGATCGGCATGTGGGCACCGATTTTGTTGCTGCTCATGCGGGTCATCCAGGGCGCGGCTATCGGCGGCGAAGTGCCCGGCGCGTGGGTTTTCGTTTCCGAGCATGTGCCCCAGCGTCACATCGGCTACGCCTGCGGCACCCTGACCAGCGGCCTGACCGCCGGCATCCTCCTGGGCTCATTGGTCGCCACCGCGATCAACAGCCTTTACACCCCCACCGAAGTCGCTGATTACGCCTGGCGTATCCCGTTCCTGCTGGGGGGCGTGTTTGGCCTGTTCTCGGTTTACCTGCGTCGCTGGCTGCACGAGACCCCGGTATTTGCCGAGCTGCAACTGCGCAAAGCGCTGGCCGAAGAAGTGCCGCTCAAGGCCGTGTTGCGTGACCATCGTGGCGCTATCCTGATTTCCATGCTGCTGACCTGGTTGCTGTCTGCCGGCATCATCGTCGTCATTCTCATGACCCCGACCGTGCTGCAGACCGTCTACCATTTCGCGCCAACCGTCGCCTTGCAGGCCAACAGCCTCGCCATCGTCTTCCTGAGCCTGGGGTGTGTTGCGTCCGGCGCACTGGCAGACCGCTTTGGCGCAGGTCGGGTATTCGTGTTCGGCAGCGCCGCGTTGCTGATCAGCTCGTGGACCTTCTATCACAGCCTGTTCAACCACCCCGACTGGCTGTTCCCGATGTATGCCCTGACCGGCTTGCTGGTAGGCACCATCGGTGCGGTGCCCTACGTGATGGTCAAGGCCTTCCCGGCGGTGGTGCGCTTCAGCGGGCTGTCGTTTTCCTACAACCTGGCCTACGCCATCTTCGGCGGCCTGACGCCGATGGTGGTGACCCTGCTGCTCAAGGAAAGCCCGATGGGCCCGGCCTACTATGTCGCGATCATTTGTGGCGTCGGGATAGTGGTGGGTGGGTACCTCTGGAAGAAGGGGCGCTAGCGCGCAATCTTCTTCAATCTTGCCGACCCCGTCGCGAGCAGGCTCGCTCCCACACTGACTCTGTAATCACTTCAGAACCGCTGTGGGAGTGAGCCTGCTCGCGATGCGGGCAACGCGGGTCTCCCTTCCGGCATCGAATGGTGGCCTTTCATCCAATTGTCATATTTCAGCCATAGAGTGTTCACACGGCCTGCTAATACTTGGTCCCGACTTAACACACCCTATCTGCTAGGAGTAAGGCATGAAACTGAAGCGTTTGATGGCGGCAATGACTTTTGTCGCTGCTGGCGTTGCGACTGCCAACGCGGTTGCCGCTGTTGACCCTGCTATCCCGAGCTACACCAAGACCACTGGTGTGTCGGGCAACCTGTCCAGCGTCGGCTCCGATACTCTGGCCAACCTCATGACCTTGTGGGCCGAGAACTACAAAAAAGAATACCCGAACGTAAACATCCAGATTCAGGCCGCTGGTTCCTCCACCGCGCCACCTGCGCTGACTGAAGGCACCGCCAACCTGGGCCCGATGAGCCGCAAGATGAAGGACAACGAGCTGCAGGCCTTTGAAACCAAGTACGGCTACAAGCCAACCGCCATCCCGGTTGCCGTGGACGCCTTGGCTGTGTTCGTGCACAAGGACAACCCGATCCAGCACATGACCATGGAACAAGTCGACGCGGTGTTCTCGTCGACTCGTCTGTGCGGTGGTAAAGCCGACGTTAAAACCTGGGGCGACCTGGGTGTGACCGGCGACCTGGCGAACAAGCCGGTTCAGTTGTTCGGTCGTAACTCGGTATCGGGCACCTACGGCTACTTCAAGGAAGAAGCCCTGTGTAAAGGCGACTACAAGCCGAATGTCAACGAACAACCTGGTTCGGCTTCGGTCGTGCAGTCCATCAGCTCCTCGCTGAACGGCATCGGTTACTCGGGCATCGGCTACAAGACTGCCAGCGTGAAGACCGTGGCACTGGCCAAGAAAGGCAGCACCGACTTCATCGAAGACACCGAAGAAAACGCCTTGAACGGCAAATACCCGCTGTCGCGCTTCCTCTACGTGTACGTCAACAAGGCGCCGAACAAGCCTCTGGCCCCGCTGGAAGCCGAGTTCGTGAAGCTGGTTCTGTCCAAGCAAGGCCAGGAAGTTGTAGTGAAAGACGGCTACATCCCACTGCCAGCCAAAGTTGCTGCAAAAGCACTGGCTGACCTGGGTCTGCAGGAAGGCGCTGAAGTCGCAAAAAAGTAAAACCCTGAGTCCGGGGTAGCCCCGGGCTCCGTGTGCAGGAGCTGTGTAGGAGCTGTCGAGTGCAACGAGGCTGCGATCTTTGGATCTGGCTTTTATCAGCAAGATCAAAAGATCGCAGCCTCGTTGCACTCGACAGCTCCTACAGGGTTTCCCACACGCCTCCAATTCCCGCTCCGCTGCCAGTTTCCACAGGCGGCGGATTTGTCGCGTCACTGCACTGTCATCTTTCTGTCATACAGGATCGCTAGGGTGTGCGAATGAATGATCTGGCCAATTCCACAATGACTACAAATCCCCCCAAGCGAATTGATTTCAATACGCCTGAGTTGCAACGCAAGCGCCGTATGCGCGCGCTCAAAGACCGCCTGACGCGTTGGTACGTCCTCATTGGCGGCCTTGCCGTGCTTGGGGCGATCACGCTGATTTTCTTCTTCCTGGGCTACGTTGTCGCGCCGCTGTTCCAGGGCGCCGACCTGACGGCCAAGGACTCGATCACGCCCGCCTGGATGCAGGACGCCGGCAAGCCGCTGATGATCTCCCTGGAAGAACAGAACAAGGTGGCCATGCGGGTTTCGGACAAGGGCCAGGCGTTGTTTTTCGACATCGACAGCGGCGCAGAGCTGCGTCGTGTCGACCTGCCGGTCCCGGCCGGTAGCCAGGTCACTTCCATCGGTGAAGACCAGCCGGGTTCCCCATTGGTTGCGGTCGGCTTTTCCAACGGCCAGGCTTTGGTGTTCCGCCACACTTACAAAGTGACCTATCCCGACGGCAATAAGACCATCTCGCCAGCCATTGAATACCCGTATGGCGAGACCCCGATCGCGTTGAACGAAGCGGGCGGGGCGCTGGAGCATATCAGCCTCAACGCCACAGATTCGACCCTGTTGCTGGTGGGCTCCACGGGCGCGCAGCTCAACGTGTTGTCGCTGACCCGCGAAGAAAACATGATGACCGGCGAAGTCACCAGCGAGCAGAAGCGTATCGATCTGCCGCAGATGACCGAGACGGTGAAAAACATCTTCGTCGACCCGCGCCAGCAGTGGTTGTACGTAATCAATGGGCGTGCCCAGGCCGACGTGTTCAGCCTGCGCGACAAGAGCCTCAACGGTCGTTACAAGCTGCTTGAAGATGGCGAGGCGCAGATCACCGCCAGCACTCAGCTGGTGGGCGGTATCTCGCTGATCCTCGGCGATTCCAAGGGTGGCCTGGCCCAGTGGTTCATGGCTCGCGACCCGGATGGCGAACAGCGCCTGAAACAGATTCGCACCTTCCAGATGGGCACCACGCCCATCGTTGAGATCACTGCCGAAGAGCGTCGCAAAGGCTTCATCGCCCTGGATGCATCCGGCAAGCTCGGCGTGTTCCACAGCACCGCACACCGCACCCTGCTGGTGGATCAGGTCGTCGACGGCCAGGGCATTTTTGGCCTGTCACCACGGGCTAACCGCGTGATCGTCGAGGCCGGCGGCAAGATTCAACCGCTGCTGCTCGATAACCCGCACCCGGAAGTTTCCTGGAGCGCACTGTGGAGCAAGGTCTGGTACGAGAACTACGACGAGCCTAAATACGTCTGGCAATCGACCGCCGCCAACACCGATTTTGAACCCAAGCTGAGCCTGTCCCCGCTAACGTTCGGTACCCTCAAAGCCGCCTTCTACGCCATGCTGCTGGCCGCGCCACTCGCCGTAGCGGCCGCGATCTACACCGCCTACTTCATGGCGCCGAGCCTGCGCCGCAAGGTCAAGCCGGTGATCGAGCTGATGGAAGCAATGCCGACGGTGATCCTCGGCTTCTTCGCCGGCCTGTTCCTGGCGCCCTACGTGGAAGGACACTTGCCGGGCATTTTCAGCCTGTTGATGCTCCTGCCGATCGGCATTCTGGTGGCGGGTTTCGTCTTCAGTCGCCTGCCTGAATCCGTGCGCCTGAAAGTGCCGGACGGTTGGGAAAGCGCGATTCTGATCCCGGTGATCCTGTTCGTGGGCTGGCTGTCTTTGTACATGAGCCCGTACATGGAAAACTGGTTCTTCGGCGGCGACATGCGCATGTGGATCTCCCACGACCTGGGCATCACCTACGACCAGCGCAACGCCCTGGTGGTTGGCCTGGCCATGGGTTTCGCGGTCATCCCGAACATCTATTCCATCGCCGAAGACGCCGTGTTCAGCGTGCCTCGCGGCCTGACCCTCGGTTCCCTGGCCCTCGGCGCCACGCCTTGGCAAACCATGACTCGTGTGGTGATCCTCACCGCCAGCCCGGGGATTTTCTCGGCGCTGATGATCGGCATGGGGCGTGCGGTCGGTGAAACGATGATCGTGCTGATGGCCACCGGTAACACCCCGGTCATGGAAATGAACCTGTTCGAAGGCCTGCGCACACTGGCCGCCAACGTTGCGGTGGAAATGCCCGAATCGGAAGTTGGCGGCAGCCACTACCGCGTGCTGTTCCTCTCGGCCTTGGTGCTGCTGCTGTTCACCTTCGTCATGAACACCCTCGCGGAACTGATTCGTCAGCGTCTGCGCAAGAAATACTCGTCGCTTTAAGAAAGGTAGAAGTCTGTGAAACAGAACTCCCTGAACGGATGGTTCAAGAGCGGCGCCCCGGGCGTCTGGATCAGCGGTGGCGCGGTGTCCATCGCGGTCATCATGACGATCGGCTTGCTGGCCGTGATCGCCGTGCGCGGCCTGGGCCACTTCTGGCCGGCGGACTTGATCCACGCCAGCTACGACGTGCCTGGCCAGGCCAATCACCTGGTCATCGGCGAAGTGGTGCAGAAAGAAGAAGTGCCCCGTGAGCGCCTCAAAAGCGCTGGCCTGCCGGTGCCCGAGCAGGGTCCGGAGTTCATGACTCGTGAGCTGATCAAGGTCGGCAACCGTGACTTGAACGGCAATGACTTCACCTGGGTCGTCGGCGAGTGGCTGACTAACCAGAAGACGCCGCCGGAGCTGATGGCGATCGAACGCCGCGAGTGGGGCAACTTCTACGGCTACCTGGTCAACGTTAAGCAGGATGGCAAAGTCATCGCCGAAGGCGAGGCGGCGTGGCCTGAGTTGCAGGCCCGTGTCGAGCGCGTGAACAGGCTGGCGAGCGAGCTCAAGACCCTGGAGAAGTCCGACATTGGCGCGATCAACGCCGGACTGGAACGCATTCGCCTGCATGGCCGCAAACTGGAACTGGACGGCAAGCTGGACGCTACCGCGCAAGCGGACATGGAGTCCGAGCGCGCCGAGCTCAATGCCCGTTATCAGGACATCGAAGCGCGCCTGGCCGACCTGCATGCCCAGTTCAATCGCGACAGCCTGACGGCCCGCGATGCCAACGGCAAGGAGATCGAAATCGGCATCGGCAAAGTGGTTCACGCCTACCAGCCGAACGCCATGGGCACCATGACCAAGATCGGCTTCTACTTCAGCAAGGTCTGGGAATTCCTGAGCGACGATCCGCGTGAAGCGAACACCGAAGGCGGGATTTTCCCGGCGATTTTCGGCACCGTGATGATGACGTTGATCATGGCGATGATCGTGACGCCGTTTGGCGTACTGGCTGCGGTGTACCTGCGTGAATACGCCAAGCAGAACACCATGACCCGGCTGATCCGCATCGCGGTGAACAACCTGGCCGGTGTACCGGCCATCGTGTACGGCGTATTCGGCCTGGGCTTCTTCGTTTATGTCCTGGGTGGCTCGGTTGACCGGTTGTTTTTCCCTGAAGCCCTGCCGGCGCCGACTTTCGGTACTCCGGGGTTGCTCTGGGCATCCCTGACCCTGGCGCTGCTGGCGGTGCCGGTGGTGATTGTGGCCACTGAAGAAGGCCTGGCGCGGATTCCTCGCACCGTGCGCGAAGGCTCGCTGGCCCTCGGCGCGACCAAGGCGGAAACCCTGTGGAAGATCGTACTGCCGATGGCCAGCCCGGCGATGATGACCGGCATGATCCTCGCCGTTGCCCGTGCCGCGGGTGAAGTGGCGCCGCTGATGCTGGTGGGTGTGGTGAAACTGGCGCCGTCGCTGCCGCTGGACGGTAACTACCCGTACCTTCACCTCGATCAGAAAATCATGCACCTGGGCTTCCATATCTACGACGTCGGCTTCCAGAGCCCTAACGTCGAAGCCGCACGCCCACTGGTCTACGCCACGGCGTTGCTGCTGGTGCTGGTGATTGCGACCTTGAACCTGTCGGCGGTCTATATCCGTAACCACCTGCGCGAAAAATACAAAGCTTTAGATAGCTAAGACAAACCCTGTGGGAGCTGGCTTGCCAGCGATGGCATTACTGCGGTGTAACTTGAAACACCGCACCGCCTGCATCGCTGGCAAGCCAGCTCCCCCAGGGACCGGCACAAGCCACAGATTTTCAGTAACCCATTGGCAAGGCCAGTGGCTCAACGAACCGAATTTGTTAGCACAGGGAGCCTCCCATGCAACACGAAACACATACCCACGGCATCAACATGTCGGCCCTGGGTCGCGACAAACAGAGCCTGAACCTCGAGCAGGAAACCGTGGCTATCGAAGTGCCTGGCCTGAGCCTGTTCTACGGTGACAAGCAGGCGTTGTTCGACGTCAGCATGAACATCCCGAAACAGCGCGTCACAGCCTTTATCGGCCCGTCTGGCTGCGGCAAATCCACGCTGCTGCGTACTTTCAATCGCATGAACGACCTGGTCGACGGTTGCCGTGTGGAAGGCGCCATCAACCTGTACGGCAACAACATCTACCGTAAAGGCGAAGACGTTGCAGAGCTGCGTCGACGCGTGGGCATGGTGTTCCAGAAGCCGAACCCGTTCCCCAAGACCATCTACGAAAACGTGGTCTACGGCTTGCGCATCCAGGGCATCAACAAGAAGCGTGTGCTTGATGAAGCCGTGGAGTGGGCGCTCAAGGGCGCGGCTTTGTGGGACGAGGTAAAAGATCGCCTGCACGAATCCGCACTGGGCCTTTCCGGTGGTCAGCAGCAGCGTCTGGTGATTGCCCGTACCATCGCCGTGGAGCCGGAAGTGCTGCTGCTCGACGAACCCTGTTCGGCTCTGGACCCGATCTCCACGCTGAAGGTTGAAGAGCTGATCTACGAGCTGAAATCGAAGTTCACCATCGTCATCGTGACCCACAACATGCAACAGGCCGCGCGGGTCTCCGACTACACAGCGTTCATGTACATGGGCAAATTGGTGGAATTCGGCGACACCGATACCCTGTTCACCAATCCGGCGAAGAAGCAGACCGAAGATTACATTACCGGTCGTTATGGCTAGCAATAGTGGTTGTTCACTGAACTGACGCTGCGGTCCACCGCACCTTACCGGACGCTCCAAGGACGCCAACATGATTAGTAAAGAAGGCCTTACCCATCACATCTCCGCGCAGTTCAACGCCGAGCTAGAGGAGGTGCGCAGCCACCTCCTGGCCATGGGCGGACTGGTCGAGAAGCAGGTCAATGACGCGGTTACCGCGCTGATCGAAGCCGATTCCGGTCTGGCCCAGCAGGTTCGCGAAATCGATGACCAGATCAACCAGATGGAACGCAACATCGACGAAGAATGCCTGCGCATCCTGGCCCGTCGTCAACCTGCGGCGTCCGACCTGCGTTTGATCATCAGCATTTCCAAGTCGGTGATCGACCTGGAGCGCATCGGTGACGAAGCGACCAAGATCGCCCGCCGGGCCATTCAGTTGTGCGAAGAAGGTGAAGCGCCGCGCGGTTATGTCGAAGTGCGTCACATCGGCGACCAGGTGCGCAATATGGTCCGTGACGCACTGGACGCTTTTGCCCGCTTCGATGCCGACCTGGCATTGTCGGTAGCCCAGTACGACAAGATCATCGATCGCGAATACAAGACCGCCCTGCGTGAACTGGCGACCTACATGATGGAAGACCCGCGCTCTATCTCGCGGGTCTTGAGCATCATCTGGGTGCTGCGTTCCCTGGAGCGAATCGGCGATCACGCGCGCAACATTTCCGAGCTGGTGATCTATCTGGTGCGCGGCACCGATGTGCGTCACCTGGGCTTGAAGCGCATGAAGGAAGAAGTTGAAGGCACAAGTGGCGAAACCGCTAATGTTCCGGGTGTAGCTGACGATAAGTAAGTTTGCCCAAGAGAAACGCCCGGCCTTTTGGTCGGGCGTTTTTGTTTGTGGCTTACGAATTCGAAGCAGCACCCCGCGAACGAAAAGTCCCGGCGTGACTGAGAGTTTATGGCAGTGTGCCATCAGCAAGGCGCTAAGCTTGCCGGGGTTTTGGAAGGGGTGATGGATGAGTAAGGTCAGTGTTTTGGTCGTGGACGATGCGTCATTCATTCGTGACCTGGTGAAAAAATGCCTGCGCAATTACTTTCCGGGCATTCGGATCGAGGACGCCGTCAACGGCAGGAAGGCCCAGGTCTTGCTGGCCAGGGAAACATTCGACCTGGTCCTGTGTGACTGGGAGATGCCGGAAATGTCCGGCCTGGAACTGTTGACCTGGTGCCGCGAGCAGGACCGTCTCAAGACCATGCCGTTCGTGATGGTGACCAGCCGTGGCGACAAGGAGAACGTTGTCCAGGCGATCCAGGCAGGCGTTTCCGGCTACGTCAGCAAGCCCTTCAACAACGAGCAGTTACTGACCAAGGTCAAGCAGGCCCTGAACAAGGTCGGCAAGCTCGACGCGTTGATGAGCAGCGCGCCGGTGAAGATGAGCTCCGCCTTCGGCAACGACTCCCTCAACGCCTTGACCGGTGGCCAGGCGACCGTGGTTGCTGCGCCTGCGATTCCGACGCCGTCACGTGGCCTGATCAGCAACTCGCCACCCAAGGCCGCTGCTGCACCGTCTGCGTCTGCAGGCCGCGGCCATGGGCAGTTGCGCCTGTCCAGTGGTAACCAGCAGTGCGTGATCAAGGCCTTGAGCCTCAAGGAAGCCTTGTTGGTGGTGAAGCGTACTGACACGTTGCCGCAGGTGCTCGACAGTGCCGTGCTCGACCTGGAGCAGGGCGACAATGCCGAGATCGCGCGTCTCAACGGCTACCTGCATGCCATCGTCGCCTATGAACCGAGGCCTGACAGCGAGTGGTTGCAGCTGACCTTCCGGTTCGTGGACCAGGATGCTCAGAAGCTCGATTACATATCGCGATTGATAGCACGTGGTACGGTACAGAAGCATTTTGTGCCGGGTGCTTAAATCCTTGGTTGCCTGAAAGCCGCCATCGCGAGCCTGCTCGCGATGGCGTCATCCGATTCACCACACATCCATTGATCTGCCGATTTTGAAACATCTGCCGCCTACCCAGGTCCATTGCAGCTGCTAGGCTCCCTCCCAGGACTCTCCTCGACAGAACCTCTGCCCATGCTCGCGCGCTTGCTGTTTTTCTGTGGTCTTTTCCTGGCCTCCACCTCGGTTGTGGCCATGACTATCTACAAGTCCAAGGACGCCAACGGCGTGGTCTCCTACAGCGACCGCCCCTCGAAAGGCGCCAAGGTGTTCGTTTTCCGCGATCGCATGGTCGAGCGCCTTGAAGGCCAGGTGTACCTCGACATCAAGAAACAGCAGGGCGCTGATAGCGTATTTGTGCGCAATGACCTGTACGCGCCGGTCGAAATCGAATTGAGTTTTGCCGGTCTGAAGAACGTCAGCGGTGCGCCGAGCCGCCCGATCCGTCGGGTGCTGCCGGCACGCAGCAACCTGCGCCTGGCGCTGCTCACGGCCACCCGGGCGGGAAAGCCGCTGGTGTATACCCCGGCGTTCAAATATTCCCTGGGCGACCCTGCAGGGGCTGCCCTGGCTTATCGCTACCCATTGCCCTGGCGGGGTGGGCCGTTTCGGCTGAGCCAGGGTGCCAACGGCCAATACAGTCACTTCGGCGCGAAAAATCGCTACGCCATGGACATTGCCATGCCTGAAGGCACGCCGATCATTGCGGCGCGAGGCGGGATGGTGGTGAAGACCGAGAATAACCAGGCCGGCCAGGGGACCGACCCATCAGGCAACTTCGTACGGGTGCTGCACGACGACGGGACCATGGGCGTGTACCTGCACCTGATGCAAGGTTCGGTCAGCGTCCGGGAAGGTCAGCGGGTTGGGGTGGGCACTGCGTTGGCGCTGTCGGGCAATACCGGCAACAGCAGCGGGCCGCATTTGCACTTTGTGGTACAGCGCAATACCGGGATGGGACTGGTGTCGATACCGTACCAGTTCAATCAGCCGGTAGGTGCATTACCCAACTTTGCGTTGGGCAAGCAATAGGTTCTGAAAGCAAAAGATCGCAGCCTGCGGCAGCTCCTACATGGGATTGCGATTCCCTGTAGATACTCTGTTACCGGTCAAGCTTTCAGCAGGTGTTTTTCGCTGAAAAGCTTGGCCGTGTCGAAATCTTCTCCT